>NZ_BAAHYN010000020.1:0-77339 GCF_054657535.1 Desulfosporosinus burensis
TTCCGGTGTGGGTTATAAAGTGGGGCAACGCTTTTTTAAAGTTCGGTTTTTTTTTTACTTAAATACCCGCGGTTTTTTTTTTTTCCAAGTAAAAAAAATTTGGGGAAATTAATGGGGGGCACCGGGTTGCAACGCGCCGGTTTTTGGGGGGCCGTTTATTTTAAAAAAATTAAAATTTTTTAAAAAGGCCCGGCCCCCCAACCACGTCCGCCCCCAACACGCCCGTTCCTTGTTTTTCCAGATGTGGATACAAGTTGTTGCTTCAGAATGATATACTACGTGCTATAATGTTGATATAGAGTGTGATGTAGCATTAAGTATGACATAATGGAGGATGAAGAGATGACGAGACAGCGGGTATTGCTGATTAGCCTTGTAGGGTTCCTGATATTTGGTTTGCTCCTTGGAGGCAAACTTATCTATCAAAAGAAGTGGGTTGATGTTACGATCTTGAGTCAAAGTCAGCAAATTCCAGGCGTCATTTCCGCTAAAGTGGTGACTAATCGTGGCGAGAAAGAGATGGTTGTGGTTACTGATCAATTGGTGAACCTTCGTCAGACAAGTCAAACTCTAGTGAAATTAGCTGAAGATGTTCCAATTCGATTTAAAGATCATAAGAATGAAACTCTCGAAAAACTATATGGACAAATTCAGTTTGCCTTACAAGAAGGTATAGCGCGTGGAAATTTCACGGAAATGGCCCAAACTGTAAGAATACAGGCGGAACAAGCAGGCGTACAGCTTGAATTAGAGATGGATAATGATGCCATATACGTACTCATGAATCAGGGAGATGCTCAACTTATTGAAGTAATCGAACGACATGGGCAAGAGAAATTTCTGCCGACAGAAAGAGAGTAAGATATTACCGATGAAGGGGAGAGAACATGAAACTTGATATTATAATAGGTTTTGTAATTGGGGTTTTCGCCTTTTTAATGGTTTTGGGATATAATGTCTTCCCGATTGGCTTGCTGCTTGTAGCAGCGTATCTGGTTTGGACCTTAGTCCTTTCACGTCAAATCCTAAAAAACGGGAATGGTGTATCTATAGCCACTACTGCGATTGATTTTGAGGATATCGGGGGACAGAGTGTTGCTAAGAAAGAATTGCAAGAGGCGTTAGACTTTTTACTTCACTCTGACCGGATGAAAGCCTTAGGGATCCGCCCGCTCAAGGGGATCTTGTTGTCAGGCCCCACGGGTACAGGGAAAACACTGCTTGCCAAAGCGGCGGCAAGATATACAGACTCCGCTTTTCTGTCGGTTTCAGGCAGCGAATTTGTAGAAATGTACGCTGGTGTGGGGGCGGAAAGGGTCCGTGGATTGTTCCGTAGAGCGCGAGAAATGGTACGGAAAGAAAAGAAAACGAGTGCGATTATTTTTATCGATGAAATGGATATTTTAGGGGCTAAACGGGGCAGTAATGTTTCCCATCATGAATATGACCAAACCCTTAATCAACTGTTAGTTGAAATGGACGGATTGAAAGCGGAACAAGGTCCGCCCATCTTAGTGATGGGCGCTACGAATCGCCCGGAAGCGTTGGATGCAGCGTTGCTTCGCCCAGGACGTTTTGACAGGCAAGTCAAAGTAGATCTTCCTGATAAAGAGGGACGCGTGGCAATCTTGAAAATTCACACAAAAAATAAACCTTTGGCTGAAGAGGTTAAACTAGAAGATATCGCGCATGAAACGTTTGGATTTTCAGGAGCCCATTTAGAAAGTCTTACCAACGAAGCTGCCATTCTTGCTCTGCGTGACGAAGCGAGTGAAATTAATGCTCATCATTTACATGAAGCGGTCGAAAAGGTGATGTTGGGAGAAAAACTTGATCGAAAACCTACGGCAGAGGAATTACGACGGGTGGCTATTCATGAGAGTGGGCATGCGTTGCTAGCAGAAATGGTCCGGCCAAACTCAGTCTCTCAAGTTTCCATCCGTTCACGAGGAAATGCCCTAGGATATGTTCGTCATTATCCGAAGGATGATTTATATCTGTATACTCAGGCGATGTTAGAAGAACAGATCATGGTGGCCTTAGCAGGGGCCTTAGCAGAAGAGGAAATCCTAGGTACTCGGAGCACTGGGGCTGCAGGTGATTATGAGCAAGCACTTAACCTTGTGGAAAGGATGTTAATTTCTGGAATGTCTTCGCTTGGCGTTACTGACGTATCTCGTTTGAATGCTGAACAACGTCAGCCTGTGACGAAAGACATATTAGCAGAACTCGAAGTGCGAACGAAGACAATTCTTTTGAAGAACAAACCTTTGTTAATTAAAATCACAGAGATTTTAGGAGAAGAAGAAACATTAAGTGGAGATAATTTGCGGATGTATTTGCTAAATGTTGCTTAAGCCCTAATGGGCAATAATACGTATAGCGTGGAGCCTTTCACTCAATTTGAAGTGAAAGGCTCCATTTTTTACATTGATGGGAGAAAATCGTCAAGTGATTAAGAGTTTAGATAATATTTTACAGAAAAAGAAGGATATTTCTGGGTTAATTTAGAAATAATTTAATGGGGAGTATCTTAAAGATCCACAGATATGAATTGCAACACGAAGTTTCGTGTTTATTTGCGTTGACAATAGGAGAGTGATAAACTATATGAAGGCTGAAATTGTCTCAACGGGGACTGAGATATTACTTGGAGAAACTCTCAATACGAGTGCTCATTACTTAACAGGAAAACTATCGACTTTGGGCATTGAGGTAGACTATCATACGACCATTGGTGACAATCCCGAACGGTTAGAACAAGTTTTACGTCAGGCGCTTGGGCGTTCTGATCTCCTGATTACGACAGGAGGGTTAGGTCCGACTGCCGATGACTTGACCAAGGAATTAGTTGCCAAAGTCTTAGAGTTGAAGTTGGAGTTAGACTCCTCCAGTCTAGAACAGATTAAGAAGTTTTTTGGTCGTCGGAAAGCGCCTATGCCTGAGAGTAATGAAAAACAAGCCTTTTTTCCAGTAAACTCGAAAATTTTGCCCAATCCCATTGGGACAGCCCCAGGGGCCATCATCGAAAAAAGCGGTAAGATCGTTATTATATTGCCAGGTCCTCCCTTTGAACTGCACCCTATGTTCGATAATTATGTTTGGCCGGAATTAGAGAAGATCCTTGAACCCCATGTCGAACGAATGAACGAGCGTGTCCTAAAAGTATTCGGAATCGGAGAATCGGCAATTGAGGAAGTACTCAACGAACTGATGAGACTTCCTAACGTTACGGTGGCATTGCTGGCCAAACGAGCTGAGATGCACATTCGTTTGGTGGCGAGGAGCACGGAAAAAACGTCTGGAGAAGCAGTTAAAGCGTTAGATCGAGTAGAGGAAGAAATCCGTCAGCGTTTAGGAAACAAAGTATTTGGCCGAGATCAGGAAACAATGGTCGGGATAGTAGGACAATTATTTACGGATAGACATCTGACTATTTCAACGGCTGAGTCATGTACTGGTGGATTACTTGGTGCTGCGCTCACTCAGGAACCGGGAAGTTCTCGGTTTTATTTGGGTGGGGTCGTGAGTTATTCTAATTCTCTTAAACAAGGGTTGCTTGGGGTAAGCGGGGAAACCCTTAAGGCGTTTGGTGCTGTGAGTGAAGAGGTTGCTAAGGAAATGGCAGAAGGAATTCGTGCTAAGACCGGATCAGATCTCGCCATCTCAACAACGGGGATTGCGGGGCCGGATGGAGGCAGTGATCAAAAACCGGTAGGTCTTGTATTTATAGGCATAGCGACACCTACGGGTGTTGAAGTAGAAAAATTTCAGTTATACGGAGAACGGCAGTCTGTTCGTCAGTTAACCGTTCATGCAGCCCTTAATGGAGTGAGACAGTGGATGTTGAATAGCGAAAGGGGTTTACAAATAGGTGATGGTTGAACGTTTACAAAGTTTTGGAGATATTCAGTTAAGTAAACAGGTTTTACAAGCTTTGTCAGAGATGGGGTTTGAAGAGCCTTCTCCGATTCAAAAAGAAGCAATTCCAGTTGCCCTTGAGGGGATAGACCTTATTGGGCAGGCTCAGACAGGAACTGGTAAGACAGCTGCTTTTGGAATCCCTATTACAGAGATGGTAAATGCTAAATTCCAAGCGGTGCAAGCACTCATTGTCACACCAACTCGGGAATTGGCGATTCAGGTTGCCGAGGAAATTGCTAAGCTTGGCAAGTATCGGCATGTCAAACCGTTGCCGATCTATGGCGGACAGCCCATTGACCGTCAGATTCGCGCCTTAAGGATGGGATATCAGGTGGTTGTAGGAACTCCTGGCCGGTTGTTAGACCATTTAAACCGTGGGACACTTCGTCTACAACATGTGAAAATGGTGGTTCTCGATGAAGCGGACGAGATGTTGGATATGGGCTTTATCGATGACATTGAAAGCCTCTTAAAGGAGGTACCTTCTGAAAATAGGCAAGTCTTACTTTTTTCAGCAACGATGCCCCCGGGAATTCGCAAATTAGCCCAAACTTATATGAAGTCCCCGCGTTCCGTTACAGTCAGTCGGGATGAATTAACCGTTCCCCTGATTGATCAGGTTTTCTATGAGACCAGGGAAAGCATTAAAGTGGATGCCCTAGGTAGAATCATTGACATGGAAGATATCGGTCAGGGAATCGTCTTTTGCCGCACAAAACGCGGGGTGGATGAGCTCGTAGTGGCACTTGAAGCCCGAGGCTATTTTGCGGATGCTTTGCATGGGGATTTGAGCCAGCAACAACGGGATCGAGTCATGAAGCGATTTAGAGACGGAAAGTCTGAATTATTGGTGGCTACGGATGTAGCGGCTAGGGGCTTGGATATTAATAACGTGACTCATGTCATTAACTTTGATATTCCTCAAGATCCAGTATCCTATGTCCATCGGATCGGACGGACTGGAAGGGTTGGACGTAAAGGCCAAGCAATAACCTTAATATCCCCGAAGGAGTATCGTCAACTTCGCCTCATTGAGAATCTTATTAAGACGAGAATCCGTCGGCAAGAGCTTCCTTCGATGGCCGATATAAGTGAGCGACAAGCGGAAAATCTCAAGAATCAACTCTTAAAACTGATCCAGAGTAATCGGCTCGGCAATTATCGAGCGATAGTCGCGGAATTGTTCCAAGAATACGATTCCATCGATGTGGCAGCAGCAGCCTTAAAGTTTGCGGTCGAGGGCGCGAATGTTGAAGAACGCTCTGAAGTTAAAGATCAAGATGAGCGGCTTTTTGGAAACACAGGGGCTTCAGCAGGAATGGTGCGTTTTTTTATTAATATCGGTCGAATCCAACAAATTCGCCCCCAAGATATCATCCGTTGGATTGCAGACCAAAGCGGGATTTCTGGAAACACGATTGGGATCATTAATATTTATGATAAATTTACGTTTGTGGAGATTCCCGAAAAGTATGCCACCAGGGTCCAGAGCTGTATGCATCAGACTTTGATAAAAGGGCGTAAGGTAAGTGTTGAGCCAGCCAAAGCTCGTGAAAGTGCCGAATTCTAATGAGTAAATTGATTTGATCAAAGAGTCTTTCACTTCTATAGGATGAACAGAAGTGAAAGACTTTTTTGTACTGATCAACGAACACTATCACCTAATGATTTATTAAATTGTAAGATAATTTGTTTTACTGTCGGTTGTAGATAAACAAATTGACAAGCATTATGAGGTACCTCTATAATAGAAACCGAACAGATGTTTTGGGTAGGACCACGATGAGGAGGTTATAGAATGGCGGAAACAAATAAGCTGAAAGCATTAGACATTGCCCTAGCTCAGATTGAAAAGCAGTTTGGTAAGGGTTCCATCATGAAACTTGGGGAATCTTCGGCAGGACTGTCGATTGACGTCATTCCAACAGGTTGTTTAGCGATAGACCTTGCCTTAGGAGTGGGTGGGGTCCCACGTGGGCGGGTCATCGAGATTTTCGGTCCTGAGTCGTCAGGTAAAACCACAGTGGCACTCCATATCGTCGCTGAAGCACAGAAATTGGGCGGAGTGGCTGCTTTTATCGATGCAGAGCATGCACTAGATCCAGTTTATGCTAAAGCCTTAGGAGTCAACATCGATGATTTGCTCGTGTCGCAACCGGATACTGGAGAACAAGGACTTGAAATCTGCGAGGCTCTTGTACGCAGTGCTGCAGTGGATGTTGTTGTGGTTGACTCAGTGGCTGCCTTAGTTCCTCGGGCTGAGATTGAGGGTGAGATGGGTGACAATCATGTCGGCTTGCACGCCCGCCTCATGTCTCAGGCCTTACGAAAGTTGACTGGCTCGATTAGCAAAAGCAATACCTGTGTAATTTTTATTAATCAGATACGTGAAAAAATTGGCGTAATGTTTGGAAGTCCAGAAACTACCACAGGTGGACGAGCCCTTAAGTTTTACGCTACAATTCGGATGGATATTCGCAGGCAAGAAGCCTTGAAACAAGGTCAGGATATTGTCGGTAACAAAACACGAGTTAAAATCGTGAAAAATAAAGTCTCCCCACCCTTTAAGATGGCAGATTTTGATATCATGTATGGAGAAGGGATTTCCCGCGAAGGAAGCATTGTGGATATTGGGACGGAGATGGAAATCATCAATAAGTCTGGCGCTTGGTACTCCTATAACGGCGAGCGGCTAGGTCAGGGTCGAGAAAATGTCAAGGAATACCTTAAGCAGCACCCAGATAAGGCAAACGAACTTGAACGACAGATCCGTGCCAATATGAGTGCTGTAGAGACGAGCACTGAGCCTGAGGAAGATGATTCTCTTGACGAAATCTAAACCCGGTAAGAGTGCGATGGTCGTTGCGGTGGATTGTTTATCCCGTCGGTCGATGACTCATTATGAATTAGAGACGCGTCTTCTAGAAAAGGGTTTCGAAAGCTCTGAGGTCACGGGAGTGCTGGATAGACTTCTTAAACTAGGCTACCTAAACGACCAGGAATTCGCTTTAATGTACTCGGAAAGTCGGCTTAAACGTTATTCGAAGAGAAGAGTTCAACAAGACATGAAAATGCGGGGGCTTGACCCCTGCTTGATTGAGCAAGCGTTAGAGTCAACTTATTCTGATGTTGACGAATATCAGCAATGTTTAACCCTTGCCAAGCGATGGTGGGTAGAAGAGGGAAAACGTTGGGAACAAAGGCATGAGGCAGAACAAGCAAAGCGGTATGTTCCACGTGAATTATGGATACAGCATAAAGTCGCTCGTAAGCTCATTCAACGTGGCTATCCCACGGATTTGGTATGGAAAGCACTAAATAATCTTGAAGACAGTTATAATATGGACGACGAGTGGTAGGCCCTGGTGTATAGAATGTATCTGTTTAGGACAAGCTTGACATTGATTGCAAATGATATTAAAATCTTAGCAGAGACCTGTCTCTGTTAAGATTTAACCTTTAAAGGTTTTCTTATAGATTTCGTTGTAGTTAGCTAAAATATAGGTTTTTTTGACTAGCGAGCGATAGTTTGTAGGAAACAGGAGAAGACACCTGTTTTAAGGTTATGCTTAAAAGTGACTGGTTTTGGAAACCAGCTTTTTTAATGCAAAAAATAGAAAATTTGTCAAACAAGGAGGTGTGTAGACGTATGATTATTGAACTAATTATTACCGGGTTAGTTTCTGTTTTAGTTGGATTAGGTCTGGGTGTTTTAGCAGGTTGGCTTTTCCGCAAAAGTACTGCAGAAAAGGGTATTGGATCAGCAGAAGAAGAGGCCAAGCGTATTGTTGAGAGTGCCCATTCAGCTGCTGAAAGCAAGAAGAGAGAATCTGTCGTTGCTGCTAAAGAAGAAGTCATGCATATTCGCAATGAAGTTGAAAAGGAAACTCGGGAGAGGCGTAATGAACTCCAACGCCTTGAGCGGCGCTTGCTCCAAAAAGAGGAAAGTCTCGACCGTAAAATTGAGTCACTGGAACGCAAAGAGGAAAATCTGCACCGCAAAGACGGCGAAGTAGAACAACTTAAAGAAGAACTGAACCAGATTGTTGGTAAGGAACAAGCGGAGCTTGAGCGCTTATCTGGAATGACCTCAGAAGAAGCTAAACAATTGCTTTTGAAACGTGTTGAGGAAGACGTTCGCTATGAATCGGCAATCATGATTAAAGAGATTGAGACACGTGCCAAGGAAGAAGCTGAGAAACGGGCAAAGAATATTATTGCCTTAGCGATACAGCGGTGCGCAGCGGATCATGTGGCTGAAACGACGGTATCCGTTGTAGCGTTGCCCAGTGACGAAATGAAAGGGCGAATTATCGGTCGTGAGGGACGAAATATCCGAACTTTAGAAACCCTTACGGGGATTGATCTTATCATTGATGATACACCAGAGGCTGTAATTTTATCAGGGTTTGACCCAATTCGCCGAGAAGTTGCGCGAATTGCTTTGGAAAAACTCATTGCCGATGGGCGCATTCACCCAGCACGAATTGAAGAAATGGTTGAAAAGGCTCAGAAAGAAGTTGACCAAAAGATCAGGGAAGAAGGGGAACAAGCAACCTTTGAAACAGGTGTGCATGGCTTACATCCTGAATTAATTCGTTTGCTTGGGCGACTAAAATTCCGCACAAGTTATGGACAGAATGTTTTGAAACACTCCACTGAAGTGTCCCATCTGGCTGGATTGATGGCGGCAGAGTTAGGTGTAGATATTCAACTTGCAAAGCGGGCAGGTCTTCTGCATGATATTGGCAAGGCTGTAGATCATGACCTAGAAGGGACCCATGTGCAAATTGGGGTGGATCTGGTTAGAAAATACAAGGAATCCGGTGATGTTCTTCACGCTATTGAAGCGCATCATAACGATGTAGAACCCAAGACCATTGTTGCAGTACTTGTTGCTGCTGCTGATGCGGTCTCAGCCGCTCGCCCTGGAGCACGTAGGGAGACCCTGGAAACATATATTAAACGTTTACAAAAGCTTGAAGAAATCGCCGAGAGTTTTGAAGGGGTAGAAAAGTGCTTTGCTATTCAAGCCGGACGAGAAGTTCGTATTATTGTCAAACCTGATAAGATTGACGATGTGCTCGCTCCGCGTGTAGCTCGTGAGATTAGTAAGCGAATTGAAGAAGAACTTGAATATCCGGGACAAATTAAGGTGGTTGTAATCCGAGAGACC
This sequence comes from Desulfosporosinus burensis, assembly GCF_054657535.1. NCBI lineage: Bacteria > Bacillati > Bacillota > Clostridia > Eubacteriales > Desulfitobacteriaceae > Desulfosporosinus > Desulfosporosinus burensis. The sequence continues at coordinate 9,101 of NZ_BAAHYN010000020.1, forward strand.
AGAGCCGTTGACTTCGCAAAATAGTATAATAGTGAGATACCTAACCAGGCGATCCAGTGGGTCGCCTGGTTTTTTATTAAGGTGAATGCCCTATACCATATTTGACCAGTATGATTGATAGAGGTTTGGAGCAGGAGTTTGCAAGCTTATGCCGAATAAATACATGTAAGGACAGCGTAAAAGAGAGGGCTGAAATTAAGATGTTTAGTAGTTTATATAAAGACGGAGGGCGCACCCATGACGGAGGACGAGCCCAAGATGGAGTGGGATTGCTAACCTCAATTCTTTTGAGATACCCTGAAGTAGGGTCTGTACATTATTGGTGTGAGCAACATGCACTAAAAATCACGTTTATGATTACTCAATCACAAGAGGCCTCCACTCTTCAGGACATGCTAAAACCCGCTGTAGAATTCTTCCATCAACTTGAAGGTCGAAGCATGAGGGTTTTTGATATCATCTCCCGAAGCGAAGAAAATGTCTGTGTTATTACGGTAACTCGTGATGTCGAAAGTATGACTCAACGAGAAGTTGGGCTGATTGTCGAGCTGCTAAAGCGGAAGTACCAGAAACAGCTGGTGTATGATGAAATGTATCTGCCCGAAGAGGAACAGATTTACCAGGAGGAAATGATCAGTAAAATGCTTTACTCAATCCAAAGCGATACTATGAGTAGAAACGTGGTTGCATTGCGAGAGGAAGGGCGTGTTTTGGTCTTCAAGTCCTAGCTAATGCGATGCTCGAAGTTCGATGCGCGATGCTCGATTTGTGATATTCGAACCTCTAACCTCGACTCAGTCATTGGAACAGTATCTAAATTCGGAATAATGGCATTCTATGGATAACGTTTAGGTGCGATGTGCGATATTCGATGTGCAAACTTCGAACATCGAGCTTCGAACCTCGATTTGTAAGGGAGGTACGTTTGTTGCGCATACTTTTTATTGGGGATATTGTAGGCAAGCCTGGAAGGGAAGCGGTTAAACGTTTTTTAAAACCACTTCAGGTGGAATATAAAATTGATGTGACTATGGCTAATGGCGAAAATGCCGCAGCTGGAAAAGGGTTAACCAAAGATATTGCCGAAGAGCTATATGGCTATGGAATCGAATTTTTGACGATGGGCAATCATGTTTGGGATAATCGAGATATTATGACCTTCATTGATCGTGAACATAGAATTATTCGCCCAGCGAATTATCCAGTTGGAGCGCCAGGACAAGGGCATGGATTCCTGAGAGCCTTTGGTAAGAAAATTGGAGTCCTTAATCTTTCAGGGCGCATCTTTTTACCATCGCTTGACGATCCCTTTAGTGGGGCGATACGTTGGGTTAATCAGATGAGGCAAGAGACGCCCATTATCATCCTTGATTTTCATGCTGAGGCTACTTCGGAGAAAATGGCCTTAGGTTGGTTTCTGGATGGCAAGGTCAGTGCTGTTGTGGGAACCCATACCCATATTCAGACTGCGGATGCTCGTCTGCTTCATCAAGGAACAGCCTATATTACGGATGTTGGGATGACTGGGCCAAGGGATTCTGTCTTGGGCGTAAAAAAGGAGATTATAATTAATCGCTTCTTAACCCAACTACCCGCGAAGTTTGAGTTAGCCAACGGTCCTATTCAGATCAATGCCGTGGTCATAGATATTGATGAGGATACTGGAAAAGCGCGCCAGATTGAAGCAATCCAACGGATTGCAGAGGCTTGAATCGAGGCAAGAAGCTCGATGCGCGATCTCGAACCAGGGTTCGCAATACACGATTCCTAGATACATAATCTTGCTTGATTTTTCCGTTGCCTTACTCTTTGACAAAATTCTGAAAATTCTTCTTCATAATAGAGGATTTTGTCTGACTGTTCTCGAATACATATATTCTAAGTTGTGGTAATACTTGTAAATGAATTCGAGCAGGAGGATGTATCTATGGAAGTATTAAAAGTCTCAGCTAAATCTAGCCCGAATGCTGTTGCAGGAGCACTTGCAGGGGTTCTGCGTGAGAGGGGGGGCGCAGAGTTGCAAGCCATAGGAGCAGGAGCACTCAACCAAGCTGTAAAAGCGGTAGCTATTGCTCGTGGTTTTGTGGCTCCAAGTGGAGTCGATCTTGTCTGTATTCCAGCATTCACTGATGTATTGATTGATGGAGAAGAAAGAACTGCTATTAAGTTAATTGTTCAGCCGCGCTAAACGAAGATTGCGAGACATATGTGGATTCACCTGTTTGCTTTATTCATAAGCAGACAGGTGTTTATTTCGTTATGATAGATATAGGGAGGTCAATAGTTATGGATAATATCTTCATAGTAGATGGGCACTGTGATAGTTTAATTCACTATGTTGAGGGAGAAAGAACGTTGCATGATCCCTTAGAAGGAGGGCACTGGGATACACAAAGAGCGAAGCTGGCCGGACTTTCTCTGCAGTTTTTTGCGGCCTATATTGAGACGAAGTATAAACCTACAATGGCAACCTGGCGGGGATTGCAACTGATAGAAGGTGCCCATCGATTTATTGTGGATCATCCAGAAGAGGTTTTTCTGGTGTTGGGAAAACAAGACCTTCAAAAAGTTCCGGATCTGACTCGAATTGGAATCCTGCTGAGTGTTGAGGGCGGGGAAATTCTAGGACAGAACCTTTTTATGCTGGATATAATCTATAAGTTAGGAGTTAGAGCGTTAGGTCTGACCTGGAATCAGCGCAATGCTCTGGCTGATGGAATTGGGGAAATTAATACGCAGAGTAGATTGACAAATTTAGGTCAAGAGGTTGTTTTACACATGAATAAGCTCGGCATGCTGATTGATGTGTCTCATCTTAATGAGGCAGGATTTTGGCATGTTCTAGAGCTTTCTGAGGCTCCTATTGCAGCGACACACTCCTGTGCCAAGGCTTTGTGTTCAAATCCGCGTAATCTTACGGATCAACAACTTCGTGCTTTGGCAGAGCATAAAGGAGTAGTAGGGGTGAATTTTTATCCGTCTTTTTTAAGAGAGACAGGCCAAGCTACGCGAGAAGATGTCATTCGTCATATTTGTCATATTGCTGAGGTAGCAGGCGTGGAGACGGTTGGATTAGGCTCAGATTTTGACGGAATAAGTGAAGCGCCAGCCGGGCTAGAACATGTAGGGGATTACTCCAAGTTGCTGGATGATTTGATAAGAGTCGGGTTCTCGACTCGGGAAATAGAGCAAATTTCAGGTCGGAATTTTATGCGATTATTGTCGGACGTGTTAAAATAAGCGTAAATAGAGAATCTAGAAATGGGGTTGAGTCGTGGTTTCAACATTTACCCTATACGAAGCAGATTTGCATTGCCACACAACAGCGTCCGACGGATTACTGACACCGACAGAACTGGTCCGTTTAGTTGCGGAGTTGGGCTTAAAAGCGGTTGCAATAACAGATCATGATACTATTCAGGGCTGGGAAGAAGCAGTGGATGCTGGTTTAAACTATCAGATACAAGTACTTAGAGGGATTGAACTCAACACAAATTGGCGTGGGAAAGAGGTTCACATCCTCGGATACGAATTAGATGGTTCATCAAACTATTTAAATGAGAAACTAAGGGGTTTGAGTGAAGCTCGTGTACATCGTATGCTGGAAATTCTAGCTCGTTTGGCAACTCAGGGGATTGTTATTAGCGAAGATGAGGTTCGACAGTTTGCCCAAGGAGAATCAATCGGACGTCCACATATTGCCCAGGTACTTTTAAAGCGTGAATTTATACGGTCCATTCGAGAAGGGTTTGAGCGTTACATCGGAATGGGGGCCCCGGCCTACGTTCCACGCTATAAACTTACCCCAGAAGAGGGGATCAAATTAGTACGCAAAGCTCAAGGGGTTGCCGTTCTTGCTCACCCTGGCATTCAACAACTAGAAGAAGGTATCCCTGACTGGATCCAAGTTGGGCTCCAAGGGATCGAAGTTTGGCATTCTGAACACAAGCTGGAGGATGTCAAAAGATACTGCACCATTGCTGAGCAATATGATTTACTAACTACGGGAGGATCTGACTTTCATGGCGAAGCACAGAAACCTGGAGTCCAGGTCGGTCGTTGGGGTGTTTCTCTCGAGGTCGTCGAGCAGATTCTCAATCGAGCAAAACAAAATCGTCGGAACTTAGACAGAGAGTGCTCAGCTTTTGTTTAGAAAGGGTTAAAATGCATTTTCCCGGCATAAACTATAACTATAGATAGTGCCGGGGGGGGCGTAATGTATTGGATTCTAAGGACGAAGTTAAGTTACTGAGGGCTCGTATCGGGGAACTGGAGCAACGTGTAGAACATTTAAGAGTAAGCCGAAGGGTGCTTATGAACTTGTTGGAAAAGGTTGAACGTGAAAAGGTGGCTTTGGTTCATCATCTTGAAAAGGAAAATGTGCGCTTACAACGTGATAATAAACGATTTGCGAAATGGATTTTCTCAAAAAACAAAGAAATTGTTGAACTGCAAGAAAAAGATAATCTAGATACATTATTATAAAAAAAGCATGAGTCGATTTATGAATGACTCATGTTTTTTATTTAATGTTGATTGTCCGCTTGTTTTAAAAGAAAGCCTAAATTGGTTTTAGGATTGTGATGTTCACGAATTAATTGGCAGATCACAGGGTTTAACCCTGCATCTTCAGCGAGATAACCGCCCCATAGGGCGTGCCTTGTTTCGACCTTTAAGGGGTATGAGAAAATGGAGTGACCGCTTTCTAGGCGTGACCTTAGGGACTTGGGTATTTTCTGGACAAGGACAATAAATACCCGCTGCCAGAGACGGATGGAAAGAACGGATTTTCCGCAGTCATGGAGGAGTGCGGCGATGACAAGGTTTTTAAAGTCGTCAATGGATAGAGAATGTTTTGCTTTCAAGATACTTTTGGTAACATCTATCGCATGCCGTTGTTCGGTCAGTGATTGCTGAAGAAAGAGTACAGAGGCAGCAGGAGATAAGTGTTTCAAGGCCCATTCGATGTCCTTGGGATCAATATTGGGAAAAATTGCATGCGCGAATTGAAGTACCCGGTAGATCATGTCATGATTCCTCCATTCTCCTTCTCCTTTTTCATCATAGGTCACAGAATCCTGTTTTGCAAGCCATATGGAATAGTTTGCTGGAATAAGGGAAATCTATCGTTTGAAAGGTATTACTTTCACCTTCACTAAGCTGATTAAGAGGTTATAATTATATGTTCTTTTTTTGATATATCTGATATACTAATTAGAAAACTATTTGAAGGGAGCCAATCATGCAGTCCAATCGTATAATCAATAATGCAGCACTAACGTTTGATGATGTTCTCATTGTTCCGGCCAAATCTGAGGTTTTACCTCGAGATGTCGATGTCAGCACTTACTTAACCAAAAAAATCAAATTAAGTATCCCGCTTATGAGTGCTGGAATGGACACTGTTACAAATTCTCGGATGGCGATCTCCGTTGCGAGAGAAGGCGGAATTGGGATTATTCATAAAAATATGAGCATTGAGCAGCAAGCCTTAGAAGTGGATAAAGTTAAACGTTCTGAACATGGTGTTATCACGGATCCAATCTTTTTACATCCCAACGACAGTGTTATGGAAGCTTTAAAACTGATGGAGCGTTATCGAATCTCAGGGGTTCCTATTACTGTCGATGGAAAACTGGTTGGAATCCTAACAAACCGGGATCTGCGCTTTGAGAAAGACTATAATCGTTTAATCTCTGAGGTGATGACTCGGACAAATTTGGTAACCGCTCCTGTCGGAACAACTCTGGATCATGCCCAAGAAATATTGGGGCAACATAAAATTGAAAAGTTACCCCTTGTAGATTCTGAGGGGATGCTCAAGGGACTTATTACAATTAAAGATATTGAAAAAGGGCGGCAGTATCCGAATTCTGCTAAGGATGAAAGTGGTCGTTTACGTGTAGGCGCAGCTATTGGAGTCACTGCAGATACATTGCAGCGTGCCGAGGCGTTAGTAAATGCTCGTGTCGATGTTATTGTGCTTGATACAGCTCATGGTCACTCTAAAGGGGTCATCGAGATGGTGCGGGTCTTAAAAGAACGCTTTCCGGAGACTCAGCTGATTGCTGGGAACGTTGCAACGGCTGATGCAACTCGAGAACTCATTGAAGCGGGTGCGGATGCTATCAAAGTTGGGATAGGACCAGGTTCGATTTGTACCACTCGTATCGTTGCAGGTATTGGCGTTCCTCAAATCACGGCGGTTATGGATTGTGCTGAAGAAGCGGAGAAATATGGTGTTCCTGTGATTGCGGACGGAGGAATTAAGTTCTCAGGGGACATCGTCAAAGCCTTGGCGGCCGGTGCTCGAACTGTCATGATCGGAAGTCTCTTTGCTGGTACGGATGAGAGTCCTGGAGATCTGGAAATTTATCAGGGACGAAGTTATAAGGTATATCGCGGAATGGGATCAATCGGTGCGATGAAAGAAGGTAGCCGAGATCGTTATTTCCAAGAAAAAGATCAAAAACTTGTTCCAGAGGGTATTGAAGGACGCGTCCCCTTTAAAGGACCCGTTTCAGAAACTATCTACCAAATGATCGGGGGATTGCGTGCTGGGATGGGGTATTGCGGCACAGCCAACATAGAGGCACTCAGAACACAAACCAAGTTTATACGTATAACAGCCGCGGGGCTTCGTGAAAGTCATCCCCATGATGTAACGATTACCAAGGAATCCCCAAATTATAGTTAGTAATAAAACAACGATAGTTAGTATCAAGCTTAAGACTCCCACTTCTATAAGTGGAGTGGTACCCCGGACTATGCTTCGGCGTTCATTTAGTTGAACGAGTTCACTACGTTTGAATTTTAGGTTAACCATTGTATAGCGAAGCTCAGGGAGAGAGTGTGACTCTCTCCCTCTTTATTAGTTATGAGGAGGGACGCATGAACTTTGTTTTTGGGCGCTATGTACTTATTTTAGGCTTGCTCTATATTTTTTGGGGCGAGTTTTTCGTTTCGGGTGGTGTACTCAATCAACTGGGCATCAATTTTGCTCTTTTTTATCCACTGGGTTTTTTAATAGGTTATCGCAGCCAATATGAGAATTGGCGTTCCGCATACCTTGCGGCTTTGATATTTAACCTTTTATCTTATGTAATTGCTAGTTTGCTTGAAATTCCTATTGAAAGCCTAATCATGATTGTAATAGATTATGTCAGCCTCTTCATTTTTCTTAAAGTTGGAAGGTATATAGGGCAACGTGCTCAATCTAAGGAGTGATAAGTATGCGAATTGTTATAGCCCCAGACTCTTTCAAGGGTTGTTTAAATGCCAATCACGTGGCGGCTGCAATGAGTAGAGGGGTCCAGCGAGTTTACCCAGAATGCGTGATTGATATGATCCCTATGGCAGACGGTGGGGAAGGTACGGTCGAGGCGATCCTTAGCGCGGCGGATGGGGTAAAGGTAAAGGTCAAGGTGACAGATCCGCTGGGACGGCCGATTGAAACGTCTTATGGTCTTATCGACCGTGGAGCGACAGCCATTATTGAAATGGCAGCAGCTTCAGGGCTCCCTCTTTTGCGCGATGATGAACGTAATCCTCTCGTAACCTCAACCTACGGAACCGGTCTACTGATACGTGACGCGCTGGAGCGTGGAGTCACTAAAATTCTTCTCGGTATCGGCGGAAGTGCTACGAACGATGGTGGTGCTGGGGTGGCAGCCGCGTTGGGGGTTAAACTTTTGGACGCCCAAGGACAAGAGTTACCTCAAGGAGGGGCTGCCCTTACCAAGCTTGTTAGCTTAGATATGTCCGACATAAATCCACGTCTATCTCAGGTGAAGATTGAGGTGGCCTGTGATGTTCAAAATCCGTTGTGTGGTCCAGAGGGCGCGAGTGCTGTTTATGGTCCGCAAAAGGGCGCTCAGCCCGAAGATGTAAAAGTTTTGGATGCAGCATTGCTAAATTTTGGGCTGCGCTTGAGCGAAGTGGTAGGGATAAACCTTCTGGAATTAGCCGGTGGGGGCGCAGCAGGAGGGCTTGGTGCTGGGGTGGTTGGATTTCTGGGAGCGAAATTACGACCAGGGTCTCAGATTGTCTTAGAGGTAGCCAAGGCAGATGAGAAAATTAGACAAGCAGATTTAGTGCTCACCGGCGAGGGAAGGACCGACTTTCAGACGGCATATGGTAAGGTGCCAGTGGGAGTTGCCGCCTTAGCGAAGAACTATGAGGTTCCAGTACTCGCTATCTCGGGATCGGTGGAGGGGCCTCCGGATTTTTTAGCAGAACTGGGGGTTACTAGTTGTTTCAGCGTTTCTGAAGGGATTGCGACTTTGGAGGAAGCTTTCTTAAAAGCAGAAGAACAGTTGGAGAGGGCAGTTTGGAGGATTCTTATGGTATGGAAGCTCGGGTATGAGGCTGCACAAAAGAACCAAAAAGCGTAAATATTTATTGTTTAGCCCCTTTATAGGCAGGAAATATATGGTAGACGGAGAATGACTGACTAAGAAGTTCATTCGTCCGCTAACAGGGATAAAGGGGGGATTTATAGTGACGGAAATGTCTCGAAGAGAACGTAAGAAAAAAGAGACACGCGAAAAGATTTTCTCAAATGCTATGCAACTTTTCCGTTTGCAAGGATTTACAGCCACCTCAGTCGATCAAATTACTCAGCAAGCTGATGTGGGAAAGGGAACGTTCTATAATTATTTTTCAACAAAAGAAGCTGTAGTGCTGGAATTTTCACGTCGTTCTTGGCAAGATCTTGTAAATGAAGGGCGTCAACAGGTATGTATGAGTACTCGCCAGCGGTTAGGAAACCTTCTGCAAGATTGGGCTGGGTTCATGATAAAAGATCGTGAAATTGCTTGGGTTACTGTGCGTAATCGCGATGGGGCAGATTATGATTTGAGTTTGCATTATGCGCTTATGGCTATTATAACGGTAGGGCAACAAAACGGCGAAATTAGTCGTGAGTTCGAACCCGCTTTTTTGGCTGAAAGTCTAGAAGGTATGATGGTCCAACATTTCATGCGCTGGTTTGTTTCTGGTTCAGGCAATTTACATGAAGAATTAAATCATGCACTGATGGTCTTTTTAGACGGTCTTTCGGAAAAGAAGCAAGAGGCGTAACATTCATATCCCTCCGTTGTTGCTCATAGAGTACAGCGGAGGGGATTTTTTATGTCTGCACGCTACTCGCCGAGGAGTCTTGGGCTTTGGCTGGGAGAGATGCCGGTTGGACCTCACAATGATATTTCGGATGTGCCAGGTGTATTAGTAGGGAGTGTGTCATTAATCCGAGGAGTGGGTCCGTTAAATCCCCGTGGAAGGGGTCCTGTTAGGACGGGTGTGACCGCTATTCTACCTCGCCCTGACCTTTATCGACAGCCCTGCAAGGCAGCAATTGACGTAATAAATGGGTATGGGAAATCGATAGGAGTTCCTTTTATTCAAGAAATGGGGATCCTTAATTCCCCCATTTTATTGACCAATAGTCTAAGCGTCAATGACGTGGGTCACGGTGTTATCACCTACCTTTTAAAGAAGTATCCAGAGATTGGTAACGAAGCGCGGACACCTAATGTGGTTGTCATGGAATGTGATGATTCTTATCTGAATGATATTCGTGGCCGACATGTTAAGCCCTTGGAGGCCATCCTTGCACTTCAACGGGCTGCGAAAGGACCGATAGAGCAAGGGAATGCTGGGGCTGGGGTTGGGATGTCCTGTTTTCAACTAAAAGGGGGCATTGGAAGTTCCTCACGCCTTGTTGGACAAGGCGTGAGGAACTATGTTGTGGGTATGCTTGCCCTGGCCAATTTTGGTATGTTAAAAGATTTCCTTTTATCCGGTGTTCCAGTTGGGAAATTCCTTGCTCGTCAAGCTAAGGGATACAATCCTGGATCGTTAATCCTGATAGGGATCACAGATGCACCATTATCACGCTGGCAATTGCAACAACTTGCGCGTCGGGCTAGTTTAGGTATGGCTCGGACGGGATCTATTTCTAGCACTGGAAGTGGTGATTTTTGTTTAATGGTTAGCACCCATTGTAGTGAGGACAACAATGGCAGTTCTTTATCCGACTGGGCCTTGGATGAATTCTTCAGAGCTGTGGTGGAGTCCACTGCAGAAAGCATTTGGAATGCTCTCTTTTTGGCTCAAACTATGGAAGGACGAGATGGAAATATTCGTTACGCCCTGCCAATTAGAGAAACGTTACAAATAATTCGAAGTTGGCAGGGAGGATATTCATGGAATTTGTCATGATTTTCGCACTTAACGCGTAAACATCCTTAGGGAGAAAAGCTAAGGGAGGTTCATTGTGAGTATAACCTGGAATATGATCTGGGAAGCTCATCCAGATGCATTTATAGTAAAAAATTTAAAGGAGTATCCAGACGATAAAAAAAAGGCCAGTCGCCTCCCAGCCCAGTTTGCTTATTTTATGGGCGGCGAGACCACGTTAAGAGTTGGGATCATTGCGAGTTCTTCAGTTCCACGCGAAGAGGAATTCCTACTTGCCGGGTTATTATGGGGAAATCGACTCAGTAATGGCGCAAAAACAGTAATTTATTATGTAGCCCCAAATTTCTCCACTTCTTTTTTGACCGGACTCACTAAAATTGGGGGTACAATTTTTGCAAGAGCAGTTTACTGGCGTGAAAAACTCTCGCCTAGTTTATACCCCATTCCGGAGAAGCAAACTAGCAACCAACCTCGCTATGTCCTAGGAGAGGAACGGCCAGATTGGAAACGCTGGGCAGAGGGGTTAAATCCCGTGGTAAGGCAACAATTGACGACTGTGAGGTCGTTCTTTAGTCATTTGGCAGCACGTAGGGTTCGCATAGAAATTAAACCTCAGAGCATAAGTTTCCTCTGGGGTCACTTTGAAATTGCTGAGGTGCGACGCAAAGGGAAAAAATTTGAACTATCCACCAAAGTGAAGTGGTTAAAGAAAGGGGAACAAATGGTCAAGTGGCAAAAACAAGGCTGGGTGGATGCTTCTGGTTCACTAAATCCGGAGTTTTGCGCCACAATTGTCAGTATTCTGGATTACCTAGAATCTCTTGAGCAAGAAGGTAAACTTCGCACTCAAGACCTTTTGGCTTTGTTGCTTCATCAGGGAGACGGGGTCTTAAAGTCACTCTGGGGGAGTCCGTGGCCGTGGCCGTGGCTTCCTAAGGAGCGTGCAGAAAACTCGGTGATGGAGTTAGAAGAATGGTATTTTTATCAGTGGAATGGGCAGTTAAGTGTTGTATGCCCAATCTTTGAAAAGCCACTTACCAAAGCTGCCCAAAGTGTTTTATTAGCAAGTGTCTTGGAAAGAAGCATGCTATTAGTATTTGCCAAGGATGACAAAGGCGATCCACTAGTTTGGGATGGCCGTGTTCATTGGCTGACGGCACTTGGCAAGGAAGAAGAACTTCGGCGCTGGTACTGTTGGTTAACGGATGTGGATAAGTTTCCTATCTGGACGTTGCCAGAAAACTGGCAAGATAAGGGGATTTATGAACTAAATTGCCAGGGATCACTGTTAAATCATTCACTTATGCAGAAAGGTTACTCGTAAACGTTGCTAAACTGGGAAAATCTATTAACACCTCGGTCCCACTCGATGCTGTAGATTCGGAAATGTGTAGCTTGCCATGATGGGCAAGTATAATTTGTTGTGCAATGGTTAACCCCAGTCCGGTACCTTCATTATGGGTGGAAAAGAAGGGATCAAGAACTCGTTTACGCAAATTTTCTGGAATCCCTGGTCCATTATCAATAACCCTAATTCTTATATGAGATTCGTGTTCTGTGAGACGAATAATGACCTTTCCTCCTTGGGGTGAAGCTTCAATCGCATTATTGAGTATGGATAGAAGAGCTTGAAGAAGTTGTTCATGGTCCCCCATGATACAGACTGAATGGGATGAGAGTTCGAGCACAAGGGTTACACCTTTTCGATCTCTCAGGGGCTGAATTAATTGAGTTGTGGCATGAATGGTATCAGCTAAGCTAAGTGCTTTAATTTGAGGTGCTGAAGGACTCGTAATGAGGAGGAATTTGCCCAACACTTGTTCTAAGGTGTGAATTTCATCCAGAATAAGCTGTTGATACGGACGGTAGGACTCCGGCCATTGTTCGGGAGTGATCAGTTGCATAAACCCTTTGATGGTTGTCAAGGGGTTGCGAATTTCATGCGCCAAACCAGCAGAAACCTCATTAATAATGGCAAATTTTGCAACCTGTACATACGCTTCCGAGCGTTTTTTTTCTTCGCTGATATCGAAAAGCGTCAATAGTGTGCCCGAAGGAATGTCACAGTTTAGTAAAGGTCGAGTTTGGAAGCGCAGATGCATAATTTCTTTTTTCGAGTTTTTCCAGGTAAACTCGCCCACTTCAGGTAAACTACCAGGTTGGAAATTATTTAGAATACCTAAGGCTTTAGATATTGGTTGGCCAACTAATGAGGACTTGGATAAACCTAATAAGTGGGTCGAACGAGGATTTGACTCGATAATCTCTCCTGTATTATCTAATAAAATAATGGCTTCATGACTATAGTCGACGGTTTTGATGACTGGAGGATTTTGCCACAATAAGGCCCGCATAGTATTGATGTGATGTTGATGTCGTGCGCGTTCTCGAGTTTCCTTACGGTTGAAGAGAAACAACAGAACGAAGAGAAAGAGAAGATGTACGATCAGCATGTGGCTTGAATGAGAGTTGGGATAAACTTGGCTGTAAAAGATAAGCAACAACATGCTGAAGATCCAAACTTTACCCCAAGTACTGTACCAAAGTTCGAACCAAATAAGAAGGGTTATGAACGGTATGCAAATAAGTATCAAGTGAAGAAGGCTAGAAATAGGTAAAAAATCAACGATAAAAATTAATATAATCATAATAACCGCCAAGACAATAAAGACACTTTGCCGTAGTAGAGAACTCAACCGTAACTTTAGGGAAATCACATTTTAATCTCCTTTCGGAAAACTATCAGAAACACACTATCATAGTCTATCATAAGTGAACGCAAAAAAATGTAAAAATAAGGAGATGCGTTGTTTGGGGAAGCATGTCTGATATAGGCTTAAACACCCAAATTCGTGACATTGGAATAAATATTCATACTCTAAAATCCGACAAACAAGGCATGAGTAGAATTGGGTTCAATATGTTCTAAATATTTAGTTATTTAGCAATCAAAAAGAACGTTAAATTAAACCATTATGCAGTTAAAGAATAAAGTCTTTAGGCAAACTTAAGGGATCAGTTCGTAAGAAAAATGATGCAACTATATAAGAAGTATTGTATAATTATGCAAATGACAAAAAAGGAGCTATAATCAATGAAATTGCGTAAGGCACGAATAGCGGATGTAGAAGCGATGATGTTATTAATAAATAGCAACGCTGAACAAGGACTCATGCTGCCAAGATCAAGAAATATGCTTTATGAAAACATTCGCGAATTCTTGCTGGCTGAAGAAGATGACCAATTAGTGGGGGTTGCGTCCCTTCATATCCTTTGGAGTGACCTAGCAGAAATCCGGGCGTTAGCGGTTGCTAGTGGCTACAAACGAAGAGGGATCGGAACCCAGATTGTTAGAGCACTTGAAGGAGAAGCGAAAGAACTGGGCTGTACGAAACTTTTTGCCTTGACTTATCAGCCTCAGTTTTTTAAATACTGTGGGTATGAAGAAGTCAGCAAAGACCAAATGCCCCAAAAAGTATGGACAGAATGCATTAATTGTATAAAATTCCCCAATTGCGATGAGATAGCAGTGGGACGCACTCTATAAATAGCTGCGTAGAAGCTGAATAGTCATTGCTGTAGTGAAAAACATTAATAATATATGATCAACAAACATTGTACCGAACCTTATGGTTCGGTATTTAATGTTTGTTGAACAATTCTCCGCTTGATTACATAAACCGTACTATGGCCTGCAAAAAATGAAGACGGAGAGAGTTCAATGGATTTAGATTGGGAAGTTCAAAAGGGTCTAGACCAAGCACTGAATTTTGTCTCAGAGGGAGTAGAACAAATTCTGTCAGAAAGTATTGACGAAGCACATGGCGTTTCCCCCAGTCTAGGGGCAACGGCACTTGCTGATCTTGCTCTGCTGGCAGCCGGGAGAAGGTACGAGCTCCCTCAACAGAAAGGGGCTCAATGGTTAAAACAGCATCAACATCAAGGTGGCTGGGGAAAGTATCCAGGTGACAAGCCAGACGAAGAGATAACTCAGATTGTCGGTATGGTACTTCAGGGGAGCCAAGGCGGATGGAGGGCTAAACTTAAACTTTTGGCTAATGCACGGCAATTTTCTCATATGATTCTATCGTTAGGGCAAAGGGTGGTTCCTGGCCTAGAGGGACCTACCCCTGAGGAAATATTGCTGCCTACGATTCTCGAAAAGAGGATTTTAGCCAAGTTACCACTCTATGGTCGACCAGTCGTTGTCGCAGCGTCGCTACTTGACTCGAACACACAAGCGGGCATTCAACAAGGCCTTGAATATCTTCTCAAGACACAAATGTCGGACGGCTCTTGGGCAGAGGATATTATCGCCACAAGTATGGCTATGCTCGCGCTTGTGATCAGAGGTAGCCATGTAGAAAAGTCTCAAAGGGCTGCACAGTGGCTGGTTCGAAAACAGTATCCCAGTGGTGGTTGGCCTGCATTTGATCAGCTCAAAATATGGGCTATTGGATGGGCCTTAAAGGTCTTTGCTGAGACAACTCAAAAGCCTTCAGATATCCTATGGTTAAAACAAGCAATCGATTGGTTAAAGAGGGGTCAGAATGAGGATGGGAGCTATGGCAGTACTCCCCCATTTACTCATCCTGACTTGGATGATACCTCGGTTGCTTTAATTGGTTTGCATCAGGCGTTAGGAGAACAAAATCAGTTGGGAGTTCTTCTGTTGAACCGTTTACAAAATAATGACGGAAGTTGGGGAACATTTCCCAGCTTTCAAGGAATACCTCCTCAGGTTTCTTCAGAATTTCCAGTCTATATTCCCAGTGTCGACGTGAGTATTCACGTTCTCGAAGCATTAGGGCCTAGTCCGCGATCCCAAGATGAAATAATCTGGCGCGGATTAAATTGGATTTTAACTCAACAAGAGGACCAGGGTGCATTTCCAGCCACTTGGTATGAGGGGGCTGTTTATAGCACAGCTCAAGCTTTAGAATTATTCAGTAAGTTAAGCTTTCGCTGGAAACACTGGAGCACAGCACGCAATATCTTAGGAGCAGGGAACAAGGGACAAGTATTTCTCTTGAATGCTCAGGTAAGTGATGGAGGTTGGGGTTCTGTGGTCGAAACAAGCTTGGCCATTACAGGGTTATTACGGTATTCGAACGTTGTTTCATGGGAAGTCTTTGAAAAAGGGATAGTGAACCTTCTCGCAGCCCAGAACAGTAACGGTTCTTTTAAACCATCTTACCAAGGGGTCTACGCAAAGGGCTGGAATTATGAAGAACCATTATCCACAGCACTCACGGCCATTCGAGCTTTACAGAGGTTTCAACGCGTTCAACGCATGAATAAGGGGGGGGGTATAAAGTTTTTTAGGTGACTTAAAGCTATTAAGAACCCCTTAATCACCCATAAGCGTTAGGTGGTTAAGGGGTAATTGATGTGTGTTTAATTCTTTGTTAATACTTAGAGGGGTCATATTATAGATTATGAACTATTATGGTTATTTACTAACGTTGTTTAAGAATTGTATGGAGGAAATTCCATTGTAAGTCGAGATAGGCATTGGTCATCTCGTATTCACTGAAGCCTTTGGCTATGAGATAGTCACGAGAGGACGCTTCAAAATCACGGATAAACCCTAGAATCTCTTCAGCATGAGTTGACAACATTTTTCACCCTCCATTTCAAAACGTAGATGAGTTATATTCGATTTTACAAGAATATATGTCTATTCATTATAATAATAGTGACCTTTACCATTATTATAATGAATAGACTCTAAAAAAGGTGTTGGAATAGAGAATAAGCGTTGGGATTAAAAGGGGAAATATTGATGAACTAATAAGAATTATCGTTGTTTTTTGCAGAAGGTAACAAATCTGATGGGCAATGACGCCAAAGTGTACAATCAAGTAGAAGGCGATTTCCAGCTCGATAATGTCGTTTTGCCTGGGGAGAATTATTCAGAATGACATAACAATCTGCAAGAGTATGGTGAATACTGGCTTTATAACTTATCGTGAGCATTTTTTGAGTTATCCAATGGGCACCACTCTGGGGAAATCCATTTTGTTTGGCAAGATATAAGCTATGTTCGAACATTTTTGCGGCTTCATGGGTTTTGCCTATTTGTTTAAGTATACGTGCTTGTGTCGAAAGCAGGAGCGGGTCGACTAAGGCAGAGGGGTTCTCTCGTAAAACATAAAGCGCGCGTTTAGCGTTTCCTTCTTTAAGAAGAATGTCTCCAAGTGTCGAGCAGAGCAAAGGAGCTTGGCTGGGAAGGAACTTTTCTAGAAGTGTTATTGCTTGAGTCGGTTCTTGAAAGTAGTAATATAATTGACTTGCAAAACGAGCAATCGACAAGGGGCTAGTGTCTTGAGAAATGGCATGAGCCATGCGTTGTGCGGTTATTTTCTTATCCGGAGGGTTAAAGTCTTTCTTCTGAAGCATGGCTAGATAGGAAATGCTTAACCCGCTGATCAGAACCCAAAGAGCATAACTTATGCCGAAGTGCCAGACAGTAATAACACTTGCTAGCATTGTAATTGTTGCCAAGAATAAAAAAAAATATAGTTTTTGTACATAAACAATTTCTGGATCGTATTGCACTTTGCCCATCCCATCCCTCCTATTTATAGTTACGACAGAGAGAAGGTAAATAGAACCGGGTTCATATTATAGAGCACCGGGTGAGAGTGAGATTTCCACTTGAAGTTGGGAGTCTCACGATTAGATGAATTCATAGTACGATGGCTGAACTATAAAATGAGCACTCCTAACGGAATGCTCATTAATAATCAAATTTACTAATGTGTAAATTATAGAAGATTACTCTTAACAATACTTTTCAAGCATTGTCATCGATTGATTATCCACATATCAGAACGGATAATGGTTGCGCCTCTAAAATCATAGGTAAATCAAAGTATTGAAAATTTTAATGCAAGAGATATTGTAATTCTCTCAGGTTTAGATTAAAATTAAATTATTAATGGTATGATGGTCTGACCACGTAAACGGGATATTGTGTATTTAAGGCTAAGGAGTATGTGGGTTAATTATAGACTACTTAATAATCATAGGAGGAATATCAAGATGGAAATTGATTCTTTGACTGAATTATATGAACGGTTTAAAGTCAAATTAGAAGTGGTGTCTGGAGAATGTTATCGTGTGAAGACGGCAAATGAGGCTGGTGAATTGGTTTATAAAGTTATGCTAGAGAAAGGGATCAAAACTGTTGCACTTTTAAAGGCTTCTATTTTGGAAAAAGGAAATTTTGCACAACGGATTACAGAAGCTGGCATTATGGTACATACTGATTATTTTCGCGAAGTCACCCCGAATGCCCAGGCGGGTATCACCCAAGTGAACTACGCTATTGCAGAACTAGGCACTTTAGTCCAAGCGGATGCGGATGCTAATGTTGATCAACGCTTATGCTCTACTCTTGTTCCGATTCATATTGCCTTAGTTTCGACGTCGGCGCTCATACCAACCTTAAAAGAGACGATGGCAACAATTCATCAACTTCCCCAAATACCAGGGTTTGTGGGGTTTATCACTGGTCCTAGTAGAACCTCCGATATTGAACGTGTTTTGACGATAGGAGTACATGGCCCGAAACAACTTGTAGTGGTCTTTGTAGATGAGCAAGTAGAGGAAGTGATTTAATTGGCTGATAAACAATTTAAGAAGAAGATTTCAGAGGCGCTAGGAAATGATGTTTTACGTGGGGCTTTAGGACGTTTTGGGGATGCTTATACGATAGCTCGCGCCAAAGCGTATGAGGGTTATGATTTCCAATCGATTAGCGACAATATAGCGGAAGTTAAGTCGTATGCTGCTAGCCATTTAGAGGAGATGATTGATCAATTTGAACAATCTGCCACTGCCCGGGGAGCGAAGGTTTTCCGTGCGTCAACTGGTGAGGACGCTAAGCAATATATTCTTGACTTAGCTAAAGGTCAAGACGTTAAGAAAATTGTCAAATCAAAATCAATGGTTTCGGAAGAAATTTTGCTGAATAAAAGGTTAATGTCTGAGGGTATCGATGTACAGGAAACAGACTTGGGAGAGTGGATTGTTCAGCTGGCGGGTCAACATCCTTCCCATATGGTCTTACCGGCGATCCATATGACAAAAGAAGAGGTTGCCAATGTTTTTTCTGGCCACTTACACAAGTTGAACCAACCAGTTATTGCTGAACTTGTTAAAACCGCTCGTGAAGAACTGCGTAAATCGTTTCTTGAAGCTGATATGGGGATTTCTGGAGCAAATATGGCCATTGCTGAGACAGGGACTTTAATAATGCTTACCAATGAAGGGAACGGCCGTCTAACCTCCACCTTGCCCCCTATCCATGTTTATTTAGTCGGTATCGAGAAACTCGTGCCTAAATTTGAGGATGCTACACATATCCTTCAAGCACTTCCCAGGAGTGCGACGGGCCAGCAGATTACGAGTTATGTGAGTATGGTAACGGGCCCGACTCCTGCGTATTACCCAGATGGAACGGTTAAAGATAAAGAATTCCACATCATCCTGATGGACAATGGTCGCCGGAAGATGTATAACGATGAGAAGTTTAAAAAGACCTTCCAATGCATTCGCTGTGCATCTTGTCTCAATGTATGCCCAGCCTTCCAACTGGTGGGTGGGCATGTTTATGGACATATTTATACCGGCGGAATCGGAACTATCTTAACCAATTTCCTGAATTCTGAAAAAGATGCTCAAAATCCCCAAAATCTTTGTCTCCAATGTGGTAAATGTTCGGAAGTATGTCCTGGAAAATTAGATATACCACAAATGATTTTGGAAATGAGAAATCGTATGGGTGAAAAAGAGGGACTACCGTTCACTCAGAAATTTGCCCTAGATGTAGTTTCTAATCGCCGATTATTTCATTCCCTGTTACGAATGGCATCTGTTGCCCAAAAGCCATTCACTAAAGGACAACCTGTGATTCGTCATTTACCCATGTTTCTCTCGGGCCTTACCGAGAAGAAGAGTTTACCGGCCGTGGCCAAGGTCCCCTTCCGTGATATATTCAAAACGATTAAGCAAGACGTGAAGAATCCGAAAGGAAAAATTGCTCTTTATGCTGGTTGTCTGATCGATTTTGTTTATCCGAAGATCGGAGAAGGAGTCATAGTTGCACTGAATGAAAAAGGGTATGAAGTCGTCTTTCCTGAGGGACAATCCTGTTGCGGTGCACCGGCCACCTATATGGGTGACCGCAGTAATGCGCGTAAATGTGCGATTATGAATATTGAAGCATTAGAGGCAGAAAAGGTTGATTATGTGGTTTCTGCCTGCCCAACCTGTACCCATGCGCTGAAGGAGAGTTTCAAAGAGTTGCTTCATGATGATCCAGGGTTAACAGCTCGTGCTGAAGAGCTAAGCCATAAAGCTTTGGACTTTTCTAAATTATTGTCTGATTTGGGTGGTTTAACACCTGGGGGCGACGGAGTACCCCTGAAAGTGACCTATCATGATTCTTGCCATCTGAAACGCTCAATGGGAGTTTTTGCCGAACCTCGCAAAATACTGACCGATACTTCTGGGGTGCAACTGATTGAGATGAAGGAATCCGATCGCTGCTGTGGTTTCGCTGGGTCTTATTCGATAAAGTTTCCCGAGCTATCCGGCCCTATCTTAGAGCGTAAACTTAATAATATTGAAGAGACTGGTGCAGATGTGGTCGTGGTCGATTGTCCTGGATGTTTGATGCAAATCTCTGGGGGTTTGGATAAGCAAAATCCTGACATGAAGGTAATTCATACTGCGGAACTCCTCTTAGAGAAACGAAAAAAGTCACATAAAAACACTAAGAAATAGTTGGTTCAACATTATTAGTGCTAAAAATGTATTTTTCTGCCAAGGTATTTTAGTGAGCTACCTAGAATTAAAGCTAATGTGAGCAGACAGCCTTTTATCCAAATTGTATGGCAATGTGTTGCCACGAAAGCGAGCGAAATCGCGTTGAAGGAGAAAGGTTGTTTACCAAGAGAGGAGAAAGAGGTTAGCCATTTTATACCAATAACGTTGTTTTTCATTTAGAGGGCTTAAAAAGAGCGATTCAGAAGATTGATGGATGATGAAGAGGTAAGAATGAATTATCGCTACGTGACTTCTTAAGAGTCTAAATGGAACGTTTTTATGGTTTGATGGGGACCCTGTTTCCAAAATCTCACAGAACATTGCCCTCCTTATGAGTCTGCAGCACAATAAGGAGGGCAATCTCAGGGATTGCACCTCTGGGAAACAGAGCGGGCCGTTGCGAGAGCTGAGAGCTATTTGAGATCCCCAGGGGAATGGAAATCCCTTGGGGATTATTTTCTCTGGGCAGATTAAATGGCAAGATACTATATGATGTAGGTATTGTGGATTAAGTTCCTAAAGATGGGAATATTATTGAGTTGTACGTAAGCTTCTCAGAACTAGAAGGAATTCAGAAGAAAAGAGAGAATAGTATAGGGGAAGTTGGAAACAATAAATAGCTCGTTGGGTTTGAGATCTCAATAGGAGGACATGAGCGTGATCCAAGCCATTCTTTTTGACTTAGAGAAAACATTGACAAATGTAGTTTATGCCAAGTTTATGCAAAATTTCCTTGGCATTTTAGCGCCAAGATTTGCGCATCTTCTTTCGCCAGATAAGTTTTCCAAACAATTATTGAAATCGATAGAAGTCACTCAAAAGGAACCTAAACCCGGGCAAACTAATATGCAGACTTTTTATGATGATTTTTGTAAAGCCACGGGTCAGTCAATACTGACACTTAAACCATTATTTGAAGAGTTTTATGCTTCAGATTTTCCTGCTTTGCGCTGTTTGGTTCAAGTTAACCCACTTGGGGTTAAAGTCGTAGAGTACGCAATTCAGCAAGGCTTTTTAACTGCAGTGGTATCGAATCCGATCATGCCTTTAACTGCCATGCAGGAACAGGTCCGCTGGGCGGGTCTCCTACCAGAACATTTTAAAATCATCGCGGCCATGGATAACTTACATTATTGTAAACCCCATATCGAGTTCTATCGAGAAATTGCCGAGAATCTTCGCGTTAAACCGGAAAGCTGCCTGCTGGTTAGCGAAAATCCTGAAGATTTAATCTGTCGAGAACTGGGAATGAAAGTCTTTTTTGTTGGGGCGTTAAGTTTTGAGGTTCAGTCGGATTATTTTGGACAACTTGACGATCTCCTCCGAAACATTAGTCTTGGGAGTTTGTAAAGGGTTAATCGGATCCTTAGAGTAAGAAAGGAAGGATATGCGTGGTGGGTTTTTGCCGGTTCGCGCAGTATAAAACGGGTGAAAGGCTAGACCAAGTGTTTCCATCTGTCCGTATGGCCCAATTATTCTATGAATTTCTTGGCCGCTATAAGGCTTGGAGACTCGCTAAACTTCAAGCGATGATTGGGACGTTCATTGTTTTATTCTTAGGGTTAGTTGCTTTGCTTATTCCCTGGTTTTTGCCAAGAGTTGGAGTATTTGTGAGTTTAGTCATGCTGATTCTTTTCTGTTTTGCAATACGATATTATCTAGAAGTAAACGAGCGAGCCAGTCATTTGTACATTAATGTTCATATTTTGCATCATCATTTGAGCGGTAAGCTGGAAGTGGGGTTTTGTGATCATCACGAACCTTGCCATTGTGTAGAGAATTTCCGGGGCTTTGCATTGCAAAATTACAGGATTTCTTTTGATAATGGATTCCTAAGATAACTGTACATGCCAATTTCTACTTCTTATGTGGGAGTCTTAAATGGAGATACTAGAGCAGCGCTATTTAATAAGAACTTTTATGAAAGTAAATTGGCGAAAGTGACTAAAAGATGCTACAATAATTTAATACATACATTGAATCAAATGGGAGGGTTTTTAATGAAGAAGTATGTTTGTTCAGCTTGTGGTTATATTTATGATCCTGAGGCCGGAGATCCTGATTCTGGAATTGCACCAGGCACAGCTTTTGAAGATATCCCTGAAGATTGGGTTTGTCCACTTTGTGGAGTAGGTAAAGATATGTTTGAAGTCTCAGAGTGAACTCATTCTGCTAAAGCTTAATATTGAGACTTCGGTGAGGGACTCTACTCCACCGAAGCAGAGATGGACACCCACTTCGAGTGGGTGTCTAAATATTAATAAAACTTTATAAATCCGTTATATACACAGCTAACCCTACGCTGACAGATTAAAGAGGCAGTACAAACTTCGTTGTACCGCCTCTTTTCGTCGCACTAGTCTTATAGTTCCATGATGGCCGCTTCATCTCGATCAAGTTTTTCCATGCATACTTTGAGGCGATTGCGTAGGGCAATATCGCTTACGGCCTCTCGCATTTGGCGCATCAGATCAATGGTGCGTCGAAAAACGCTGATAATATCTCCCTCGTCAAGGTTACATAACGCTTGAACTTCTAGAAACGTACTGCCTTGGCTCCAAGCATAGGTAATTCCTGCGACTCTAGGGTCATATCTTACTGAGTCTTGGCCACAAACACTTTGAAGGTATTCTACGAAAACTTTGACAGGTTCAGAATCAAAGACTGCCGTCCGGTGAAACATATCGTTCTTTCTTGCTTCGAAGTCAATACTAGACAGCAAGGCATTAAGTTGGTCGTCATCGAGTTGAAGGAAAACGTCTGAGTAAATTAATTCAGTTACCAGGAGTTCTTGGACATAAATGCGACTGGCACAAGTGCCACGGGCTAAAAGCTCATCTCCTCGCATATACCCTAGCTGGCGGAGATGATTCTTTTTGTATTCAAATTCCTGAAGAAAGGCATTTTTTTCAGGAAGAGCGTCTAAGGCCTTTTGAAGCTCTTGTTGGTGTTGTTTTATTGTAAGGTAAGATTTACTTTGACTATGGCAGTTTTCTTGCTTCTCTGTGGGGCAACTCTTAGGAGAAAGGGATAAGAGTTTTTCCCAGGTGCGAATCTTACGGGCCATTTCTCGCCCGTAAACACGAGACTGCTTGCGGGGTCCTAAAGCCTTGAATGTTTTCTTAAGTTTCTCTAATTCCTTCCGTTTAGGATGGTGTTTAAGCGGACACTGAAATGATCCAACCTCTTCGCAGAGATGTTGCGCTCCAGCGAGCTGTTGTTGGACTTGCGCTAACTCAGTGTGAAGGAAATCAGAACTCAGGCGATAGCTATAGGCGGCAAAACTTTTTTGAAAGTAGATTTCGATTTGAGCTTGGGTTAGGGTTGCCGTGAGATTGAGAACAGTATTATAGGTAAGTCTAAATTGGCTGGTTAGCGGTTCAAGACGATTTAATTGAAATTTAGGAGGCGGACTTTTTTCCATATAGGCTAAATCGACTAGGGCAAAGGAGAAGCCTTTTTCATCAAGACCGCGTCGTCCTGCCCGTCCGGACATTTGAAAAAATTCATGATTGGCAAGCGGTCGAAAGTTTCGTCCATCATATTTATTCAATGAATCGAAACAGACTGCTTTGACGGGATAATTTATGCCCACACTAAAGGTTTCTGTGCAGTAGAGTACTTTGATAAGGCGTTCTAAAAAGAGTTCTTCAACTATAACTTTTTGGGAGGGGAGTAAGCCAGCATGATGATAGGCGATTCCCTTTGAACACAAGCGCTTGAGTTGCCTTGTCGACGAGGACCAGTCTGCTTCTGAACCGAAGCTTTGAAGAAATTTGTCTTCAACGGTTCGACGTTCGGTCGCTTTTAAGTAATTGCCGATGGTGGCTAATTCTATGGCTTTTAAGGCACATTGTTTGCGACTGAAAACAAAGAAGAGCGCTGGGAGATGTTCACGCTGGATTGTGCGAATGAGGTCTAAATGAGTGGTTGGGCCAAAGGGATTTTCATCATTGACTCGATCTTTGAGTTTCCGGCGGTAGTAACGCCATAGCTGGTCATAATCCACTAGGCCGGTGTCCTTGGTGTAGTAATAATATTCTAGGGGGACCACCCGATTGTGTTCTTCGATCAAAGCTACATCTTCATGTCGGATGGACTCGATCCAATCTACTAAGTGTTTAGCATTAGCAATGGTGGCACTCAAACCCAGAATCTTCATTTTAGAGGGTGCAAGAATAATGGACTCTTCCCAAACAGTGCCCCGTTCCTCGTCATTTAACCAGTGAATTTCATCAAAGACTATATGAGAAACAAACTCTAGGGCAGGGTCTTCGGTAATGACTTGGTTGCGAAAGACTTCTGTTGTCATAATGAGCAACGGAGCAGTTGGATTAAGGACAACATCCCCAGTCATTATTCCTACTGCATCTTCGCCAAATTGTTTTTTGAAGTCTCTGAATTTCTGATTACTGAGAGCTTTAATGGGTGCCGTATAGATCACTCTTAAGTGTTCGTTCATGGACTTTTCTATTAGATAATCCGCCACTAGGGTTTTTCCTGTGCCGGTAGGTGCAGCAACGATGACGGATTTTCCGGCATCAATTGCATCGAGGGCCTCTTCTTGAAAAGGGTCTAGGGCAAAATCGTGATAGATGCGCTTAGACATAGTAGTCAGCTCGTTTCTGATGTCATTTTGCTAATTTTAACAAAGCAATCAATAATGGTCAAATATAGCACCGTTATGGTCTGAATGTTCCCTTGAATCCATAGGATGAAACAAGAGACGAGGCTAGGGGGGATCAGATGTGTCTTCAATACGGTTAGAGATTGAGAAGGCCATGGGACTTAAGTTCCCAGAAAGACATGGAGAAGTGATTATACGGTTTGAGGAATCTGTAGAAATTCCCTCAGCGGCTGAAGCGCTGATGCGGGGATTATATCATGATCCTGATCGTGTGCGCCAAGGATTTAAGGTTTTGCATCAAGAGACGGGGTCAATCATTGATATTCTCATGCCACGACGCTCCCGGTTACGTGAATGGGCTGATTCTCTTCCGGATCGTCCTAAAGAAGCGGAATCCTTCTTAAAAGAAACGACTGAGCAACTTTTAATCAGAGAGCAACGCTTGGTTCAAGCAGAGCGAGAGTTAGTGGGTCAATTGCAGGAAAGCGGGTTGGATGACATCTATCCAATTCCCTTAGCGGCATTTGGAATTTGTACTTATAGAGATCCAGCAGTTAAGATCTTTCTCAAGCCTCTTGGGCGGTTTTCAGAACTACTGCAAATTAATCCGGACACTTTGCGACAAGCCGTGCGCGTTCATTTCCTGTTCTTACTATTATTGATAGCCGGTGCGGATTTAGATGGGCAAGTATATGTAAGGGGTGGAGAAGAAAAAGATATACATTGGTTAACTAGTATTTACACGATTCGGTATTTAAGGAGCCAATCTGCAGAATTGATCCAAGGTTATCAAGAATGGGTTAAAGCTTGGGGTGGTAAACTGCCAAACCAAAGTATGCTTAACGAACGAGAGTGTGAAAAGACTCGTGCTGCCATGATTTTTTGGCGCCGACAGGCGAATATTAGCTGGGAAGAATGTTGGCGAATCATAAACCAACTTGACCAACAACCAAGCGGTAGCAATGCCCTGGTTTTTAATTAAGGCCAGTCTGCTAATTCGTGAGGTTTTATGATTTCTAAGCGATTATCTACTAGTTTTAGAATTCCAGATCGCTTCCAGCTGTTGATGGATCGGTTGACGCATTCACGAGAAGTCCCAATCATGTTGGCTAAATCTCGATGTGTGAGAGACGCGTCTATAAAAATAGGTTGGCCAGGATTGTTGGCTGGTTGTGCTAGGCGAAGGAAAAGGGCAGCTAGAATTCCGGCGGTTGAACGATTCGTCAAAATTCGAATGAATTCCTGGGCGAGTCTTAAGCGTCGGCTTAAGGTGCGAATGAGGGCTAGTGAAAGAGCAGGATTAGATTCTAGAATATGGGACATTACTTCGTTATGCAGGACTAATAAGGTGCTATCCTGCAGGACTTCAGCGGTTGCTGGGTAGGAACCGGCTTCGAGAAGCAAAACCTCGGCGAAACAATCATAGGGACCACACCAATCAAGAATCTGTTCTTCACCTTCAGGGGTTGATTTACTAAGTTTAACTTGCCCAGAAAGGACAAAATATACCGATGAACCAATCTCACCTTCTACAAATAATAGTTGCCCCCGACGATAACGGCGCTCGATTAAATGTGGGAGAAGGGGGGCTACATCACTGGGGCTTAAAGACGAAAACAGAGAAAAACGGAGAAGTTCTTCAGAGTTGAGCATAAAAGACCTCCTTTCTTAATTTAAGTTCTCAGTCGAATCTTTTTTTTTGGTGATATAAACGTGCTATAATAAAGTGATTCAGAGGTCGATTCAAACAGTGAATAAAAATGAGGAGACCTTTTGGCCTCCTCATTTTAACAAGCGGTCAGATAAGACCATACAATAGAAAGGAGCGAGGAGGAAATGGTATGATCGACATTGAAGTGACCCCAGTCAGGATAGAACTGGTCATAGATTCTCCATTTAGGGTTATAACATTAGTTGTCGTAGCGGTATTGGCCGTGATCATCATAATAAATGCTGTCTAAATTGTCGCATAGGATTAGTCTAGTGGATGTGACGGAGTAGCACTGACTTGCTGTGCGGCACGTACCACTTCTGACATGATACGCGCTTGATCTGGAAGCGCTTGGGATTCCCATTGCGTCATAATTTCGCCACGTGAAGAAACATAGTAGCGCGCTGGCAAACGATTCAACGCATGGGCCATTATATCGGCCTGACAGCGTTCACAGGAGCATGAAAGTTGATTAATTCGAAGGTAATCTTGTAGTGCTTGTTGGACAACTATTTCTGTGTGATTTTTAAGCTCATACATGGATGTGCTCATCTCCTTAGCATCTATTGATAATTCAATGATAAGCGTTTATTGATTAAAGAACAAGTAGGGTTTTACGGATAGTTTGAGGACAGGCCTAATAACTGTCTTCTAGAGTTAAAAAGAAGGCTTGGATCACCAGATGTTGATGATACAGCCCTCTCTTCAATATCAGTTTTTTTATATTATATGTCCGATGCTTGCCACTTAACTTGACGTACAGCAATGAATCGATGACAGGTTGAGGACAAGCCTATCGTTTGAGTTTATTGGAGATTTCTTGCCAGAAACGGTTTGTTTCATAGCCAAGGCGCCAAATGGCTATCCCTCGCAATCTGTAACTCTTGACAAACCCGAGGCGAACCTTGGCAGAAAGTTCATTTTCATACCACACGGTATGCCTTGTTCGTCCTCGCCAATAAAAGAAGTAGGGTTCTACCGCTTGGTCAGACCAAAGAACTCGTGCGTTATTTTGGGCGACTAACTTCGGAATATCACGCATTGGGACCATACACGTTGGTTCGTTGGACCAATCGTAGCCGTAGACTGGGATGCCTAGTAATATCTTTTCATTGGGAATATAGCGGATGGCGTAGTCGAGTGCTTGGGTCATCCAAGGAAGACTTGCGATCGGACCGGGTGAACCGCATGAGTAGTGTTCGTCATAGGTCATTATAGTAATTGAATCACATAACCGCCCAATCCCAGCAAAGTCATAGCCAGGAGCCTCCGACTCCGAGCGTTTTGCAGGGATAGCTATCGATAAGAGTAAGCCACGGTCATGTAAAGTGGTTTTTAGAGATTCAAGAAAAGTGAGGAAAGGAATACGGTATGGGGCTTCTAGCCCTTCAAAATCCACATGTACTCCGGCTACATTTGGTGGTAGTAAATTAATCATATGACGTATACAATTTCTTTGCGAGGCAGTTGAAGATAATACTGAACGCAAGGGAAGAGGATCAAAGATTTTGCCGTCGAAATTATGGAAGAGAATAAGGGGCGCAGTGCCTTGTTCTATAGCTGCTTGAAGCACTAGCTTATTAACCTGACCGATGAACTGACCATCTGGTTGAAGCTGATAGGCAAAGTCAGCGTAAACATCAATGTGGTGGCCTTGTTGTCTTAGCGTTTCAAGGGCGCGAAAATCACCTTCGTAATCCTCAGAATAATACCCGAGGATCCATAAGCGTTTGTTGATAAGACGTCGTGCAGTGGGTGTCCAATTAGAATTCAATACAGACCTCCTCCTCATGTAGCAAATACTCTTAGGATAAGATATGAGGAGAATGAGAATTAATTTTCTTT
The DNA here is from genome assembly GCF_054657535.1 of Desulfosporosinus burensis. NCBI lineage: Bacteria > Bacillati > Bacillota > Clostridia > Eubacteriales > Desulfitobacteriaceae > Desulfosporosinus > Desulfosporosinus burensis. The sequence goes on from NZ_BAAHYN010000020.1 coordinate 37,321, forward strand.
TTTTTATGGTAAAATAAGTAAATAGGGGGAGCGGCGATGAATTGGGACTTTATCAAGGATTTACAAAGGATATACGATCTGTTGGATCATTTGGACGCAGCGACCATTGAACGTGATTACCCTATAACTTGGGAAAAGGCTCATGCGACAAGCTGTGCTCAAATCGGTCGTATGTTGGCGGAAATGCGAAGTGTAGACATAGAGCAAGCAGCTTTGGCTTGTGCTTTACACGACATCGGTCGTTGGGAGACTGGAAAACAGTTGGATCACGCCCCAAAAGGAGAGGATCCGATTCGCCGTTTCTTAGCCGAGGGGAAGTATTCGGAAGAATCTCGAGAGCAGATTGTTCAAGCGGTCATCAATCATTCTAAGAAGGAACAGATCGGAACTCCCCTCGAGGAACTCGTCAAGGATGCCGATCTCTTAGATTGTCATTGGCATGGAGAACACATCCAGAAACCGTATCATATGGCCAGATTGAAGGAAGCATTAAACAACCTAGGAATTTCGTTGTTTAATGAAGGGTTAGCGCCGTGAAAAAAGAAAAGGTACTTCTAATTGCAACGGGTGGAACTATTGCCATGCGTAAGAATGAGGCGGGAAAGGTGGTTCCTGCTGTTGGCGGTCTCGAGCTTGTGGAAAGCCTACCCGATCTCTCCCAAGAGGCTGATTGGGAAATTTGTGATTTTAGCAATGTTGCCAGTTGTAATATTCAACCCCAGCACATGAAGTCTTTAGCACATAAGGTCGAGCAGCATTTTTTACTCGATCCTTCACTAAAAGGGATCATCATTACCCATGGGACAGATACTCTTGAAGAAACTGCTTATTTCCTGGATGTTGCCATTAAAGACCCACGGCCTGTGATCTTCACCGCTTCGCAAAGGGATGCTTCAGAGAGTGATTCTGATGGTCCTCGTAATTTACATAATGCTATGCGCATCGCCCTAGATCCTCGAGCTCTGCAGCGTGGCATCGTAATTGCTCTGAATGAAGAAATACATGCTGCACGGGATGTGCGCAAACTTCACACGAGTCATGTGGATGCTTTTGACTCAGGAGATAGTGGAGCGTTAGGTAGTATTGATACTGGACAGGTTATTTGGCATCGTAAACCGGAACCCTCACTTAAACTTGGAGTTCCGAAGAGTTTAGCCAATGTAGCAATTTGCAAAGCGTTTACGGGTATGTCACCGGAAATTTTGAGGATTACCCAACAAAACACGGATGCCATGGTGATTGAAGCGTTCGGACGCGGAAACTTACCCCCTCAGTTAATTCCGGAGATAGCTAAACTTGTTACCAACGGCATTCCTGTCGTTATCACATCGCGCTGCTTATTTGGTCGTACAGCCCCAATCTATGGATATCCAGGCGGAGGAGCAGACCTGGAACGAGTAGGAGCCTGGTTTTCAGCAGACTTGTCGACTGAAAAGGTCCGCTTGTTTTTAAGTATCGCCTTAGGTCAGGGGATTGACAAAAAGGAACTAAGACAGATGCTAGCTAATGGGGCTGTCGATATTTCTTGATCAGATAAAATTGATCCACCTAGCTAATAATACTTTATCGACCACGCATGAGGACTTTTTTCTCATAGCGGGTTTCAAGATACTTCCTGATTCACTTAGATACTTAAAATTTCATAAAAAAATTAGATTGCTTCTAGGCATTTGCTCTGCTATACTGACCCTGTGCTTGTTAAGACTTGGGCCTATCAAAATTGGAATCCATACTTTGACCTTATTTGGTGCAACGGATGATAATTTGTTGAAGGATCCAATCCGTACAAGGAACACCTAATAAGGAGGAGTTAGAATGGCTCAGGACAGAACTCTAACATGTCGCGATTGCAGTCAAGAATTTATTTTCACCGCCGGAGAACAAGATTTCTACATTGAAAAAGGATTCGAAAACGATCCAACTCGGTGCCCAGCGTGTCGTCATGCCCGCAAGCAACAATCAGGTGGTGGCCGTAGCGGCGGATTCGGAAGTAATGGTAGTCGACCGCAACGACAAATGTTCCCTGCAGTTTGCGCAAGCTGTGGAGTAGAGACGGAAGTACCGTTTCAACCTTCAGGTGAAAAACCTGTGTATTGCCGCGATTGCTTCCAATCAATGCGTCGGTACTAAAAGATAGTATAAATGGTACAAAAGGTTAGGGATTATCCCTAGCCTTTTTTGTACTTATCAGAAAGTATAACTACGTTACATGCTGCAAGAAGGGTAATCCGTGCGAAGACAGTGTCTTCGTCTGTAGCATTAGCAACTAAGGCGGCCGCCTCGCCAAGGGTCCCTTCTCTCCATCACGACACCTAGCCATCCATGGAGGTGTTCTAATCTCAACCATCCTTGGTGGCGCTCTAACCTCGAACATCCCTGTTCGAGTCATGGCCAGCGCTTGGCGCCAGCCAAGTTTTTTTTATACTGTCAGAAATTATAACGTTCTGTTTTCTTTCAGGATGTGCCTAGTTTCGAATGCGTCACGGATGGCCTTAGCCGATCCTTGGCACAAGCCTAGTTTTTAATACAATGTAGAGAGTATTAATTTCGAGTTACGAACATAATATTTAACAATTTTCTAGGTTCAACATTTTTTGGTGATCCCTCTAAGGATCTAGAATACCCTTAAATGAAAGGAGGAGAGACTACCGTGAAACGGAATTCTGTGATGGCAGGGTATTATATTTTCTATTTTGCAGCTGTGGGAATTTATATTCCCTTTTTACCAATATTTTTAAGTCATTCGAATTTAAACAGTCTAGAAATTGGTGTCTTAATGTCAGTAGGACCCTTCGTCGGTATTTTTGCTCAAGCTGTCTGGGGAACACAGGCAGATCGATATAGAAGACACAAAGAATTTCTGCTCCTGGCTTTAACGTTAACAGCACTTGTCTGTTTTTCCCTGTCATATGGCAAGGGATTTATTTCATTTGCCGTATTATTATCAATTTATGCCTTTACGAACTCATCGATCACGCCTTTATCGGATGCCTTAGTGTTAAATACACTCGAGGACCGCAAGGATTATGGGAAAATTCGGCGCTGGGGTTCTTTTGGTTTTGCTCTAACTGCCGCTCTCGGCGGACTAATCTTTACATATCTAGATTTAGCCTGGTTTGGGGTTGTTGAAGGGATTATTCTGATCGGGTGTTTATTCTGGGCTAAATTGTTACCTAACCCTCGAAAGACAATGCAAGCAGGCTCATCCTTACCCGCTATCCCTTTTACTTTTTTGAGTAATGTCAAAGCTCCAAGTCTGCTGATCTTTTTTATGGTCACATTTCTTTTCATGGCACCCTATAATGCCTATTCCGTTTTTTTCGGTTGGCATCTACAGGAGTTAGGGGCTAGCCGTTGGTGGATTGGTTTTGGGTGGACGATAGCGGCCTTAAGTGAAATGATCGTTTTTAGTATGGGGAGTATTTGGCTGAAACGGTTCAGTCCTCAGCAACTTATCGCCTTGGCAGGATTTATTTTCGCTTTTCGTTGGATAGGGTATAGTCAAATTCAGGATTATCGGATCATTATTTTGTTGCAAATTACTCAGTGTCTTAGTTTTGCTCTCTTTTACCTGGCAGGTGTCGAGTATTTAAACACGCTTTTACCAGCCTATGTCCAAGGAAGCGCTCAGTCTGCCTATAATGCTGTAAGCTTTGGAATCAGTGCAATTATCGGTACAGTCGGCGCAGGGTGGCTGATTCAAGTTGGTGAGGTACAACTGATGTACAGAGTATCGGCCTTATTTACTGCGGTAGGTATCATTCTAGTGCTGCGTTTCTTAAATAAAGATGATTGATATAAGTTCCGAACTTTGAAACCTTCGTTTTCGCTTGTGCTTTGGGGGATTGCAAATACTGTAACCTTAGAAATATATGATCCTGTGAGACGACAGGCACTTAGTTCATGAAACTAAGTGCCTGTCGCATTGATGTTCGTGCTTACGGTATGAGAAGGTGTAATAGTTGCCTTTTAAGATCTAAGGCAAGACTAGAGAGCAAGAGCTCATCTGGATCACGTGGGTGGGGGAATGGGATTTTAAACTCATGGATAATTCGAGCGGGACGTTGACTTAAAACAACTACTTTGTCCGAAAGAAGAATCGCTTCATCAATATCATGAGTGATCAATAAAACGGTATGCCGAGTCCGATTCCAGATACTTAAAAGCCAGCGTTGCATTTCCTGCCGGGTCAAAGCGTCCAGAGCTCCAAAGGGCTCGTCTAGAAGCAAGGTTTTTTTGCCAAAGAGAATCGTGCGCAGTAAAGCACCACGTTGTCGCATGCCACCGGATAACTGGTGTGGGTAATGATCTGCAAATGGTGAAAGACCGAACTGATTTAGCCATTCTTTAGCCTCTACTTGTGCTTTTCGTTTATCCTTATGCAGGATCTCGCATCCCAAGAGCACGTTTTCTAGTAGGGTACGCCAGGGGAGGAGCAAATCTTTCTGAGGCATATAACCGACGTTACCTAACGTCCCATGAATCGCTTCACCATCCAATAATATTTCCCCTGCATCCGGAACCTCAATTCCTGCCAAGAGATTGCATATCGTACTCTTGCCACACCCAGAAGGTCCGATCAAGGAAACAAAGGCACCTGTCTCAACTTCTAAGTCTAGAGAGTGCAAGACCTCCATTGACAGGTTCTTCTGAGGGTTCGAGTATGCTTTGGAAAGACCTTTAAGAGATAGTCCCATCTGGACCTCCTTAGGATTTAGGTAAGAAATCGTTCGTGAAAGCCTTGGCGGGATCAATCATCTTCTGCAGCAGGTCTCGTTCGACAAGCCATTTTGCATAGCTTTCCCAAACGGCTGCTTTCTGAATCCCCCACTGCGGTGCATCGGCCTGATATTGAGGGCTGAGCCATGTCTGGCTGCTGCGAATTAAGTCAGGATTTGCTTCGGGTGCATGCTTGATTAATATCTCGGCAGCTTCCAGCGGATTCTGAATTGTGTATTGATAACCGTCACTAACTGCTTGCATAAAATGACGAATCACTTCCGGTTGGGATTGTGTCATTTTCTCGCTAGTAATCAAGACAGGCGTATAAAAATCGAGAGCAGGGTCAACGTCTTTAAGCCAAAGCATATCTAAAGTCTGTTTTCGTAATTCTGCTTCTTTGCCGGTCCAACCATAAAAGATCCAGGTTAAATCAATATCTTTGGTTAAAGACATAAGTTGATCAGCTTCTCCAATATTAACCATCTTAATCTTAGAGAAATCAGCCTTTTCATTTTCCATGAGTGCTTTGAGAATAGCGTCTTCTGAGGGCAGGCCCCAACCACCGTAAGTCTTCCCTTCGAAGTCTTTGGCATTTTTAATATTCTTAGAAGTTGGAGAAGCAAATCCTGAAGTGTTGTGTTGTAAGATTGCAGCTAGCGAGAGAATCGGTACATCGTTAGCGCGTGCCGTAGTCACTTGTTCCTGATGGCTCACTCCAAAATCTGATTTTCCAGCCGCCACAAGCTGCTCGACATTCCCAGAGCCAGAAGGCTGGATGAATTTAACATCTAGACCCTCCTTTGAGAAATACCCCTTTTCTAAGGCAACAAATAGCCCAGTGTGATTCGTATTAGGAGTCCAGTCCAGCATTAAGGTTACTGAGGTAAGTGGCTCTGTCGCGGAGGTCGCGGGTGATGGAGATTTGACCCCGCACCCTGACAGTATAAGAATAGGAATAATTAATAAAGCAAGCAGCTTTTTCATACTATTATCTCCCCTATGATTTATTTACTTTTTCTAAATTAACATCTCGAAGACGAGGACAAAGTTTAGGATCGAGGATAAAGTATTGTAGATAATCTTTGTTAAATGGAATCTTGGTTTTTGCTATGGATCCACGGTAATGCGAGTCGTGCAAGGAGGGTAATAAGGGCGTAATAAAGAAAACTTAAGGCGGTAATTGTAAAAATTGCGGCAAAAACACGGTCTGTCAAAAAGGAGTGTGAAGAGCGCGTCAGATAAACTCCTAATCCCGAGCTGGAACCCAACCATTCTGCTATCACGGCCCCCATGACGCTATAGGTAGCGGCGATTTTCAGGCCGGCAAAAAGGGAAGGGAGAGCGTTAGGCCAGCGAACGATATAAAACATTTGCCAACGGGAAGCTCCCATACTTCTTAATAGATTTAGGAGGTCAGCATCAGTTAATTCTAGTCCTTCGATTAGACTAATGGTAACCGGGAAATAACACACGATAATGACGATCATAATTTTAGGCAGAAGTCCATAACCCAGCCATAGGATCAAAAGAGGTGCAACGGCTATCAGTGGAACCGTCTGTGAAATAATTAGAAACGGATATAGTAGGCGTTTTAGCCAAGGGGATAGGACCATCGCGCCTGCTGTGATCAGGCTGAAGACGACGGCAAGTGCAAAGCCAACCGTTGTTTCAACTAAAGTAATCAGAGTATGCGTCCAGATAAGTTGGCGAGTCTCCCATAAGGCTTTGGCTATTTGAGCGGGGGTGGGGAGAAGCCAGAGGGGAACTTGCGCAATCGTAACTACCATTTGCCATGTCCCTAGAAAAAAGAGAAAGAACAGTAGGGAGGGGATCCCTTTCCATTTTAGACAACCCATTGTTATGTTCGATACTTAGCAATTTTTTCAGCAATCGATGAGCCACTAGGGACATAATCCATTTTAATGTAGGCCATCACTCTTGAGGCTCCAGCACGAATGCATGCTTCCTGAGCTTCTTTGATGATTGCCCAAAGCTGGTCTGGTTCTCCTTCCATTGTTGTCTCCATAGGACCAACTTCATAGGGAACCCCACTGGCTGCAATGACTTTGATCGCCTCGTCCACAACTTCATAAATGCGGGATTCTTCCACTTTGGGGATAACCTGTAAGGCCATAATGATTTTTGCCATCGTTTTTTTCCTCCTTCTTATGAACAAGTTCTTCGTGTGAGAGTCTTTAGTGGTGGCGCATAGCGGCATGGGAGTCTGACTAGTACATAAAAAATACCGCATGTAATGCGGTGTACTTGTTCTCAAACCTCCCTACGCTGGCATTACCCAGATCAGGTTAAGGGTCGGGCAGATTGCCCCTCTCAGCCATAAGTTCTAGCTCCCCTGTTACCATATTAATTTATGTCATTCTAACATAATGACTGTTGCGACGCAATCTATAATTTCCCAATAGTACTTGCGCTATTTGCATTAGAGCCCCACTCGTTGAGGCTTGCAAATGCTGAGAATGGTTATTAAAAGTAGAGAAGTTTACTTTGTACTTCAGAGATATATATTGACAGTAACAAGAAAGAAGAGTATTCTAAAATAAATGAGATATATTCTCAGTTATTATTAGAACAAAGGTGAGAATGATTATCATTTCCGCGAGGAGGGGTGACGATGGAGCGCTTTTTGGGAGACTTAAAAACAGGTGAATGGGCACGTGTGGAGCGCATTGATGGCGGAGGAGCTTTGCGTCGCCGGATGATGGATATGGGTATTGTTCCAGGTGTCGAATTAGAAGTTGTTCGTCAAGCTCCTTTCGGTGGTCCACTTCAAGTTCGGCTGAAAGGGTACTATTTAGCAATGCGCCGTGCAGAATGTGCTAAAATTGCTGTAAGTGAAAAAGATCCCAAATGTAATGACCCTTTATTAGCAAGTCGCTAAATTCAAACGATTTTTAGATCAAGTTAAAAACGTGATGATGCCGCTTGGACATACATATGCTCAGAGGGGGGAGGCGGCTGGACATGAAAATTGCGCTTATTGGAAATCCCAATGTAGGCAAGAGTACTGTATTTAATGCTTTAACGGGTTCGAACCAACAGGTCGGAAATTGGGCTGGTAAGACGGTTGAACGCAAGTCAGGTGTAGTTAAAAGAGCCAGCCGGGAAATCGAGCTGATTGATTTACCAGGAACCTACAGTTTGACCGCATACTCACAAGAAGAAGTTATAACGCGTGAATATATTATTCGCGAAAAACCAGATGTTGTTATGGCTATGGTTGATGCTTCAAATATTGAGCGTAACCTCTATTTAGTTCTTCAAATCCTTGAACTAGTGCCTCGTGTGGTGATCGGTTTAAATATGCTGGATTTGGCTCAGTCTGCAGGAATTACAATTGAGTCTTCAAATTTGGCTTTAGCCTTAAATGTTCCAGTCGTCGAAATTGTTGCAGCCAAAGGAAAAGGAATTGAGGAGTTCTTAACAGAAGCCATTCGGGTTGGAAAACTGAAAAACGACCCTCTTCCGAATGAGGTCAGTTATCCGAAAGAACTTGAACAAAAGATTCTCGCAATGGAAGCGCTATTGGTAGATACTCTATGGGTCACGAGGTACCCATTGCGCTGGTTAGCTATAAAACGTCTGGAGAGAGATTCGGAAATTGGGCAAACATGGAAAACAAATTCTGAAAAGTTGCCAATACGTAAGAGCAGGGATGCTTGCTTTGACCTTGGAGAGGCAGTTAATTACGAACTACAAGAATCGACTAATCTTCCAGGAGAGTCGTTGCTGCAAGACTATGAGAGAGAAGGCTGGACTAAGGACCATTTTGAAATGGCTATTGCGGATGCTAAGTACCAATATATTTCGAAAATTTTACCGCAGTTTAGGAAGCACGAGAATCCAGCTAAACCTACCTTTACAGATAGACTAGATCGTTGGATTCTTTCTCCATTTTGGGGTTATCCGATTATGTTAGTCGTCTTAACTCTCGTTTTTTGGATGTCCTTTATTGCCAGTGCGCCTATAGGGGGAGCAATTTCACTTGGCATGGCGTGGGTTGCCGAGGTGATTGTGGGCTGGCTACGATGGGTTCAGGCTCCAGAATTTATGCAAAGTTTAGTAAGAGATGGGATCTTTGCTGGCGTTGGTGCCGTTTTAGCCTTTGTGCCTCAAATTGCCATATTCTTTGCCTTTTTTTCGTTTATGCAGGACAGTGGTTATTTAGCACGGGCTGCATTTTTAGGAGATCGATTTATGCAGCTCATGGGATTGCATGGAAAATCTTTTTTTTCCTTGATATCTAGTTTCGGTTGCAATGTTCCGGGAATTATGGCTACACGAACTTTGGAAGATCCCAAAGATCGCTTGATCACCATACTTATTAATCCTTTAATTCCTTGTGTGCCACGCTTAGGGGTAATGAGTGCTGTTGTGGCTGCATTTTTTCCAGGTTCTCGAGGTGCCCTGATTATGGTAAGCCTTTTGTTGATAAGTATGCTGCTTGTAATGTTTTCTGCACTCTTTTTAAGACGAGTGGTCAAGCATACGGAGCGATCAGCATTTGTCATGGAACTGCCGCTCTATCATATTCCCACAGTGCGTAATATCCTAGTGCCAACCTGGCAAAAAACCTACTCCTTTCTAAAAAGAGCATGGACGTTCATTTTAGTGGCTTCGATAGTGGTCTGGATCTTAAGCTCTTATCCCCAAGGGGTCCCCATGAGCGAAACTTGGGCTGGCATAATGGGTGGTTGGTTAGCATTTATCGGACAACCATTAGGGTTCGACTGGCGAATCATGGTGGCGATCGTTTTTGGCTTTACAGCGAAAGAAACGACCTTATCAACCTTAGGTATTTTGTATGGTGTCGCTGCTGATGCATCGCAATCTATTGCTCAGGCCATGACAGGGGCTATGACCCCTTTAGGTGCCTATACATTTCTGGTAGTTTATATGCTTTATATTCCTTGCCTGGCATCCGTCGTAACGACCTATAAAGAATCACGAAACTTGGGTTGGACAAGTTTTGGAGTGGCATACAGCCTTATTCTGAGTTTTGTCATGGGATGGCTTGTATTTCAAGGAGGTCAAGCACTAGGATTTTGATAATTTTAACTAACCCCAAGGGGGAGTATGACTATGCTTACCAGCGTTATGGAAATACTGGCACGTAAGGAATCATTATCATTGGCCCAGTTAGCTGGAGAAGTCGGCTATACCGTAAGAGAAGTCGAAGGTTTCTTAAACCAATTGGAACATATGGGTTATATTCGACGTGAATTCTTGGGGCAAGCCTGTGGTCTCAGCTGTGATTCAGATCAGGGCAGCGACCGCTGTGAAGGGTGCGGGTTTAAACCCATCAAAACGTTCACGTTCTGGGTGCTTACAGAACGTGGGGAACAGCTTGTAAGTTCTAGGTTGAAGTAAAGGTATATAAAATTAAAGATTAATGATATAATGCAGAAAAAAATGACAATACCTTTTAAAACTTGCATTAGAAGGGAGACCGTGTACTGCATGTCTAAGCCCCGTGAGGAAAAATATCAGGCTATCCTAGATGCGGCTACGGAGGCTTTTGCAGAGTATGGCTATTTTACCTGCCAAGTTTCCAAAATAGCCAAACTCGCTGGAGTAGCTGATGGTACAATCTATTTATATTTCAAGAATAAGGAAGATATTCTAGTTAGTCTTTTTTCGGATCGGATGGGTCAATTTATTGAAGAGATTCGCCAGGCACTTGTGCAGTATAAAACAACACGGGATCGGCTACTGTGCATTATACGAACTCACTTCAGATATATGCAAGAGAATCGTGCTCTTGCCATCGTCACTCAGATAGAAATCCGTCAGTCCGATCCTAAAATTAGGGAGGCCATTTCAGGGCCTCTGAGAGAGTATTTTCAACTCATTGAACAGGTTCTGACTGAAGGGGTTGAACGGGACGAAATCGTTTTAGCTGATATTAAAATTGGCCGACAAATGTTCTTTGGAACGTTGGATGCTGCAATCAGCGATTGGGTAAATTCCAAGAAACCACGTTCCTTAGAAGGGGTAGAAGAAATCATTTTTGATTTGATGTGCGGTGCCTTCAAAGTTGACCATAAGAGTAAAATATGACATCGATATAGCCAACAATTCGAAGAGCCTTCCGCTATCTCATTTTAAGCGGAAAGGCTCTTTGTTTGGGTGTGTTTTTAAGAATTGAAGTGTAGCAAGAAAAATCCTAGACAAAAGGCTCATGTTCGCGTAGTATTTAAGAAAATGTTTATACTATACCAAAAATAAGAACCATGGATAGGGAGATTAACTATGGATTTTGCAGGTAAAGATAAAGCAACCTATGTGCAAGAAACTTTCAATTCTATTGCTGGTCATTACGATTTCATGAATAGCCTAATGAGTCTCGGAATGGATAAACGATGGCGGCGTATTGCAGTTCAAAGGGTTGGCGCAAAGCCAGGAATGCATATGCTGGATGTATGCTGTGGTACAGGTCAACTTTCTATGGAATTGGGAAGCACAGTTGGAGTAGAAGGAACGGTTACAGGTTTAGATTTCTCACATAAAATGCTGGATGTAGCAAAACGTTCTTTGGAGCAATCCTCCAACAGGGATAGAATTAAATTTATTCAAGGAAATGCAATGGAACTTCCTTTTCCGAGTAATACGTTTGATGGTGCTACAGTAGGTTGGGGATTGAGAAATTTACCGGATTTACGACAGGGTATAAAGGAAATGGTACGTACCGTTAAGCCCGGAGGAAGGATTGTATCCCTAGATATGGCTAAACCAACTTTCCCGGGATTTAAACAAGCGTATTGGTTATACTTTGAAAAACTCATACCCTTAATGGGCAAAATCTGGGCTAGAAAAGCAAGTGCCTATCAATATTTACATGACTCGGCCCGGGAATTCCCGGCTCAGGAAGAATTGGTACGAATTTTTACAGAGTGTGGCCTTGTAGAAACACGATTCGATAATTTGGCTGGGGGGGTTGTTGCCATTGTTTCTGGCACTAAACCCGATTAGCAAACTTAATACTAATTATACTAATTATTGTCACACAAATAAGGACTTCCAGGCGGATTGAAGATGATGCTTGGGAGTTTTTATAGTTCATAGCAACTAACGAGGCTGACCCTGAATGGCCGACTGCCCCTAAAAAGCTGTTTCTATCTTGAGGGATTAGAATCAATGTATGATTTTTGTAAAGTTGTCAATACTATCTTTGTTTGTTGAATGAAATAGTATAGGAGGTTCTAGGACATGAAAGTTCGTGAGGTTATGACTACTTCTGTTGAATGTGCAACCCCCAATAACACAGTTGTGGAGTTAGCAACAATGATGAAAAATAATGATATTGGTTCAATTCCAATATGTGAAGCTCAGAAAGTCATTGGTATTATTACTGATCGGGACATAGTTTTAAAAGCAGTTGCAGATGGCAAAAATATTGAAAAGCGTACTGCTAAAGAAGTCATGAACTCAAAGCTAATCACTGTGACCGCTGATCAAGATGTGCATGAGGCGGCAAGTTTAATGTCAAAATACCAAATCCGAAGGCTACCAGTTGTAGAACAGGGGAAACTCATAGGAATTGTCGCCCTAGGTGACTTAGCTATTGAAAAAATCCATGTCAATGAAGCGGGAGATGCACTGAGTGAAATATCTCAAGGTGCTCATCATTAAATGAGGTGATTAAATGGGAGATTTTCGTGATCGTCTCGACTTAGGGACTTGGGGAGCCTTTCGTACCGGATGGTGGGTTCTGCATATTGTAGGGATTTTGGTTGTCGGTTATATTGGCTTTTGGATCGCAGGAATGTATTAAGCTTACCCACTGCCAAACTATCAGAGATAGCGTTGTGAAAAAAGTTCACAACGCTTTTATATTTGTGATAAACCTGTATAATATGTTTAATAAATAAGATAAGGACGTGTTGGATGTTGAATTTGTTAGTTGGGATGCAAGGTCAGGCACAAACCACGGTTTCTTTATTAAATACTGCCAAGGCTATGGGTAGCGGAACTTTAGAAGTATTCGCCACGCCAGCTATGGTAGCGCTTATGGAACAGGCTGCAGTCAATGCCCTAACTTTACCTGATGGGCAATCAAGTGTCGGTATTTCTTTAAACATCGTACATTCAGCCGCAACTCCTATGGGTTCTAATGTCTTTGCTACAGCTGAATTAGTTGAAATAGACCGTCGTCGGCTCACTTTTTCAGTGGAAGTACGTGATGAAGTTGGACAAATTGGCTCTGGAAAGCATGAACGAGTTGTGATCGATGTAGAGTCTTTTCTAACAAAAGCTCGAAACCGAAAATAGGGGATGTGTATGTGGAAGAATTTTTTACGTTATCTGAAATAACTATTCGAGACCAAGTCATTGAAAAATCGCAATTCATCGGCGTTGCAGTTCCCCTACAGACGATGGCGCAAGTTGAAACGTCAATGCGAAAAATTCACACAGATTACCCCAATGCACGTCATTACGTTTATGCCTATCGATTGCATAATGGATTTATTGAGAAGTCCTCGGACGATGGTGAGCCGCAAGGGACGGGAGGACGTCCTATTCTAGATGTCCTCCAACATCGGAATGTCTGGAATGTGTTGGTAGTAGTGGTGAGATATTTTGGCGGAATCCTGCTTGGAACAGGGGGACTGTCCAGGGCTTATGGGGGAACTGCTCGGCAAGTTATTAATGAAACTGAGTTAAAAAGAATTTCAACCTATCGGAGTTTCTTGTTGAGTGTGCCTTATGAATGGTTTGAAATGCTTAAGTATCAGTTTGTTCAACACAATTGGACCATACTAAGAGAGGAATTTTGTGAAGTCATAAAACTGCATGTCTATGTCCCTGAACACGAAGCTGATTTATTCATCAATTGGATAGATAATTATACTCGAAAGCAAGTAAACTATGAAAACTTAGGAGTCGAGTGGAGATAAAGCCTTTTCTTAAGAATTTGAAAATTTATTAAATTATGAAGAGTGGAACTTTAAGAAAGTGAACACAATCACTTTCTTTTTAGATTTTGGCATGTTATAATTTAAAAAGTGAAATAAAGAACAAACTCGATTTCAAAGTGAAAAAAAGAACAAATCAATTACTTATATAAGAATACTAAATGAAGGGGGTGATTTCATGTTAGCTTTCATTCCAGTCTTAATCATTGGAGGATTTCTTGGCGGGTGTGCTGTAGTAATCACGGCATCGTGTTGTCAACTGATAAGAATAACAGTCAATTCCCCTAAAAACGGAGGAGCTTACCCCAGAGCTATTGAAGCATAGAATTGCAACCTTTCCAGAATTCTATACTTTCTAGAAAAACATGATTACACCCCTTCATAGATGAAGGGGTGTAATTTTTAGTTTGCAGGACTGTTGATAGGATAATTACTTAAAGACACTTTGATTACGGCCCGTAGTTTTGGCTTGATGTAGGGCGTGATCCGCCCTATAAATCACAGATGCTGGAGAATCCGATGGGTGCCAAAGTGTTACGCCGATACTCACCGTGACAGAAACCTCGCTGGTTGTTTTTGGATAATGTACCGTAGTTTTTTCCACAACTTCTCGTATCTTCTCACTGATTAGTAACACGATTTTTTCGGTGGCTTCTGGTATAAGAACGACGAACTCTTCTCCACCATACCGGGCAATCAGGTCTTCTTCTCTTAAATTATGCTGGAGTTCGCTTACTATCGTCTGAAGTACTGTGTCTCCAAATTGATGGCCATATCGGTCATTAAACTGTTTAAAGTTGTCGACATCTATGATAAGTAAGCCAAAGGTTACTGAGCGCTTGCGACGTTGGCAGAGTGAGATGTGTTCTTGCAAGCGTTTTTGAAAGTATCGGTGGTTATACACACCTGTAAGTCCATCTGTAATGGATTCACGTTCTACAATGGCATAAAGAAGCGCATTTTCTAAAGCGGAAGCGGCTTGACCTGCTATCGTTTCTAAAAAATTCATTTGTTCGGGAGTGATCTCCGTTTGTCGGAGGGAATGTATATTTATGGTTCCAATTTTGTGTTGTGCATTCTGAAGAGGTAGGCAACAGATCCATTCCCAATCTTGACAACCTGTAGGGGAGCGATAATACGTAACCCCTGCTGATAGTACCTTGAAGAGAAACGACAAATCAAGCTGGGGAGGTATTCGTGGAGAGAGAGTTCCTGAGTCGAAAACTCCTATAACCTCAAAGTCTTGTTTTTTTTCATTATATAGACAAACGCTCGCTTGATTAATACTAATCAGAGAGACGATTGCGCTGATTATATTAGTAGCAATAACCTTCGGATCAAGAGATGCATTAAGCGCACGCGCAATATCTAAAAGGACGTGTGAATGTAAACGGATTTCTTCAAGCTGGTTTTCTAAGACGTTTATCCTCTCATACAACTCAGTAATGTCTATAGAGTCGTTTTTAGGATCTGACATAGCACAAGCCTCCCACCCCGTATCTGGCTGTTATCATCTTGTATGGAAGAAAAGGTTTTGAACCTTTATAGTATTCTCCCTAAATTGTATTTATCCTTCGCAATAATTTTTATAGTTGCAAAGAAATTGTTCGAAATACTGACAAATGCATATTAATATCCTGAAAATCGGAATTGTAATAAGAAGGAGAAATGAGACTTCTGTCGAATTTTTTCTAAGAGGACTGTTCAGGATGAAGGAGGACCTATATTCTGACATATCAAATAACCGTCATTATTGGAAGTATCCCATTTGTAATGTATTTGACTTGGAAAGCCCAACTATTTGGCATTACCAAGAGGAGAGCATTTTTGATGGCCTTCTTTTTGTGTTGTGCTGTCTTATTGTTCCCTTGGGCTCTTCGGATGGGAGGGGCAAATTGGTGGATTTTGTCCGTTTTAGCCCTTATTTCCACAGGGGTACTATGGCCAAAAATTCGAATTAGAAAGGACAAGTCAAAGATCAATGTAATGACCCTCGAACAAAACGTATCAGAAGAAATCACTGTTATCCAGGAGAGAATAGTAGAACCTCAAGAAGAGCAGGAGAAAATTGTAGAATCTCAGGAAGAGCAGGAGAGAATAGTAGAAGCTCAAGAAGAACAAGAGTCTATAGACGAAACTCAAGAGGTTCTAGTTAGTAATGCTAAGGATATGACCGTTCACATATTAACGGTTGATCAATTCCCTAAGGGAATAGACAATGAGCTGTCCATCGATGAGCTGATTGATCTAGGATTTAAAGCTAAATATACAGACAACTTTGAACAGGCTGCCTCCTATTTTTTCCGAGCGTTATCTCTTGACCCTATGCCTGACATTGCTTTTTATTTAATTCTGGATTGTTATTGGCTTTGGAACAATTTGGGCGAGCGTAAATGCGCGCTAACTCAGCTTGATGGGTATGTTAAAAGGTACATACCGCTATTCAATTCCGAACTAAGTCATCAGTTTGAAGCTTGGATGACGAAAGAAAATATCTACAAAGAACTAAATCTAAGGGGGATTGTTCACGAATGAAGCCGACTAAAGAAATTATAGGGTTGCGTATTATTAGTATTTCGGACGGAACTCAAGTTGGGGTTGTAAAAGATTTTGTCCTTAATCCGCAGGAGAAAACTTTAGATTTTTTGATTATTGATCAACCTACGGATTATTTTGGAGCGAAGGTCATTCCTTTTGCCGACGTTCTTGGTCTTGGAGCGTTTGCAATTACGATTGCGGATCCCAATGTTATCCAAGATGTCGCCCAAAATATCGATGCCCAAAATTTATTAAAGCAAGATACCCGTGTTATAGGAACAAAGGTATTGACTAAGAAGGGTCAACTCATTGGAGAAGTTAAAGAAATACTGATCGATGAGGAAACAGGTCGTATTGCCGCTTGCCTTTTTGAAGCAGAGGGTCAGATGAATGAAATTAGTGCCGAAAAAATTATCACACTAGGCAAAGAATTACTCATTATCGAAGGAGATCAAATGCTTCAAAATCGTCAGATGCCTGATCAAAACACTGAAAACCTGTCTCAAACGCCCTCTAACTCAACAGCACCAACCCCAAGGGCAGATGATATCCAGGACCACACCACGGGAGCTGATTCTTCCGGAGAACCAGAAGCAGGTTTTAACTTATTTGAGCAACGACAACTGCAATATTTCATCGGCAAAAAGGTAGAAAAAAACATTGTTCTTGATAATGGTGACATTTTGACGGCTGGAGAAACTATTACGCCTGAAATGGTGACTCTTATCACTACCCGTAGTACCTTGATGGAAGTAACCTCCCATTTACAAAAAAATTAAGAAAGCTCAATGGGATGAATCTATATGAAAAAAACTGGATTTCTTTTGATCGCCTTGTTATTGCAATTATGTGTTACCCTCGTTATTGGGACCGTTGTTTCCTATGGTAGTACGAATGATCGGGCTCCATCAGGTTTGATTGTTTGGGGGCTGGACTTTTCTGGTTTAAATAGGGATCAGGTATCCGCTCAATTAAAAGAAAGAATTCCGAATTCTGTCACCTATAAAGATCAAGTCTATCCCTTGAAAGCAGAACAAACGCATAAGGTAATCGAACAATGGTTAGATCAAGTTTTTCCACGTTCAACTGGCTCTAAGATTGCAGATCACCTGAGTAGCTTAGTACGTTCGAAAAACGACATTTCGACGGATCAGCTCGGAATGGACAGAGATGAGACTATAGATCAGTTGAAGGATATAAGTGGGATTATTAACCAACCTATGCTTCAGGCAACGATAGCATATAAGTCTGGGCGATTAGAAAAGACAGAAGGAAAATCAGGGCATGAAATGGATGTTGAAGCGAACTGGGTGAAGATTTCTCAAGAGCATGAGCACAAGCAGGTAGAAGCTGTTATCAGAGAAATTCCTGCACAGCCCAGTACAGCTGACTTAGCCAAAATTAACGATATTCTAGGGGATTACACTACGTATTTCAATTCTCAGGATGTGCCACGCACCCAAAACGTGCGAATAGCTGCGGAGGCGATCAATGATCACTTAATACCACCGGGCGAAGTATTTTCTTTCAACGAGGTTGTGGGAGAAAGGACAGAGGCTGCTGGTTACTTGCCTGCAGTTGTCTTTGTAGATAAGTCGATGATTAAAGAGTTTGGAGGGGGCATCTGCCAAGACTCAAGCACTCTTTATCAAGCAGTACGCCAGGCAAATATGGCGATTGAAGAGAAACACACGCATTCCTTACCGATATCCTACGTGTTAAAAGGACAAGATGCCACCGTTTTCTATGGTCTTCTTGATTTTCGTTTTAGAAATGATACGCAAGGGTATCTATTAATCAGTGCACGAACGGGGGAGAACTGGTTAAGAATACGACTCTTTGGACTGGCAGATGATCAACACCCGGTTCTTAAGTATCCAGAGGGATATCCTACAAGTCCTGTGGATTGGCACTTGGATCCGAAATAGAAGACTCCCCGATAGAAGGCAAAGTTGAGGTTAGCCGTCTACTAGGGGGTCAATCTATTTGCCAAAGATTCATAGCCAATTTTCTGTAATTTAGTTTAGAGGGTTATATAGGGTTATATCCTGGATTCCCGCCATCTCATAACGAGGCAGGCGGGGCAACCCCTAAATCCGCATAAAGCGCCTTCTGTTTCTCAAGAACCTCACCAACACGCAATTCTTGACCGGGATTCTCAAAGCATTCAATGACATCCAACTTATCGAAGACACCTTGTAATGTATAGGTTTTAAATAAATCATGCACTTGCATCTGCTTTTTAATATATGAAAGATAAATAAGTGCAATGAACTCGATAAAGAGCTTTCCATCCAGGCTTTGTTCGGATGATACCAATGTACGGCGCATGTTTAGTCGTTCCTTCAGATTCCCAAAGGCTTTTTCGACAACGTCTTTGTTGCGGTAAATTTCAAGTGCGGTGATGGCATCCATTTTTTCATTACTAATCATCGCAAAAAATCCATAATATCGCTTGGCTTCCTTTACCGCTGCTTCCTTAACTGTAACGGTTGTTCCACGTTTTGGTGTTGTCTTGACCTCGAAGTACTTCGCGTACTGTTTTTCGTGTTCAGGAATTCTTTTTCCAGATTTCAGTTCACTGCGCATTGCAAGCAGTTTACGGTCAAAGCTTTTTTCGTCCTCAGTGGCTTTGTCTAGGTTGTAGTATAAGTGGATGTACATTCGTTTGGTATCCTTGAGGGTATCGCCTTTGTAAGGGCGGGCCTGCGTGTACTGCCATTCGGACTGAACCGTCTGAGCATACAGTTCATACTTCTCGCTGAAATGCTCGAAACTACGAAATCCGTCATAGATGGCATCCAATTCTTTTCGTACAAAAGTAAGGGATATTTTTGCAGCCATCAGAAATTTGACATGTTCCTTCAAAAGACCATTTATATTTTCTTCGCTGTAAAAGCCGCGATCCATAACAAGCTTCGTTTTCGAAAATCCCAAAACATTCAAGTCAAACAGCAGATTTTTAACCGTCTTGGAATCCGGGATGTTTCCGGCCAGTTTACGATAATAGAATGGCAGATTGGATTCTTCACCAAAAACCAGTGCCAGATTAAACTGCGGCAACGGATCATTTTCTTTGTTCTTTCCGTACTGCACCTGACGCAACAGCTCTGAATGACTGGATATGGTTGTTGTATCATAGGCCCAAAACTCTTTGTCGATTCTACGTTTCCCCTGGAGCTTGAAGAAGCTGGTTTTATCATCTTCGGTGATGGATGCAAATAATTCGCTGCTCCTTTGTGACGAAATATCCTTACCATAGGGGTGCTTGTGCAGATTGCTCCATTTCTCGAAACGAAACAACGGATTATTCTCCTCAAGAATCAGATAGTAAGCAATGGATAGAATCTGCTTATAAGTATTGGGGAAACACTGCTTCAGATCCTGGGCGATACCAAGTTTCTCGCCGATGGCATCAAACAAATATGTAGCACCATAAAAGCATCTTGCTGTTTCTAGTGTCGGCACTGGCCCCCTTTTAGGCATTGAAGTAGCATCATCTTTTGGTTTACACCGACCATCTGTTGGTATGATCTGTCCGGATTCCTTGTCAAAACGACCGATTAACTTTCGTTTTGCGCGGGACTGTTTTTTATTCTTATCCCAGAAGGAAACCGATTCATATGCGTAGGTTATGCCTGAGCGCTTGTCCGTTTGATATACGATTGCTGCCATTTAAATCACATCCTCGTTATGTATATAATATCACATAACGAGGAATAATTCAAGTAAAATTTCGAAGAAATCCAGTGTTTATGCGGCTTTAGAGGCTGTTAGTGTCGAATCCTCGTTAGGGGTTCTCGGGAATGCAGGTTATATAGACTGATAAATAAGTTTTGCGGCAACTAAAAGAGACATAATGATAAAGATTGGTTTAACTAGTTGAGCACCTCGTCGTATTGCTAGTTTGGTTCCTACATAGGAACCTATGATCATGAATAGGGCCATGGGGATGCCATAAAAAAAGTCAATCTTTCCATGCCAGGCGAAGAGGAGTAGAGAGGCAATGTTGCTTGTAAAATTTAAAACTTTAGAATTTGCAGAAGCAACGACAAAGTCGAAGCCATAGAGAGCGATAAACGAAAAGATTAAGAAGGACCCTGTTCCAGGGCCGAAAAATCCGTCATAAAACCCTAACGCCAAGGCAAAAAGACATCCTAAAACAATTTTTGGAAAATCCAGTCCTTTGAATTGATTTTCCATCCCTAAGTTTTTATGTAGCAGGGTGTAAATTCCTACAATTAAGATCAGGACTAAGACCGCTTTGTTTAAAAAAGCTGAGCTTACACTGAGAACTGCCCAAGCGCCCAGAAAAGCACCTATCAATGTACACGGAATTTGCCACTTTACAAGTGAAAAGTTCACTTTTCCAGAACGTGCAAACGTAACGGAACTGTTTAAAGAGGCCATGGAAGCTGCAAATTTATTGGTACCAAGTGCAAGATGAGGGGGAACACCCACCATCAGTAATGCGGGTAGGCTAATAAGTCCACCGCCTCCGGCAATTGCGTCGACTGTCGCAGCTATAAAGCCTAGGGTGCAGATCAGGAAAAGTTCAAACCACATTTTAAAAATACCTCATTCTATTTTATTTGCCTATTGATTATACTCTCAAGTAACGTTTACGTCATCTCATAGAATAAGAAACTGAGAAATAATTTAATAATCCTATAGGTTTGTATGATATTATGGTAATAGTAATGAAGATGCTTCAAATAGGAAGGAGCAAATCTCCAAGTGCGGCAAGTAAGTGTTCACTCGTTAACGATAGGAGATGTATTAGGAAAAACCATCTTTTCCAGTTCTGGCAGAATCCTGTTAGGAAAAGGGGTTAAACTAACTCCGTTGTTTATAGCAAAATTAAAAGAAATGGGTCTCTCAATTCTGTACATTGAAGATGATCGTTTTGATGATGTCATTGTTGAAGACGTTATCAGTGAGGAACATCGTCGCGAAGCCATGGAGTTTCTAGAGAAAAGTACGAGGTCTGTCCGATTAGGAAGAAATCTTAACGACTTTGACTTAAAGAATATTATCAAAAAAATTGTCGAAGAGATCTTGTTCAAAAAGGATATTCTAGTAAATATGATGGATATGCGTAGCATAGATAATCAGATGTTTGCCCACTCTGTCAATGTATGTGTTCTTTCGACGGTATTAGGGAAGGCCCTGTTATTCGATCGTGAAAAACTTGAAACCCTAGCTATAGGAGCTATACTTCATGATTTTGGAAAGCTACAACTGGATCCTAAGCTGATAACTAAAACCGAGGATCATACTTCAGAGGAAGTGGAGCTCCTAAAAACACATACAACACTGGGATTTGAAGATCTCCGCAAACGAAAAGACCTTAATTTAGCAGTTGCTCACATTGCTTTTCAGCATCATGAGCATATGAATGGAACAGGCTATCCAAGGCGTTTAAAAGAGGGCGAAATCCACCCTTTAGCACAGATTGTGGGGATTGCTGATCTTTATGATAAGTTCACATCCGACCATAATGACGTGAAGCGCATAATGCCCCATGAAGCGTGCGAAATTCTAATGGGTCTGGCAGGTACACTCTATCCTTTAGAGATGGTCCGTCTATTTCTGAAGAATATTGCAGCCTATCCGACCGGGATAACCGTGCGACTAAACACTGGCGAGATTGGGGTTGTGGTGGATCAAAATTTAAGCATGCCTGCTCGCCCGATTGTACGTGTTTTTGATGAGTCACAATTTGGCGAAAATACCATAAAAGAATATAACATGGTGGAAAAACGCACCATCTTTATTCAGGAAGTTTTAGGTTAGACAGCGGAGGGTTCAAGCATGACGCAGATTCGTTCCGATGAGTCAGTCTCGCAATATATTTTTGATGCTTTGCAAGAGAGGTTTCCTGATGCTCGCTGTGAGTTAGTGTATCATACGCCCTTTGAATTACTAATAGCGACGATTCTATCTGCTCAGTGTACTGATGAGAGAGTAAACCTAGTGACTGCGTCCCTGTTTGCTGAAGTGAATACTCCAGAGGGGATCCTCCGTTTAGGCCAAACTCAACTCGAAGATAAAATACGTTCTCTGGGACTCTTTCATAACAAAGCAAAAAATATTCTAGCAGCTTGCAAGGTGCTGGTTGAGGACTATGAAGGACGGGTACCTGCTGATCTAGAGCTATTGAGAGGACTTCCGGGGGTAGGACGTAAAACGGCCAATGTTGTTGTCAGCAATGCCTTTGGCATACCTGCAATCGCGGTAGATACTCATGTTTTCCGAGTAGCACATCGTATTGGGATTGCTAATGGTAAGACACCAGAAAAAGTCGAGCAAGAACTAAGTCGAATTTTCCCCCAAGATAGATGGTCCTTAGTCCATCATCTTCTGATTTTTCAGGGTAGACGGATTTGTAGTGCGCGGAAACCGCTTTGTGAGGAATGTCCGCTGGCTCAAGTTTGTAAGACCTATCAGACAAAAGAGTTAGATATTACCATTTAGAATGAAAGGATGATTTTCGTGAAATACGTTCGCTTTACGAATCATGAAAAGGAAATTGGGTATGGTCTTGTCGAAGGGGAGAAGGTGCACCTGATTAATGGATCATTTCTTGACCCCCAAAGCAAACTAATCGATGCCTGGTTGCCCTTAGATCAAGTTAGCCTACTTGCTCCTGTAGAGCCAAGCAAAGTGGTCTGTGTTGGTCTTAATTACGCGTTACATGCCAAAGAATTAAATCATTCGTTACCTGAAGATCCTGTGATTTTCATTAAGCCACCTACTAGTGTGATTGGTCCAGATGCTGAGATTATCTACCCCAAGATCAGTCAACGTGTGGACTATGAAGCAGAATTAGCTGTCATAATCGGAGCAATCATCAAAGATGCTTCAGAAGAAGAGGCCTCAAAGGCAATCTTTGGGTATGCGTGTGCTAATGATGTCACTGCTAGGGATCTGCAAAAGAAGGATGGCCAGTGGACCCGTGGGAAATCATTTGATACGTTCTGCCCAATCGGTCCTTGGGTCGTGACGGATATCGATCCGAGTAATCTAGATATACAGTTATTTCTAAATGGTAAAGTTAAACAGTCTTCCAACACCCAGAATTTTATTAATTCCATACCAAAACTCGTGAGCTTTATTTCTCAAGTGATGACCCTCTATCCTGGGGATGTGGTGCTGACAGGTACTCCAGAAGGAGTAGGTCCTATGCAACCTGGTGATGAAGTGATTGTTAA
The DNA here is from genome assembly GCF_054657535.1 of Desulfosporosinus burensis. NCBI lineage: Bacteria > Bacillati > Bacillota > Clostridia > Eubacteriales > Desulfitobacteriaceae > Desulfosporosinus > Desulfosporosinus burensis. The sequence goes on from NZ_BAAHYN010000020.1 coordinate 60,728, forward strand.
AATTCAATCAATCGGGGAATTGCGCAATATCATAAAATAAAGATAGTTTAAGCGTTGGAAAAGGAGTTTTCCCAGCCAATGACTGTATACATGGGGGTAGGCGTATGATTCGCATTGGACATAATCCAAATACTAATATGTTGCCAATGTTCCATTTTTTATCGAGAGAGCATCCTTTGCTGGAGTCGATTACGGCAGAACCAACGGGGCATAATGCTATGTTGGCTGATGGACGGATTGACATGGCACCCATTAGTGCCTTTTCTTATGGAGAGCATTGGCAGGATTATGCGATCTTGCCAAACCTTTCCGTCTCGACAAGAGGGCGGGTAGGATCCATCCTTTTATTCTCGAAAGTTGAATTGAAGGCCTTGGATGGATTGACAGTTGCCTTAACGGATACATCGGCAACCTCAGTGAATCTGACAAAGATTTTGTTGCACCATTATTATGAAGTTGCACCGCGCTATTTAACGATGCACTCTGATCTTCCGGGGATGTTTGACATGGCGGACGCGGCGCTCCTGATCGGAGATGCGGCAATTCAAGAAGCTCTCAAAAGTCCTTCTTGCTATGTCTACGATCTGGGTGAAGAATGGTATAAGCACACCGGGTTTTCCATGACCTATGCTGTTTGGGCTTTTCCTAGAAAACTCATATTTGAGCGTGGGGAAGAGATTAGGAGTGTCTATCGTTTGCTCCTTGACGCTAAAGAACAGGCACTAGGCAATATGAATGACATCGTAAAGACGTGTCAAACCATGCTGGGGGGATCAGGTGAATTCTGGAGAGACTATTTTTCTCAGTTCAATTATGGTTTAGATCATACTTATACATCGGGGCTGAAGAAATATTTAGATTCTTGTTTTGAACAAGGTCTTTTGTTAAGTAAGCCGGTATTAGAATTTTGGCCAGAAGATTAAGCTATGGGATATTGGGTTTACCTTGCTCGTTGTGGTAACAATACGATTTACACGGGTGCAACAACCGACCTTAAACGAAGAGTGCGAGAACATAACCGGGGGTATAAGGGACGCAACGGGGCAAAATATACAGCAGCACATCTACCAGTTTCTTTGGCTCAAGCCTGGGAGGTTGATTCCTGGAGTGATGCACTTAGGCTAGAGTATGCCATAAAAAAATGCGTGCGCTCGGAAAAGGATCAACTTATCAAGCAACCGGAACAAATTCATCAACTTGCTGAGCGTCGTATGTTTACCTTCTCTATTTCTGAGACTTCTCCAGAATTGTTGAAGCAGACGGATATACCTGACGAAAATTTAGAGGACTGAATATTTTTGGAGGGAGGTGAACCAATGCCAATCGTACAAGTTGAGTTATTAGAAGGCCGCACTATTGAACAGAAGCGGTTACTCGCAGAGAAAGTAACCCAAGCCATTGTAGAATCCATCGGGGCACCTGCGGAAAGTGTATCGATTATCATTCGTGACATGTCTAAGGAGAACTACTCAAAAGCAGGAGTCCTTGCTATTGATAAATAGTTTAGTGAAGCATTCACTTGATAGCAAAAGCACGAAGTGAGTAACTTCGTGCTTTGCTTATTTAGCTTAGCGAACAAGAAAGGTTTAGATTAGACTTGATAGGCACTTCCTCCCATGAATTCTCTCAAAATTGAGTTAAAGGGGACTGTCGAAGTGTCTAATGGGTTAAAGAATGATAGGAGAGTTAAGAGGTGAATCGCTGTTTTATAATTAGGACTCTCCCGGGGAACAGATTTTAGTAATTCTTCGGCGCTAGGACGAAGTGCATTAAGTTCGTATAAGAGGCTAGAATTGAACATCACATCCGCTTCTTCTTGATAAGGGAAGATATTATGATTTTCACCTCTTCGGACACTGTCCCATTGTGCTAGGGTTCGTTCAGGGTTTATCCCGCGGAATTGATTGTCTCTTACGAGCCGACGAATAAGTCGGACGTCGGTCGTCGAAACCCGATTGTAGACATCAAGATTAAGTTGGAAAAGGGCGCTGATATAGATCTTAAACATTTGGTTGCGATCTAATGAAGGCAGCAGACGAGGATTAAGGGCATGGATGCCTTCAATAACCAGGATTTCATTGGAACTCAGGCGCATGGGCTTACCAGTGGGACAACGCCCACCGCACACAAAATCAAAGACCGGCGTTTCTACTTCGGAGCCGCAAATCAGGGTATTTAAGTGACTAGCGAGTAGTGGTAAATCAAGAGCTTCTAAGCATTCGAAATCGTATTGGCCGAAGGCGTCAAGGGGAGTTTGTTCACGTGGGAGGAAGTAATTGTCGAGGGAAAGAGCCACTGGACGGAGCCCATTGACACGAAGTTGTGTCGATAGCCGTTGGGCAAAGGTCGTTTTACCAGAAGATGTTGGACCAGATATTAGAATGACACGGACATTGCGCCTCTGATCAAAGATTTTATCCGCAATAGACGATATTTTCTTTTCATGTAAGGCCTCCGCCAAATAGATCAAATCTGGAGAAGAATTTTCGGAGATAATGGTATTAACGTCTTGGACTTTAGAAAGGTGTAGATTTTCTAACCAGCGTTGGGTCTCAGAATACGTTGCCGAAAGTTGTTCAGGAGGTACAAAGGGGGAAATTAATTCTGGATGATTGGCATTGGGAAAGTGCAGAATAAAACCAGGTGGGTAATGGATGAGCTGAAAGTATTTCAAGCTGCCAGAACTCTCAAACGGCGGGTATAGGGCGTCGCATACGTCTCGATTATTCAAACTACAATTAAATAAATGATTACTTCCAGACGCATAGGAGATCGGTTGGTCTGCGATAACCCACTCTTTTAGAAGATCCTCAATTTTTTGGACTTCTCTTGAAGATAACAAGGAGTCTTCGAGCTCACAATACACACCATCAAGAATCGAGTGCGTAATCTTTAGTTGTTCCTCTGGAAAAAGCTCTTTGACCACCCCTATGAGTCCAAGGATCAGACTTTGGCGATATCTACGGATTGTGTAATCTGACATTTGTGTCCGCCTTTCAAAATTTTTAGGATGCCTAAATATTCGCTGACTAATAGTTACTTCCCTCTAAAATAACTCTGGAATTAAGCCTAGTTTACGAATCGTGAATTGACTGACTTCTCCCATAGGAAGGAAATTTGTCCTAACACGGCGAATAATCAGCGAATGTATTTAATGGATTATACCAAATCTATTATACCAAGATAATACAAGGAGGGAAATATATGTACGAAAGCACACGCGGGAATCTTTCGGGTCAAATAGCATCTCAGGCGATTGCCTTAGGAATGGTACCAAACGGGGGACTCTTTGTTCCTTCAACGTTTCCCGCCTTGAATTGGCAGGACCTACAGGGGTTAGCTTATCCAGATGTCGCTTTTCGCGTCATGGCCCCTTATTTACCTGATTTCACCGAATCAGAACTCTCGGAAATAGTGAACGTTTATTCTGATGGCACGTTTGAGGGAGCGAACCCAGCCCCGTTGGTATCCGTAGGGGATTTTGGAGTACTGGAGCTTTGGCACGGGCCTACAGCTGCTTTTAAAGATATGGCGTTACAGGTATTACCCGACTTATTGAAAGTAAGTCTTACTCGATTGGATTCTAAGGCTGAAGTATTAATTCTGGTAGCTACATCCGGTGATACAGGCAAAGCAGCCTTAGAAGGCTTCAAAAACAGAGAAGGCATACATATTGTTGTCTTTTACCCCGCAGGCGGCGTAAGTGCGGTTCAAGAGCGACAGATGAGTACGACAGAAGGGTCGAATACCCATGTAGTTGCTGTGAATGGAAACTTTGACGAGTGCCAAACTGCCGTGAAGCGGATTTTTGCTTCAGATTCAATAAAGGCAGAATTTGAAAAGAAACAGTTGACTTTTTCTTCGGCTAATTCGATTAATTGGGGACGGCTTCTTCCCCAAATCGTCTATTACTTTTGGGCTTATTTACAGGCCGTAGAGCAGGGGAAAATATCACCTGAAGGTAAAATGAATGTCGTGGTTCCTACTGGGAATTTCGGCAATTTATTAGCCGCGTATTATGCTAAACGCATGGGGCTTCCGATAGGGCAAATTATTAGTGCTTCAAACCAGAATAATGTCCTGTCTGATTTCTTTGCCACAGGGGTTTATCAAAGTAAGCGAGCATTTTTTCAAACGATCTCGCCTTCGATGGATATTTTAATATCCAGTAACTTTGAACGTTTTCTGTATGAGATGAGTCATAGAAATGCGGAGCGAGTCCGGAGTTGGTATGATTCGAGCAACCAAGGGATGTTTACTGTAGACCCAGATACTTTAAAACATTGCCAAGAAACCGTCTACGCTGGATGGACAAGTGAGGAGGAAACCCTAGAGACTATTGCCCATAGTTATCGAACCTATCAGTACGTATTTGACCCTCATACAGCCGTAGGGTTGAAAGTCTATAAGGACTATCTTGCAGCGACTAAGGATCAAACTTATACTGTGATTGCTTCTACAGCAAGCCCCTTTAAATTCGCAGTCAACGTTTTAGCGAGTTTGGAAGGAGAAAGCTCTGGGGATGAGTGGGAGGCCCTAGAGCGTCTAAGCCAGTTGACTGGATGGCAAATTCCCGTAGGGCTTCAAGGGTTGGATCAGAAGTCAGCAAAAACGGTGGCTAAGTGTGAGCCGGAAGAGATTGCGGAGTTAATACAGAGGATGTTTGCGTAGGAGGAAGTGGGAGGAAGTGTCTTAGCCCACTCGCACAACGTTCCATTGCTATTCACTTGAGGATATGTCTAAAACTCAAAACCTCTGGGCTTTCTGGTCGAATGCTATGCCGTCCTTGGCGCATTCGACACTTGGCACGTCCTGTGCCGGCGCATGTGAACCGTTGAGTTTCTTAACGCCATATCCTCTGCGCTCATTGACGCAATTCCACTAATCGTGCTCCCTAAGCTAAGAAACTTCCTCTGGCTTGGGGTCCACGGGGGCTGGAACGCATGGGCGGCAGGCGCTGTTTGTGTCTTGACACAAATGTGCTGGGCGAGTTTTTGGGGGAAGGGGTCGATGGGGGTTAGAGTTGGGAAGGTTTTCGGTGAGCAGATTTATGAGTTCAGTTGGACTTTTAAAAAGGGAGAGAGGATTTATCCTCTCTCCTTAAAAAATTCGTTCGTCTGGAAGTGCTTTAGGATAGGAGCCTAATAATTTGACAAAGGTCTTTTCCTCTTTGAGTGCCCAGAGGACATCTTGGATGGGGGGAGCAAAGACATAGCCGTCGACATCAACAAAGAAAACGTATTCTCCTAGTTTTCTTTTAGAGGGACGAGATTCGATGCGGCTGAGATTAATATGCCGTTTACTAAATTCCCCTAAAATCCGATATAGTGAGCCAGGTGTATTTTCTGTAATGACTAGTAAAGAGGTCTTATCGTCTCCACCGGACATTTCAGCTAGTTTATGACCGACAAGTACGAAGCGTGTGGCATTTAGTGTGACATCCTGAATCCGTTCTTGAAGCAAGTGGAGGTTATAGAGGTGAGCGGCTCGACGTGGTCCGATTGCTGCCCAATTTTCACGGATTGAAGAAATCTTATGGGCTGCTTCAGCAGTGCTTAAACAAGTGATCTGCTGAGCATTGGGGAGGTGCTTCTCAAGAAAATCTCGGCATTGTCCAATGGCCTGTTCATGAGAATACACCCTTTCAATCTGATCAAGCGGCATTCGTTCGTGCGCTAAAAGGCATTGGTCAATCGGATGCACGAATTCATGGGTGATGAAGATATGCTCCGTCTGGCCTAGGGTGTCCATGGTCACGCCCACTTGCCCTTCAGTGGAATTCTCTAAAGGGACAAAAGCCCAAGCTATTTCCATATCATTACAAGCCATGAGTAGGCGTGGTATGGTAGTGAATGGTACAAGCTCGGGGGGGGCTGCGCTGAATTCAGGGTGAGTGGCTATAAATAAATGGATTGCCTCCTCGGAAAAACTTCCCTTGGGTCCTAAATAGCCCATTTTATTCATATTTCAGTCTCCTTCGTATGCATTCTATAAAGGTCTGTTCGATCCGATTAGGGACGATTCAGAATCTCTTGTAGTCAAATCATTCAGAGCATGCTGCGCCTGAGCATTGGCATGAATAGAGAATTATTTTATTAAATATTTTTATACTATAATAATACAGATAGGAGTTCTCGGCAAGTTTATCCATAATCAATACCAATCTAGAGAACGTTCTCTTCACCAGCTAGATCTTCTGTACAAAACTTGTTAATGAACGATACAAATACTTGCGAAGGGAACTTGGATCATGTAAAATTGTAAATGGAAGGTTGGGGAACCTTCCAAGGGGATAGTGGACAAGGTGGAGCAGGCAGTGGAACGTACGCTGCCTGTTTCGCTTTGTGTACAAATAGTTTGTAGACATCCCAAATTTTCAACATACTCTTAGGATGCTAGCCATATGCTACATAATATGGTGGATAAATATATCTCTTGACCCTAGTCTGAATACTTGCTAAACTTAACACAGTTAAGCTGTTCGAGGTCCTACAACCTAAGAGGGGAGGGTGAACAGAGTTCCAAGTTAATCAACTATTGCACGAGAATAAAGAAGAAAAAAAGTGGAGGGGAATTTATGAGAAAATCTAGGTTTATTGGATTTTTAGCACTAATACTTATTTTGGCAGTTTCCTTGGTCGGATGCACCAATAAGGCAGCTGCTCCAACAGCCGAAGCTCCTAAAGCAGCAGAGGCTCCAGCTAAAATTGAGTTTAAAGTGGGCTTAGTTACGGATGTGGGTGGACTAAACGATCACAGTTTTAATTTTCTGGCCAACAAAGGTCTAGAGCAAGCGGAAAAGGAACTAGGTATTAAAAAGGCTGTCGTTGAGTCTAAACAAATGACTGATTACGAAACTAATCTTAGTCGTTTTGCCCAAGATAAGTATAACTTAGTTATTGCGGTTGGTTTTTTGATGCATGATGCAGTGTTGAAGGTTTCCAAGGATTATCCGGATACTAAATTTATGATTATTGACTCATCCATTACTGATCGCCCCAATGTTGCTTCCGCAATGTTTAAAACTGAACAGTGTGGTTACTTGGTCGGTGTAATGGCTGGCTTACTGGAGAAAACTCCCGGAATCCCGAATGCTTTAGGTAAAAACACGGTGGGTCTTGTCGGTGGAATGGCGATTCCTCCCGTTAACGATTACATTGCTGGCTTTATTCAAGGAGCTAAGAGCGTAAACCCAGAGATCAAGATTAACTTAAAATACACAAATAAGTTTGATGATCCAGCTCTTGGTAAACAAACGGCGCTTTCTCAAATCGCTGGTGGTGCGGATATTGTTTTCCATATTGCCGGTGGAACTGGAACAGGCGTAATCGATGCAGCCAAACAAAAGAATGTCTATGCTATCGGAGTAGATGCGGATCAAAACTACTTAGCACCAGAAAATGTGCTGACCAGTGCCTTAAAGGGTATGGATGTGGCCACCTTTGATATCATTAAAAGCGTTAAGGATAATAAGTTCAAAAGCGGAGACGTATTTTTTGATTTAAGTAATAACGGAGTAGGGTTTGCAACCCCAATCAAGGTAGTGCCTAAAGACGTTGTAGATAAGGTTAACGAGGCAGCAAAGCAAATTAAAGACGGAAAAATTAACGTTACTAGCGTAATGCCAGCAGGTTACTAAATCATTAGCTCGTTGAACGTAATGAAAAGTGGATTGCTTCATAATCATTATGGGCAATCCATTTCTTAATGGAGGGGACTATGCGTACCAGTCTAGAAGTTAAAGAAATCACGAAATCGTTTCCAGGAGTTCTCGCCAACGATCATGTGAATCTTACTGTACGCGAAGGAGAAATACATGCAATTCTAGGGGAGAATGGTGCTGGTAAATCCACGCTTGTAAAAATCATCTATGGACTTTATAAACCAGATTCGGGAAGTATTCGGCTTAATGATCAGGAGCTCAACTTTGCAAGTCCCCGCCAGGCCATAGAAGCTGGAATTGGAATGGTGCATCAGCACTTCATGCTAATCCCGGCTTTAACTGTCGCAGAAAACGTTGTCCTCGGTAGGGAACCGGGTAGAATTCATTATCGACGCCAGGAAAATGTAGAGATTGTTCGCCAACTTGCCAAGCAGTATCATATGGATATTGATCCTAATGCAAAAGTAGGGGATCTAACCGTTGGACTTCAACAGCGAGTTGAAATTTTAAAAGTCTTCTATCGTAATGCTAAGTTACTTATTTTAGATGAGCCCACCGCTATGCTTACTCCCCAAGAGGTTGAAGAATTAATTCTAGTTATGGAACGTCTTCGCTCCCAGGGCATTCCAATCATTTTCATTAGCCATAAGCTTGACGAAGTGAAGCGGATTTCAGATCGCGTCACCGTTATGCGAGCGGGAAAGACTGTCAATACCGTCGAAACGAAGTCAACGACTCCTCAGGAACTTGCCAATTTGATGGTTGGTCGTGAAGTTGTGCTTCAGGTCTCCAAATCCCCTCAGAGGCTTGGTGGACCAGTTTTAGAACTCGAAGACATCGTAGTATCCTCTGGTCGTAATGAGAAAGTCAAAAAGGTAAGCATTAAAATTCACCGTGGAGAAATCTTTGGTTTGGCAGGGATCGATGGGAATGGACAATTCGAACTTGTGGAAGCAATTACTGGGTTATTGCCCTGTAAAAGTGGGCAGATCCGTCTCTTAGGAAAGGACATTACTTCCACTTCTGTACAACACAGAACCAATGCAGGGATTGCTTATATTCCGCAAGATCGTCAATTAGATGGCCTCGTGATGGATTTCGAAGTAACTGAAAACTTTGTCCTGCGAGACTTCTATAAACCCCCCTTTGCCCGACGCGGTCAGATGCAAACCAAACCCATTGAGGATTATGCGAGGCGCTTATCAGAAGCTTTTGATGTAAGGCCGCGACAAATTCATGCTCAAGTCCAAAATTTATCCGGTGGCAACCAACAAAAGGTGATTTTAGCTCGTGAGGTTTCCCGTAACCCCGAATTACTGATAGCTGCCCAACCAACCAGAGGGTTAGATGTGGGTGCGATACAGTTTATTCATAACAAACTCTTAGAGTTGCGGACTGAAGGCAAAGCAATACTCCTAGTCTCTTTGGAATTAGATGAGATTATGTCCTTGTCAGACCGGATTGGGGTATTCCATGCTGGTCGACTGATGGGGATCCTTCCAGGCGGACAGGTAACCCGCGAACAGCTTGGTTTACTTATGACGGGTGTAGATTCTGGAATGGGGGTAGACTATGAAAAACATAATTGAAAAATTGGTTACCCCGTTTGTAGCGATTATTATAGCAATCCTGATCGGTGCATGTGTCATGCTTATCACAGGCCATAATCCACTGACAGCTTATGGAGCGCTCTTTTCAGGAGCGTTTGGCTCAACCGTAAACTTATCGAACACCTTGGCCAATGCTATTCCCTTAATTCTCTCGGGCTTAGGAGTCGCCGTCGCTTTCAAGGCAGGTTTGTTTAACATCGGAGCAGAAGGTCAGTACTGGATCGGAAGTATGGCAGCAGTCTGGATTGGCTATACTGTGCACGGTCTTCCTCCGATCTTACATATTTCATTATCGATTCTTGTGGGGATGTTAGCAGCAGGACTTTGGGCTGGCATAATTCCCGGGCTAGCAAAGGCCTTTGTGGGCGCTCATGAAGTCATTACTACGATGATGATGAGTTACATTGCTATCTTTCTCAGTCACTACATGCTTGAGAACGGCCCCATGATGCAGCCGGGCTTTGTACCTCAATCCCCGGTTATTCTTCCCTCTGCGACGCTAGGTAAGCTCATTGAGCGTACGCAACTATCATGGGGGTTAGTGATTGCTTTAGTAGCGTGTGTGATTGTTTATTGGTTGCTCTATAAGACGACCTTGGGCTATCGATTAAGGGCCGTAGGCTTAAATGCACGGGCGGCAAAGTATGCCGGCATAAATGTATCGTTTCATTTGGTCTTAGCGTTATTTATCAGCGGAATGTTAGCAGGTTTAGCGGGAGCAGTTCAAATGCTTGGTGTTCAACATCGTCTCTATGATAGCTTCTCTTCAGGATATGGCTTTACGGCCATTGTGGTAGCCATACTCGCTAATAATAATCCCTTTGCTGTAATCCTCACTTCAATTTTCTTTGCCGCTTTATCGACGGGTGGGCAATCCATGCAATTGGTTTCAGGAGTACCTGCACATTTGACCGATGTCATTTCTGGAATCATCATATTCTTAATTGCCACTAAGAATATTGTGCAAATGGTACAAAAACGCTGGCGCAGACGTCAAACTCTAGCGCCTGTCAAGGAGGCTTAAGGATATGCTTTGGGAAGCATTAGCTAGACCTGATTTATGGGCAGCAACGCTCGCTATGGCTACCCCCATAGCTCTCCCCGCGTTAGGGGGGACCTTTTCTGAACGGAGTGGCGTTGTAAACATTGCTATGGAAGGGATAATGTTGATCGGTGCCTTCTTCGGCGTGTTGTTTTCGTATTATACACATAGCGCATGGCTAGGTATGCTGGGAGCTTTATTTATGGGTGCACTTATCTCAGCGATTTTTGCCTATGTGACGGTAAATCTCGGAGCAGATCAAGTCATTGTGGGGATGAGTATCAATATATTTGCGGCTGGGCTGACTGCATTCCTCTTGAATACTATTTTTGGATACGGTGGAACCCCTCGGGAAACACCCGCTCTCCCCAACATAACCATTCCGGGAATTAGTGATATTCCTTTTATTGGGCCAATCATAGGTTCGCAAAATATCGTTGTCTTCTTAATGCTATTTCTTGTTTTTGCGTCACACTATTTTTTATTCCATACAAATTTAGGTCTAAGGATAAGAGCAGTAGGCGAAAATCCTCAAGCTGCTGATACGGCTGGATTAAATGTTCGAAACCTGCGTTATTTAGGTGTTATGATTGGTGGCATGCTCTCAAGCTTGGGTGGAGTCTACCTTGCTTTAGGACTATTAAATAGTTTTGAAGTCAATATGAGTGGCGGAAGGGGCTACATTGCCATGGCAGCCATGATATTTGGCAAGTGGACGCCTATCGGATCGTTGGGAGCTGCGCTATTGTTTGGGTTTGCCACAGCTTTGAGTATGATATTACAAGGTGGGGGCGTTTCTTCAAATATTATCCACATGCTTCCTTATGCACTAACGATATTGGCCTTGACCGGTTTAGTTGGTAGAAGTACAGCTCCCGCGGCGGATGGCATTCCGTATAATCCCAATAAATAATTCTGTTGTGGGATTTCGACCTCGTGTATTAAGTCCTATCCTAGGAAATTATTTAGCAAATGAGGAGGGTGAACATCATGGGCCGAATTCATCAGAGTGGAAAATCCCTCTCCGATCTTGTCCGCTTGGAACTCTTAGACGAAATTCGTCGAGGAAAATATCTGATCGACAGTCGTCTCCCTAATGAAGAAAATCTTGCCAAGGAACTAGGGGTCAGTCGCAACACTCTTCGTGAAGCGTTACGGCTCTTAGAAGCTAATGGTATTGTCGAGAAAAAGCAAGGGTTGGGTACTTATGTACGTGGGGAATCAACTCCCAAGGTGAAACCTGGTCTGGAAGTGCTTTTTAGGGTGACAGATGCCATATTAGAGCTTGGAATGGTCCCTGGAACAAGCGAGATTGAACTGACATGTTCTTTTGCAGATGCTAGGGTTGCTCAGAAACTGGGGGTAAGCGAAGGTACTCCTGTAAATCAGTCGCGAAGAGTCCGGACTGCGGACGGCGTACCTGCCGTGTATTGTATTGACATGTTTCCCCCAAGTATTGGAGAACTAGATGTTGAAAGGCTTAAGTCATCGATTTTCACGTATTTAGAAGAAGTTAAGGAAATTCGCATAGCCTATGCTTCAACTGACATTCGGCCGATTGTAGCGGGGAAAGAATTAGCGGTGAAATTATCTGTTTCTGCGGCAAGTCCCTTGTTTCTATTGGATGAGGTACACTTTGATAAATCTAATAACCCAATTTTCTATTCGCGTTTGTTTTTTCGTTCAGATTTTTTTGTATTCCATGTCGTTCGATCTAGATAAAGAAAAAATACTCAGGTAGAGTTTTAACTCTATCTGAAGTAAGGCAGATCTTATCTTGAGTAGAGAACCTGTAAAGGGGTTCTTTTTTCTTGAGCAGAATGTCAGCAAGATTCAGAGAAATGGTAATTATTGAGCTGTGTGTATATAATAAGGGAGATTAGATTCTAAGGGGGTAAAACAATGGGACAACAAAAGCTGAAAACGAGATCTGAAATTCCTGAGGCTACGAAGTGGCATTTGGAAGATGTTTTTTCCGATAATGATCAATGGGAGGTAGAATTTGCCCAGATCGAAAAGCTCTTAGGAGCTGGGAGTAAATTTGAAGGACATTTAGCCGATAATGCTGACACTTTAATCGGGTGTTTTGGGTGGATGGATGATCTAAGTATGCGGATGGGAGAGGTTTATGCCTATGCCCGGATGAGGAGAGATGAGGACAATCGAGATGCAAACTATCAAGCTCTGACGGACCGTGCTGGAGCCCTAGCCGTAAAGGTCAGTAGTGCAGCATCTTACGTTGTCCCCGAATTATTAGCTATGCCGGAAGGAAGACTGGAAGAATTCCGGACTACTTCCTCCAAAATGGGAATCTATGAGCATGCCCTCGATGATATTTTGCGCAAGAAAAAGCATATTCTCAGTTCAACGGAAGAAAAATTGTTAGCAGAAGTTAGTGAACTAGCGGAGGCACCAGGGGCAATCTTTTCCATGGCCAATAATGCCGACCTTAAGTTCCCTAGTATTATTGATGAATCCGGAAAATCTGTGGAATTAACTAAAGGGAATTTTATACAATTCATGGAGAGTCATGACCAGCGTGTTCGTAAAGATGCTTTTGAGACTCTTTATCACACTTATGAGAAGCAAAGAAATACCTGGGCGGCAACTTTAAATTCAAGTGTAAAATCCGACATTTTCTTTGCTAAAGCACGGCATTATCCTTCTGCTTTGGAGGGATCGCTTGATGATGACCGTGTGCCATTGCAGGTCTATGATTCCCTAATCGAAACAGTTCATGAATTTTTACCCCATTTGCATCGTTATATCCAACTGCGCAAGAGGGCTTTAAAACTTGATGAAATACATATGTACGATATCTATGTCCCTATCGTTCCCGAAACAACAATGACAATTACTTATGAAGAAGCTAAAAATATGGTCATTGAAGGTCTAAGACCCTTAGGACAGGACTATATCAATATTCTGCAGGAAGGGTTCTCCAAGAGTTGGATTGATGTTTATGAAAATGAAGGAAAGACGAGTGGCGCTTATTCCTGGGGGACATATCGCTCGCATCCGTATGTCTTGCTAAATCATCAGGATACTTTGAACTCAATGTTTACGCTAGCTCATGAGATGGGGCATTCCTTGCACACCTATTTTTCCAATCGCCATCAACCCCACCTTTATGCCGGCTACAAAATATTTGTAGCAGAAGTCGCCTCAACTTTGAATGAATCATTGATTATGGAGCACCTTCTCCAAACTACAAAGGACGCTAAGGTATTGGCGTATCTGATTAACCATTATCTTGAGCAATTTCGGGGGACAATTTTCAGGCAAACTATGTTTGCTGAATTTGAGAGGAAGATTCACTCTGTAGTAGAAGACGGTGGCGCCTTGACGGCAGATACCCTCTCCAAAATCTATCTTGAACTAAATGCAGTTTATTACGGATCTGAACTGGTCCTAGATCCGGAAATTGCTCTAGAATGGGCTCGTATCCCACATTTCTATAATGCATTTTATGTGTATAAATATGCGACAGGTTTCTCAGCTGCAACAGCCTTTGCTCGCGCGATTCTTGATGAAGGAGAATCTGCAGTTCAGCGTTACTTAGAGTTCCTAAGTGGTGGAAGCTCGGATTATCCAATTGAATTGTTGAGAAAAGCAGGGGTAGATATGGAAACTCCAGTTCCAGTACGAAATGCGCTTCAGGTTTTTGCAGGGCTCGTCGAACGCTTAGAGAAACTTATAGTGTGATCAATTCCGAGACACCCACTTCTATAAGTGGGTGTGCTCCACATTCTGCTTCGGTGGGGGTAAAGTCCCCCACCGAAGTCTCGATGTTCAGCTTTAGCTGAACGAGTTCACTAGGGCTTGACAAGGGCTTGGAAACGAGGATCATCACGAACGGGGAGGAAGTCATGTTCGTCTCGCGCTACTTCCTTGACATCTGAGTCGAGGTTGATCGCTGGTTCTAGGTACTCTAGGACTTTATCAATCTTACCTTGACGTCCGTATACGCTGGCGATGCCATAATAACTCCAGGTATCCCGATTGTCGAGCTCTAAAGCCTTCTGATAAGACGAGATCGACAGGTCCCAACGTCCAGCCAGTTCATATGCCAATCCTTGGTTGAAATGAGCATAAACAAATGATGGATTGAGATCAAGGGCTTGCTGAATGAGGGCTAGCCCTTGATCATACTTTCCTTGAAAGGCGAGGGTCGCACCTTTAGCATTTAGAGCTTCATAACATAGGGCGTCGATGGCTAAGGCCTGACTAAATAGCTGGAGGGCTTCGGGAAATTGACGTTGATAATAGAGCTTGAGCCCTTGGTCATACTTTGTGAGTGCTTGAGAATCTGAGCTATGGATAGGCTTAACCTTAGAAGGCTCGGCAAGCGGAGTTGTTGGAACCGGAGTAGAGGGAACTGTGTCTTTTTCCGGCGTAGCTGATAAAGAGGAAGCCAGGTCTGGATTTTCGTCGACTACCTTAACTTGATCTTTGGGAACAGTAAGGCTGGAGGACTGGTATTTGGGGAAACTATAGAAAATAATTATCGCCGAGATAATTAAAAAGCAACCTGAAACTATAATAATCTTAATTTGATTTCGTTTAATCTCAAGCATCTCCTTTTTGTGATCAATTTAGAAATAAGCAAGTAAGCCACGATATAAATGACATTAATTGTAACTAATCAAAAGGATTTCTGTGTTCATTATAACATTCAAAGCCTGATTAATAAGATTGTTTAACCGAATAACGCGTAAAAAATAGTTTGAATAATTTGGATACATTATCCAAGAATGTAAAACTTGACAAGATGAGAAATTGGGAAGTAAGATGAACTCAAGATTAAACGTAGGGTGTATATTATGACTCTCCTATGGAGGTGAGATTATGGATAAGATCGCAACTAAAGATCCCTTACACCAGATTATTCTCGTGGCAAAGGGTTTTTACGCTCGAAAAGACCGTGCTCATGATTTAGAGCATGCTTTGAGAGTTAGGGAGTGGGGTAACAAATTAGCACAAGAAGAAGGAGCAGACAGTACGATCATAGAACTTGCTGCGCTCCTCCATGATATTGGGCGTTCTGGAGCAGTTGAAAAAACCCATTCAGAAAGTAGTGCTGGGCTGGCAGTTAATATTTTGCAAAAGAACGGCTATCCAGAGGAAGTTGTTTGGAGAGTTAAGGAAGCGATTATCTCCCATTCTCGCGAGGCGGGGCACGTGCCAACTTCGCTCGAAGCAAAAATACTGTACGATGCAGACAAATTAGATTTCGTAGGTGCTATTGGATTAGGGCGTTTGTTTACTTTAGGCGGGGTAAACGGTTGGCCATTAGTCGGGGAGAATTCCTGTGAAACATTTTATCAAGAAAGAATTCAGGGCTATAAAGAACATCTATTCACGAAGTCAGCGATTAAATATTTTGAGCCATTATTGCTATACATGGAGGGATTTTGGCAAGAGTTGCATGCCGAACGACTCATTATATCACTTTCTGGATATGCTAAATCTGTGTAAAGGCTTATTCGGAAAGGATGAATCAAACAATGCGTTGGCTTTGGCGTCTATTAATGCTTTTTATGTTCCTAGTACTCGTTCGGACACTCTTCGTTCCCCAACCAAAGGCTTTTATTGCCTTGCCAGAAGGGCAAAACTGGGGACAAAAAATACAGGGGGAAATGAGACAGTGGCAAAAATTATCTCAGGATCTTCCTGCAAGTATTGAAGTAGAGATGCGTCGTCTATGGAACGATTTTCAACCGAATGGAGAAGGCGAAGAAGTATAATAGGTCAATATAACGATGTATTTCTTGAAATCACCTTGAAAAAAGCTGAAAGTATGGTATATTAGTTTTTAAAGGTGCAAAAAGGAGTGAAAATTGAATGGTAGGAATAACTGAAATAGCAGCTGAAAAAGTCAAAGAAGTACTTAAGAATCAAAATAAAGAAAATGCTTTTTTACGTCTCTATCTTGCAGGAGTTGGCTGAGGTGGGCCGAATTTCGGCATGACTCTGGAAGAGTCAAAGACAGAAGAAGATATCCTTGACGTGCAATATGGCGTATCAATGATAACCGATAAAAAACTCACCACTTACCTAGAGGGAGCAACCGTTGACTTTGTGGAATCGAAACACGGTGGTGGATTCGAAATTCGTACTCAAAAATCCGGTGGCGGCTGTGGAGATACATGTGGTGGAAGCTGTTCATAAGTACTTTGGAAAGAGAGCTCAAAACGAGCTCTCTTTTTTAACGTATCAGAAAGTATAAGTTTTGAGGGTACCCCTTTACTTGCGAATTTGGTATGATGAAGTCATGGAAAATAACATTTTGAGGCA
>NZ_BAAHYN010000021.1:0-76415 GCF_054657535.1 Desulfosporosinus burensis
TCCGTGGGGGTTGGGTCACCGAAGGTGACCCTTCTACCCGGAGGGCGAGTAATCGCCCCTACTCAATATTGTGTTGTACTTTATCAAAGGGTTTTGTCAGGAATGAAAACGTAACCCAATCGTTGAGTTATGAGCTTTTGTTGAATAGGGTAAAGCTTTGGAGATTTAGAAAGTAGCAAAGAGCCGTTAAAGACACCGATCAAGGTCTTGGTCAAGACAAGGCTAAAGAAGCCGATTAAGGCTATGAACTGTAGGAGTCCTGCGACGGCAAAAAAAGAATTCCCTAAAAGATCGTTCAAGGCGTAAGTTCCTGTGGTAAAGCTTCCGAGTGGGAAGACATAGCTCCACCAACCAAGGCTAAAGGGAATTTTACTCTCCTTTTTGGCAAGATGCAGCAGGGAGTAGAGACTGGCAATCACGATCCACCAGAGCCCTACACCCCACATGGAAACCGCGAAGATCATACCAAGGGCATGAAATCCTGAGTTCCAAGTGTCTAAGAAGGGTTGAGTGACTACCGGAAGAGTGCTGAAAAGGGTCATAGACATTCCGATAGGACCGATAACAATCCAAACGCTTGGCACAAAGCCCCCAGCGATTTTACCACTATAGACAAGCCGGGAATAATACAGGCTGCTGATCATAATAAATAAGAAAAAAGTCATACCAAACATGGCTAAAATGAGAATAGTAAAGAAAAACTGCCAAGATAAGGTGCTCCAATAAGGAATGAGCTTGGCACCGGTGGCTGCTGCTACGATAGGGGGGACGACTGGAATCAACCAACTGGCATGGGTATCCTCAAGTGAAACTTGGTGGGAGACAAAGAGCAGATAGGGTATGGTAACAACGGTAAATAGAGCGACTATAACTCCGCAAATCCAGAGGGTTTTACTGATTAAGATGGCAGTTGCCGGTGTGAGCAGATGTATGCCAATCACCAGATAATCATTGCCAATTACACTGATACTCATTGCCAAAGCACCATAGAAGAGAAGCTTACTAGGGTCGGAAAAATCCTTTAAAGCCTCGTCTGTGTGGCAGATCCAGCGCCAGGACCAAAAGCCAAGAGCGAGGATAAAAATTACATTGGCTAAGAGAAAAAAAGCGATGCCTATTGGCTGCAGTCCGGGTATGGGAATAGGGGAAGTATAGGTTAGAGCGGCAACAATGCCAATTCCCATGACGACAGTGAACCAATTTGTGCCAAACTGGCGTGTAACAGAAGAGAGTTGACTGATCATAGACATTTCCTCCAAGTTCTAGATAATTGATGTCGAAAAAAGTTTAATTGCGATAATGTGTCAACTATACTGAGTTACGTCAGACAGGGCAATTCAGATTTCGAATACAAGGTATTAAAGAAAACGAGGGAGTCTATTCAGACTCCCTCGTTTTCACCTCAATGTCGTCAATGTCAACAGCTTGATCGCTTACCACGACTAACCCAGTTTCGCCTTTTAGTCCGGGGTCATGAATCACGGTGTAAGGTTTTGCAACTTGCCTAGCGATTGCTATGTATTTATCCGTCAATTGATCCCTTAATTCCCCGTTGATGAGCATTCTTGAACTCTGCTTATGGCTTAACGCTTCGATAATCTCGGGGTAGATGAAACTTTGGGCAACTTGCTTTTTACTCAGGATTCGAATTATGCGTTCGCGAAATTCTCCAAGATAGTTGCTTTTCTCGTCGCGTTTCAATTCAGGTGATCCATGCATTCCTTCGGCAAGTCTTTGCTCTGGGCTATCCATATTCGTCAAAGTGGGCGAATTATTTGTTTGAATATCAGATATCATGATGTCCTCCTTTGTGGTTCTCTTACTAGTATAGAATTTGCCTTTAATGAGAGGATATGCACACCATGCCCCCAAAATTTCTGGGTAGTTTTTTATATTTGAAGCGGTTACCAAGACACTTAGATGTTATGGTATTTTTTCATATGAATCTAGAAAAACCTGTAGATAGGTAGTTTTATGCTGATAGTATTCCAAAAAGGAATACTATATATAGAGGATTATTATAATTAAACAGCGAATAACATTTTGCGAAGGGTGTTGATTACGTGAATTTAACACGTTTACGGACATTGGTCATGGTAGCTCGAAGCGGAAGCATTAGCAAGGCCGCGCTTGATCTTCACCTCAGTCAGCCAGCCGTAACCAAGCATATCCAAAGTTTAGAGGAATACTATGGGAAATCCCTGATTGATCGTTCTGCTCGGGAGGCTGTGCTCACAGAAGAAGGACGCCTCCTTTATCGTTATGCGCTAGAAGTGCTCCGTTTGATGGATGAAGCGGAAACGGGGTTGGCTAAAATGAGCAAAACTGTTCAAGGATCATTGCGTATTGGAGCAAGCTCGATTCCTGGGCAGTATATTCTTCCGTTTGTCCTAGGAGACTTCAAAGGTAACTATCCAGATGTAGATCTAGTGGTGGAAATAGGGGACACTGGCCAGATTACTCGCCTGGTATTAGAGAACAAAGTGGATCTCGGGTTGGTTGGGAATCCGGCGAAAGAGCGGCAGTTAGAATGTTACCCTTGCGCAGAAGACGAATTGGTACTGGTCCTGCCCTTGGACCATCCCCTAGCGCAAGTAGCGGAGATCCAGGCTGCAGATCTCTACAAGGAAAAAATGATTTGGCGGGAAGTTGGCTCAGGAACACGTAAGACGATCGAGGGCTGGTTGGCTCAGGTCGGAGTTAAGCTGGAGGAGAAAAAAGGAGATCTAGAACTGGGCAGCACGGGTGCGGTAGTGGCAGCCGTTGAAGCGGGTTTAGGTCTGTCCATTGTCTCAATTTGGGCTGTTGTTCGCCCTTTGGCTTGGAAAACACTGGCGGTTAGACGGTTGAAAGATCTAAGTATGAAACGTCAGCTGTATGTCCTCCGCTCCACACAGAATACGCGTCGATCTGCTCAGGCGTTTCTTGATTTTATCTTAAGTGACCAAGGAAAGCTTGCTTTGGATTGTTTTCGCGGAGATTCCATGGATCCGTGAACAGGAATGAATAACTCCTGTTGAGATGAAGACAGAGAAGATACACTTGAGGAGGAAGTATTAAATAGCCATGCGAGTGTCGAACATGTTGAAACCTGGAAAGATAAGCCCTAGGCGTGGCGTGCTGCAGCAGGGAATACGTTTCGGCGGAACCGTGCTTTTGTTGGGTTGGCTCTTTGCCAAAGTTCCTTGGGAGAGAGTCTGGCCAGTATGGCAGCAACTTTCCCTTGGGGCTTGGCTAGCAGCGGTTTTACTCACGATCTTGGCCACAGTGGTTAGTGCTTATAAATGGAAGTTGATTCTCACTGAACCAGGGATAGAAGCTCCCAAGTTTGGTTTTTTATTGCGCATTTATTTTATTGGGTTGTTTTTCAATAATTTCCTTCCTTCTGGCATGGGGGGAGATGTCATGCGTATTGCATTGACGTCCCGTAAGATAGGGGTAGCACCTGCCACAGCTTCGGTCATAACGGAGCGGACTTGGGCAGCTTTGGGGCTGGTTTTTTTATGCTTCATCGGATTTTTTAGTTTTCACCAGGCCATGGGTCGGGTAGCCGTGGTTATTCCGGTCTTGGCGGTAGTGGTCCTGAGCTTGACTTTGCTCCTCCTATTCCCTGGTTGGGGTCGTTTTTTTCTTCATTTCTTAAATCGGTATCCTAAGCTGTCAGAGGGACTGACCGGTTTTCTCAATGTTCTAGACCGTTACAGATCTCGGCCGGGAATGTTAACCAAGGTTTTTTGTTGGTCTGTGGTTTTTCAGGGAATCATCGTGGTTATGAATTATTTACTTTTTCAGGGAATGGGTGTGGACGTTAGTTGGTCGTCGTGTTTGAGCTTAATTCCTCTAATTTCGGCTCTGGCTATGGTTCCCATCAGTATTAACGGCTTGGGGTTAAGAGAATGGAGTTATGTGGTTCTTTTTACTCCTTGGGGAGTGGAAGCACCGGTTGCCTTAGCTGTTTCTTTGACTTTTTTTCTGGTAGTAATGTTAGTAAGTTTGCTGGGCGGATTTTTTTACCTTAGAGATCACTAGAGTGGTAAAAAAACGAAGGGGGAAGAGGGTAATGGCCTATGGCAGTGAAATATCCAATCGTGCTTCAGAATTCATGGTGATGGGAAATAATTGCTGTGAAGCGGTAGTGCGAGCAGCAAATCAAGTTTGGAATTTGAAACTAGCTCCTGAGACCATAGCGGTTACCTCGTTGTTTAAAGAGGGCATGGACAGCGGTTGTACCTGTGGTGCTTTAGTAGGTATGGTCATGATCTCCGGTATTTTAAAAAACCGTTATGGGCATCCTCTGAAGGATAAGTTAGCGGCGGATTTAACGTCTCGTTTTCGGACGGAATTCGGCTCTACCTGTTGTCGTGTGATCTGTAAGCAAAGGTCCTTGTGGGAGAAAATTGGAAGGAAAGGGTGTATTGTACTGACAGCCAAAACCGCCAGGATACTAGAGGAGGTATGGGCAGATGTCCAGAATAATGCTGACCAAAATCTCCGTAATTATACCCACGCTCAATGAAGCCGAAACGGTCGGTTCGTTAATCAAATCTCTGAAAGGGATTCCTGAGTTAGAAATCATTATTAGTGATGGGGGCAGCCGAGACGGCACGGCTGAGCGGATCAGGCAAAGCGGGGTCGTGGCTGTGCAAAATGAACCGGGCCGAGGTGTCCAGCTAAATGCAGGGGTGCAGGCTGCGTCAGGAAATATTTTGTTATTTTTGCATGCTGATTCCCAGCTGCAAGAATCGGCGGTAGTTCAGATCAGACAGTCGGTAAGCAAGGGAACTCAGTGGGGCTGTTGCAGGCTGAGGTTTGATGAAGACTCCTGGTTTTTCCGAATTCTGGCCAAAGCATCCGACTGGCGCGCCCGTTATTTGTCAATGTGCTACGGTGATCAAGGGATTTACTGTACGCGAGCTTTTTTTGACAGTTTAGGAGGATTCCCGGACTGGAGTTTTTTAGAGGATTTAGAGTTTTCACGACGCGCTAGGCGTAGGGTCAAAGCCTGTGTTTTAAAGGACCAGATTATTACCAGTACCCGGCGCTTCAGAACGCATGGTCTTTGGCGTACCTTATGGAAAATGCAAGTGGTAAAAGTACTTTTCGCACTAGGATTTCCGTTGCCCTATATAAAGCGCTTTTACCAAGCGGGTGGGAGAGAAAAAGAATGTCAACGGGTGTCATAGTTATGAGCAAAGTTCCCCTGCCGGGCAGAACTAAGAGCCGTTTACAGGAAAAAGCCGGTGCGCAGGAGGCAGCTTTGTTTCACAGAGCCTGTCTATATGACTTGCAGGCAGTGTTGCGGACTTGCAGAATGCCCGCTCGGATTTATATTGCGGGGGGTTCCGATGAGGAATTTCGCTCCTCATTTCCTCATGCGCTACCGGAGGAATTTACATGTTTGCTGGAACTGGACTGGTCAGATTTCGCTTTTTACCTGCAACATGGCGGGGATCTGGGAGAACGGATGCTTTGCGCTGTGCAGGAGAGTCTGACGGAATTTCAGGAAGTAATTCTGATCGGTTCTGATATCCCTGGGATTGACCAGAACCTTTTAGAACAGTCCTGCGCGGAACTGCAGCAGCATGATCTCGTGTTGGGGCCAGCCAAGGATGGGGGGTATTATTTAATCGGGTTGAAGAGTGCTGATCTATTTCTTTTTTGCGAAATCGAATGGGGGAGTGGACTGGTCTTGGAACAAACCTTGCAAGCTGCCCGCCGACATCAGCTGAAGACGGCGTTATTGCCAGAGATGCAAGATATCGATCGTTGGCAGGATCTGGTGGTATGGACGACAGAGCTGGCCGGTGATAGTCGCGCAGAATCCACTCTGGCTTGGCGGTATGCTGATTATTTATTGAAGCACGCTAAGGTTAGCGGCTGAAAGAGAAAGAGAAAGCGAGATGATAAAGTGAATTTGCATATTAAAGAGTGCTTAAGCAAGGCGATTGCTGGCGGTGAACTCAGTAAACCTGAAATCCAAGCTTTGTTTAGTGTTTCAGTGCTCTCCGAAGAGTACTTTGCGATCCTGCAGGCAGCCCGCTCTGTGAGTACGGAAGCAGCTCAAGGATTGGCTGAGGTGCATGCCCAGGTGGGGATCAATGCAGGGCCCTGTCCTCGTAATTGTGCCTTTTGTTCCTTTGCGTCCTGTCATGGAATTTTCCAGACTGCCTCCTCCCTTGGGTTAGAGGAAATCATTGAAAGGTGTGATCATTTTCAACGGGTAGGAGCTAATGCGATTTACCTGATGATGACAGCCAATTTCGATTTTGCCGAGTTTCTTCGAATTGGGCGTGAGGTGCGGGCAGCTCTAGGTCCAGAAGCAGTCTTGCTTGCTAATACCGGGGATTTCGGACAAGAGGGTGCGGAGGCACTGCGCAAAACTGGGTTTCAGGGAATATATCATGCAGTGCGCTTGAGGGAAGGAAAGGTTACTCTCATTAAGCCGGAAACCCGTATGCGGACGATCCGTGCAGCTCAAAAAGCAGGTTTGGTAATTGCGACGTGTGTGGAACCGGTAGGTCCGGAACACAGCGTGGAGGAGTTAACGGAAATGACGCTTCTCACCCGAGAAATGGCGCCCGTCTTTAGCGGTGCCGCCCGGCGTATCCCTATCCCTGGTACTGTGCTCGCCCAAGAGGGAATCGTGTCAGAAGCAGAGATGGCGCTGATCCTAGCAGTTGTTCGCCTAGCAATAGGGTATGACGTTCCCTTAAATTGCACCCATGAACCTAACGGCATGGGGGTTTTGGCTGGGGCCAGTATTTTATGGGCCGAGGAGGGTTCCAACCCAAGGGATGTGAGGGAACAAACCCATCGGGGCTATTCGGTCGAGGGCTGCCAAACAATCCTGCGGGAGGGTAATTGGAAGGTTGCCAATGGACCTTCTCCAGCGGTGCTGAGAAAGAGGTGATTGAGGCGAGTGAGTGTGGAAAAGTTCACAAGTAAATTGGTTTTGTGAAGTGTAGTGGTTTATTAAATTAAACGGTATGGTGAGTACGCGATATTGTGCCACGGAAAAGTGGCAGATGAGTCATAATTAAAGGGGGAAATATTTGTGAAAAAGAGTATGAACATCGGAAAAACGTTGATTTTAGCGTTTACTTTATCTTTAACTTTAGTATTGTCTGGTTGCAGTTCTAGCAGCACCGCTGGACAAAATGCACCAACCAGCAATGTGGAGTCGAATAGCGCGTCGACCTCACCTAGTAAGGTGATCACAGACTTCAAATATTATACTGCCGACCAGCTCAAGCAAGCTATCGATAATAAAACTCCTCTGAAAATCGTGGATATCCAAGTAGAAGATGAATATAAGGCCCATCACGTTCAAGGAGTTATCCCAACCTACGCTTATCCTGTTAAAACCGATGAGGACAAAGCTAAGCTTGCTAAGGTTGTACCAGAACTGAAGGATTCCCAGGATCCAATCGTAGTTATCTGTCCGAAAGGCGGCAGTGGAGCTAAAAACACGATTCAATATTTAGTAGATCAGGGTATTGCGGAATCGAGACTCTTGATTTTAGAGAAGGGCCAGGCTGGCTGGCCCTATGCCGAGTTATTAGCTAAATAAAGTCCGCAAGTTCCTCACGGGCATTAAGGAAGACTTGAAGTTAAACATTAAATGGATTTATCTAGTAAATAATTGGAAGGGTGAGTGTGGTAAAAAGCTTACTAAGTGGGTACAAAGGGAAAATATTGGCATTGTTAGTAGTGCTAGCATTATACTTTTTTGTTCCAGTAATAAAAATAAATATCAACCAAGTTTTTTTCATTCTCAGCAATATGGATGTAGATTTAGTCAGGGGTTATATTTTGGGTTTTGGCATTTGGGCCCCGATAGTCTCGTTTCTCCTGATGATTTTTCAGTCTATAGTAGCACCCCTTCCTGCCTTTCTTATCACCTTTGCCAACGCTAGTTTGTTTGGTTGGGTAAAAGGTGCTGTGCTTTCGTGGTCTAGTGCAATGGTAGGGGCAGCATTATGTTTTTATATTGCTAGGTTTTTAGGAAGAGCAGTGGTAGAGAAACTAACCTCACGGACAGCATTGGAGAAGGTCGATCATTTTTTCAAACAATATGGGAAATACGCAATCGTAATTGCCAGATTACTTCCTTTTATCTCTTTTGACATTGTGAGTTATGCAGCAGGTTTAACCTCTGTGGGATTTTGGTCATTCTTTATCGCCACGGGTATTGGACAACTGCCAGCAACCCTTGTTTATTCCTATATTGGAGGTATGCTAACCGGTACTACTAAGACATTTGTATTTGGGTTATTAATGTTGTTTGCTGTTAGCGCATTTATGGTGCTAATCAAGCAAGTTTGGAATGATAAGAAAAAGGAGGGTGAAAAAAGTGCTTAGAAAGAAGTTTTTAAGCCTTGGGGCGCTTTTATTGGGTTTAATGTTATTATTAACCGCATGTGCAACTTGGCCACAGAAACCTTCTAATTCTGTAGACCCAGCCCAAACTAAACTAGATCTTTCAGTCTACAAAAATCGCGATATATTTATAACTCCCCAGGAGCTTAAAAAAAGGCTGGGAGATCAGTCTGCAATTTTAGTTGATACAAGCAAGCCAGATGTTTATGAAAAGGGACATATTCCAGGAGCCATTGGCATAGGTTGGCATGGGCTTTCGAAAATAGTGGGTAAACCAGGGGATCCTTTATGGGGAACGACTTTAGACAAAGAGGAGCTTACTAAAAAGCTTGAGTCATATGGAATAACTAACAGCACTCTGGTGGTATTCACGTCAAATGTGCTTCCCGGACCGGGTTCAGATGGAAGAAGCGTCTGGCAACTTAGAATGGCTGGGCTTGACAATGTTAAGCTTCTATACGGAGGAAATCCTTATTGGAAGGAACTGGGCTATGAAATGACCAAAGAGCCGTCTCCAAAGCCTACTCCGGTAACAGGGCTCATTCTTAAAGAGTTTGATAAAAGCTACTCAGCAGACAAAGATTATATCTTTGCAAACCTTGGCAAAACGAAAATCATAGATGTTAGGACAGAAAAGGAATATAAAGGGAGTCAAGATTCAGGAGAAGCAAGAGGAGGACATATAACGGGGGCAAAGCACCTGGTATGGTCATCAGTGCTCAATGAAAATGGAACTCCAAAATCCCCCGAAGAAATCATAAAGATGATGGCAGAGTTAGGAGTAACTCCTGAAGACGATTTTGTAGTTTACTGAACTATGGGTATGAGATCGGGTTATATTAGCACGATCCTCAGAGCCGTTGGCTTTGATAAAGTTAGAAACTACGAAGCATCTATTTATGAGTGGGCAGCTGATCCAGATATGCCCATGGAATAAAAGCCATGTTCAATTGGCTGATATGCTAAATAAACCCGAGTAACTGTTTAACCAGTTTCTCGGGTTTATCGTGTTTCATACACCTTCGGCCCCAACCGTGTGCACTGACGTATAACGACATCCTCATGGTTGCAGACAGGGAAAATGTAGTTATTTTAACACTGTCATCCAAAGGGGAATTGAAGTTCTTTGAATGATGGATTCGTTGGCAATCTTTAACGTCTTAAAGATGCCTTAAGACGCTGAGTTTTTAAGAGCAAACCAAAACCGTCTTCAATTTTATTTACAACCACATCTGCTGACTGGAGAGTCTGCATAGAGGCTCCCTCAAACCCAATTACAGCAATGCCCAAATTCGCTCGTTCTAGCATTAATTGATCGTTTGCTCCGTTCCCGATGGCGACAATTTCCCGGGAACCGAACTTCAACAAATAATCTGCCTTTTCTTGAGTATGGTCTACCTTCTTCAATAACTTTACCTGAACGGGTAATCCTTCACATTGCTGCTCTACGGTACCGAAGGTATCGGAAGTTAGAATATGGATTTCTAGAAAAGGAGATAGACGGCTGAGACTTTCCCTTACAGAGTCAAACATTTGCCCGTCTAGGGCTAATGTTCCGTTGTAATCTAGGACTAATACTTCAAGGTTCATAGCACCTCGGCCTGGAATAACCACTTGAATCATAAAAATCTCCTCCCATGAACTAAATATTGTTGTATGTTTCAATATCATAAGAATTATACGCCAGCAAGCAAAACAAGTACAAGAACCACGAGCGAAGACCCGTGGGTTCCAATGAACTTCAGGGGATTGAAATGCAAAATCAGGAAGAGAACGTTGGCTACACTTTCTAAAATCACTGGGAGAAAAGGTATAGAGCAGTGAACAGAATTGAATATTAAGAGATAGAGACTAACTGCCGTACGCTTAGAGTGGTTAGCAAAAGGCAAGAGTTTAGTTTTGTCATACGATAGTGACAAAAAGATTAGGATGTGTTAATCTAATTTAAGAAGGACTTCTGTCTTTCAACTGAATAAAGTCTACTCTCCGAGCCGATTGACCTAAAGAGAAATCCATGGTTCATCGGCCAGGGCTTTAACGCCCTCAGGGTATGTCTAGAAATGGGCATGCCTTCACTTTGAAAAGGAGGTGGTCGCATTTAATTGCTTTAGATTACATGACGGCTCCACTTTCCTGTGGAGCCGTTTTTACGTCCTATTAGCACAAGTGCAAATTTCGGGTAAAAGGTCCCTTCTCGCCGTCACGGCGCCTTGCCATCACGACACCTTGCCATCCATGGCGGTGTTCTAATCTAGCGCATTATATAATGACGAGTTAATAGAGTTGGACAAATATTAATAAAGAAAGTAGGTTGGTTTTATGGTCAAAAGTATTAATCGTACTTTAAGGTTGGTTATGCTATCATTAATTATTCTTTTCGGTTTAACGGCGTGCGCAGCGCCTGGCCAAAATACACCTTCAACTACCTCAAAACTTCGGATTGCGGCTGCGGCCGATCTAACCTTGGCCTTTAAGGAAATCGCTACTCAATTCGAGCAGGAGACGAATATCCCTACCGAGATAACCTTTGGTTCCACGGGAACGACCGCCATGCAGATCGAAAACGGAGCCCCTTATGATGTTTTTGCAGCGGCCGATGTTTCTTATATTGAGACGCTTAACAAGAAAGGCTTAATTCTAGCTAATACTCAACAGCTCTATGCTCAAGGAAGGGTCGGCATCGCTACCTTGAAAGGAAGCAATTTAAGCATCAAAGATTTACAAGATCTAGCGGACAATCCTCTGGTCAAGAAGATTGCCATTGCTGAACCGTCGCACGCCCCTTATGGCAAAGCTGCCAAACAAGCTTTAGAATACCGCAACCTGTGGATCAAAGTAGAACATAAAATGGTTTATGGACAGAATATACAAGACACTTTAGCTATCCTTAAATCCGGTAATGTGGATGCCGCGATCATTGCCCTTTCCATCTTCAAACCGGATGAAGTGGACTTCACTCTGATTGACGGTTCCTGGCACGCTCCTCTTAATCAAGCTATGGCTATCTTGAAAACAACGAAGCAGGAAGAAAATGCCCGCCAATTTGTGGCCTATGTCAACGGAGAAAAAGGTCGTGTCGTCATGAAAAACTATGGATTCCTACTTCCAGATGAATTTGAAAAGAAGTGAACTCAGCCCGTAGGATATCTACCTCACCTAAAGTTTACGAAGAACCTGCCTCCCCGTATAGAAGAGTGTGTCTTGAAAACTGGATATATAATAATATAACCCCAAATAGGGAGTCTTCGAAGTCCTGTGTACATAAGGATTTCGAAAACATATTAAAAGAAGTCTTGGAAAGTGGTTGTAACTATGAGCATATCAGATTTAACACCTCTTTATCTCTCCTTGCGTCTGGCTTTAACCGCTACTTTCATTGGGCTGCTGATCGGTTTGCCGATCGCCTGGTTCTTAGGGAATACCCAATGGAAAGGGCGGGAAGTTCTCGATTCGCTGATTAGTATCCCTATGGTCTTGCCGCCAACCGTTCTCGGATATTACTTACTGGTCATTCTAGGCAGGAATAGTTGGATCGGAAAACTGGTTGAAAGACTAGGAACCCCTCTCGTGTTTACAACCCGGGGAGCGATTATCGCGGCAACCGTCGTTTCAATCCCTTTTTTCATTAAAACAGCCCGTTCCGCCATCGAAGGGATCCCGTCCAATCTTTTGGATGCCGCCCGCGTCCTCGGAAGAACAGAACTTAATATTTTTTTCAGCGTTGTCATTCCCAACGCTTGGAAAGGAATTGCTGCCGGACTTGTGCTAATGTTTGCTCGGGCTTTGGGGGATTTTGGAACAACGCTTATGGTCTCGGGCGGCATACCTGGTGAAACGTTGACTATGCCTATTGCCATATACAATGCCATGCTAGCCGGAGATCAGGCGACAGCCAATCGTCTAGCTTTAATTATGGCGGGCACAGCACTCATGGTGTTGATTCTGATTAATCTACTCAATCGACAGGTTGGAAGGAGAGGAACTCGATGATCGAAGTTCGGATTTCCAAAGCCTTAGAACTCTTCTCCCTTCAAGTCGATATTAAACTGTCGGAAGGATCCTCTTTAGCTTTAGTGGGGCCTTCGGGATGCGGGAAAAGTATGACATTGCGCATGATTGCTGGCTTAGAACAACCGGACGAGGGATATGTTAAAGTTGGGAACACTGTCTTCTACGATTCCAGCGAGAGTACCTTTGTACCGGCTTATAAACGTCATGTCGGGTTTCTTTTTCAAAATTATGCTCTTTTCCCCCATCTTACGGTGGAGCAAAACATCGCTTTTGGTCTAAATCGTCGACCTAAGCGAGAAAGGCAGGGAAAAGTTGATTCGATCTTAGAACGGTTAAGGCTTAAAGGGTTGGAGAAGCGCTATCCTCAGTACATTTCTGGTGGGCAGCAACAGCGGGTAGCTTTGGCTAGGACACTCGTCACAGACCCAGAGTTACTCCTCTTAGACGAACCTTTTTCCGCTTTAGATAGCCAAGTCAAAAAGAAGATGGAAAAAGAAGTTGTCGATGTGAGAAATGCTTTCTCCGGTACCATGATTCTAGTCACGCACAGCCTAGAAGAAGCGTTTCGGCTGTGTTCGAATATAGCTGTTATGGACAATGGGGAAGTAATACAGATGGGTACTAAAGATGAGATCATTCACCAGCCGGCTAACCGCACCGTGGCTCGCCTCACTGAGACAGAAAATATTTTTGACGGAACGGTCATCGAACGGGACGGCGAAACAGCCCGACTCTGGGTAGAAGAATTATACGTGCATCTCACCATTCCCAATACTCTAAAACAAGACAACCTTTCCATAGGAATTCGGCCTGCTCAGCTAATTGTAGAGCAGGACCTTGGTACACGAGACGAGGACTCAGAAAATCGTTTCTCTGGGCAAATCGTACAAACGATTCCTACGCCTGACGGGCAACTTGTGTTTATTCAGTTGGTCAGAGAAATGGCTTCCCTTTCTAAGAAATCTTCGTTGTCACACCAGCAACCTGACTATGATCTTCAGGCTTATGTCCCGTCCAATTACGGAAAATCCGGTCATCGTCTGTTTCAAGCTGGGGATCTTTGTCAGGTCGTTTTTTCCATCTCCGCGATCGCAGTTTGGCCTAATGACAAGCGATAAGAGAGTTCTTACCTTTCAACGGTAGGGGCTCTCTTTTTGCAATACCATTTTTTTAACAATGACTTCCAATTCACGAAGTCGTAATATAAGATTATTAGTATATATTAAGAGACTACAAAATAAGGGTGTTAGTACTAATAAATGGCTGTGGGTATAGTATTGCTCAATGAGTGGAGAATCGAGAGGAGTTTCGCTGGGTATGAAAGATATCGTTGACGTAGTTTATCATCCTGCCCCTTCTATAGAACGCCTTTACCTTGAGTTGACCAACCGTTGCAATTTGTCTTGTGAAATGTGTTACCGTCAGAATTGGCATGAGCCTTTGGGCGACATGTCTACAGATTTGTTGAGTTCTATTGCAGGTGAGGTGGCTGCTTTTCCTGATCTTAAGGAAGTCATTCTGGGAGGGATTGGCGAACCAACGATTGCTAACGATTTTCATCAAGCGGTAGAACTATTCGCGCCCCGATATCAAGTTACTGTGACAACGAACGGGACTACATTGGACGAGCCTATGATTGAATTTTTGCTTTCGCGTGGAGTAGCTCGAATCGTTCTGTCTGTAGATACAACCGATGTACAGACCTTTGATTCTATCCGACATCAAAATATACAGGGGATCTTGGAGAGCACACGTTACATAGCTGATCGGAAAGTTAATGGCGTACCAGAGATCATTTGGGAATTCCTGGCCATGAAAAGCACTCTTGCCTATTTGCCAGAGACCGTACGCCAAGCCACAAAACTAGGCGTTAATCGAATCTTTGTTTCTCATATTCTACCGATGAGAAAAGAGATGATAGAGGAAACCCTTTATTATCCCACTTTAGTTCCTGAAACCGAGCGAATCTTCCAAGAAGGGTTTTTGTTAGGACTGGCCAAAGGCATAGACGTAGTATTGCCGAAAAGTCAGTTGAGAACGGATCGGCATTGTAAGTTTGTGGAAACTCAAAGTGCCGTTATACGCTGGGATGGTCAGGTTTCTTCCTGTTATCGGTTTTTGCATTCTTATCCAGAGTACGTCTTTGGAAGACATAAGCTCATTGAGGCCCACAGTTTTGGTTCTCTAACGGAGCAATCCTTGCTGAAAATCTGGACTTCTCAGGATTATATGCACTATCGTCACAAAGTGATGACCGGAGGTTACCCTTCATGCACGGATTGTGAGTGGGTTAATGGCTGTGATATGGTTTTTCGGACAGACATGGACTGCTTAGGTAATGCTCCTTCTTGTGGTGATTGTCTTTGGGGGCGAGGAATAACCGTTTGTCCATGAGTAGTTCAATGTTCAAACTTAGTCAAACACTACGAAAGAAGGTACCACGCTATCGCGATTAATTCCCTAAGAATGTATATTGATAAGAAGGTGCAACTATACTTGTTGCACAGTCTTTTGGGCAGGAGGTGCTTAAAGATGGGAATCGGTAACAAACTTTTAGAAACTAGAGATGGGAAACCAAGAAAAACCTTGGTTAGAAGACATTTGTATAATTTATTACCCGATGTGTCTGACCAAATGGCTGATTATTATATAATGGATCGTATAGTTCAAGAGCAATTCGGTGGTCATTATGTTATACCTGCCGATGAAGATGATATACGTTATGATATTCGTAGCCTTGACAAGTATTGTAAGGAAATAGGTAAAAAACCGAAGGAACTTTCCAAAGATGAATTGGAGAAATTTAGACTAAATTAATTAGAAAGTAGCGTTTGCACAAAAACCATGACTTAAAGGTCGTGGTTTTGCTTTTAGTGCGCCACGCATGGCGATTAACTTGGTGGTGAAAGTCCACTATGGGGGCTTGTAGTTGCCAACCATTAGCCAAGAGCAAGGGTGTCCATCGTGAGGTGGATGAAATAGGCGAATTCTATAAGAATTCGCCCCTTCCCGAACCGTACGGGCAGTCGTATTAAGGCAAACATCAATGACAAAGTTCGGTTCCTCAATTAGGGTCGACTATCTCAATGAGAATCATAAGGAACGTAGAACCCAACTTGCACTATATCCCAATTTCAAACGTAGACGGAAATACTTTTACATTATGCTGACCGCTTCAAAAACGCCGTTCAACCCAATATACAATCCTCGTAATCCTACAATTCATTGTCCTGTATTAATTGTAAAATAGGTGGTAAGAATTGAATATGAGTTCTTGTGTTGGGAAAATTGGCGAAAGCGAGGACCTAAAGCTATGGGTATACGTTGATTGAATGTGTAATTGTCAACAAGGATCGCTAAGCTACAAGTTTTAGAACTTCTTAGGGGAGAGCAGTTCCCATTTTGGGATGCTCTTCTTTTAATTATGCGTATATTTTAGCGTCTACTCTTAAAACTCGACGCTTGCTAATATGCCTACTCTGGGTATGGGTGAGTGTTCACGGCAAGAAATACCCATCGTAGTTGCTCTACTAATAAGGCTCCCAAAACTCATGCCTATTTCGTGTGATATAATAAACCCAATTCTATGGAAAGATGGTGAAAAAGTGGAGGACTATTGTGCTATTCAAATCGAACCAATAAAATTTGACTTTGGATATAGTTGCCCTGAGTGCGGCGATAAGGGGAGACTAATGAAAATCATTACTTTGAAAAGCCTGTTAGTGCCAAGTGCATTAGCTAAACTAGAACCTTCAGCTTCTTACAAAATGTGTAGCAACAAAGCCTGTTTGGTAGTTTATTTTAACGATAAACTAGACGTATTTGAAACGAAGGATATAAAAGTTGACGTGTACACAAAAAGCGAGGATGAAGACTGTCCAGTTTGTTACTGTTTCGGATGGACTAAGAAAAGAGTGATACAAGAATTTGAGGAAACGGGCAGAACTACCGCCTTAGACGAGATAACTGCACATACAAAGGCTGGTCGTTGTGGCTGTGAGGTAAATAACCCAGAAGGTTCTTGTTGCATCAGTAACGTAAAACGCCTTTTGGAGTCAATTAGTAAGGAGGACTAATTCGTGTTTAACTCAATTATGTTATTTATTCTCGCTGGTTTAGCCGAAATAGGTGGAGGTTATCTAGTGTGGCTTTGGCTTCTACGTTCATTAGTCAATAATAATAACGAGCAGAGATGATAAAAATGAGGTAATTTAGACGTGGATGTTCAGAAGCTATCGAACAGAGACAAGAAAAAACAAGCCCTTAAATTTATTATACTTTTTGGATTAGTCAGTGCCCTCGGAGATATTCAATATGAAGGGGCGAGAAGCGTTCAGGGTCCCTACTTAGCCTTTTTGGGAGCAAGCGCTGGGGTCATAGGACTTATTTCTGGATTCGGTGAATTTTTAGCCTATGCTGTTCGTCTTGTATCAGGTTATTTCTAGCATCAGATAAAACAGGTAAGCCTTGGAGTATGGCCATTATAGGATATGGGATGCTCATTGCAGTACCGCTCTTGGCCTTAGCTGATCATTGGCAGCTTGCAGCGGTGTTTGTGTTTCTGGAGCGGACCGGTAAAGCCTTGAGAAGCCCAGCTAAGGATGTCATGTTATCCCATGCTACGAAGCAAGTGGGAACAGGTATGGGTTTTGGGATTCATGAAGCCATTGATCAGATTGGGGGGATCATTGGGCCTCTATTGTTTACAGTGGCTTTGGCCATAAATAATGATTACAAGATGGGGTATACCCTTATGTGGATACCTGCCTTGTTAACCGTAGCGGTGCTTTTAACTGCCCGATGGAAAGTCCCCGAGCCGGCCTTGTTAGAGGATTGCGCGGAAACTCAAAAAGACAAACCTTCAGGGATGAGCAAGCTCCCCAGAATGTTTTGGGTCTATAGTCTATTTATCTTCTTTAGTGTTCTGGGATTCGCTAACTTTACCTTAATTTCCTTTCATTTAATATATCGTGGGATAGTGGCTCAGGGGTTTATTCCTATTCTCTATGCTATTGCGATGGCTGTGGATGCCGTGGTCGCTTTAATCGCAGGTAAACTCTATGACAGGGTTGGACTCGGTTTCCTTATTATCCTGCCGATTTTAACATTACCGATTGTTTTCTTAGGGTTTTCCTTCCATTACGAATATGTTTTAGTCGGGGTTGTTTTGTGGGGGGCGGTTATGGCTATGCATGAATCAATTATGAGAGCAGGAATTGCTGATCTCATCCCCAAAGACGGTCGTGGTCGAGCTTATGGTGTTTTTAATACGATATATGGTATTTCTTGGTTAATTGGAAGCGCCCTGATGGGATACCTTTATGAAAGTTCAATTTCTAGTATTTTCGTGTTCGTCTTGGTTGCCGAGATCATAGCAATGGTTGTTTTCTTACGGTTTAAGCGAGACTTACAGGGCGCAGCGAGAGGTGTTTTGAGGTGATCACGTGAGCCCTACCGCGGCAAATAAATTATTAGTGTCTTAAGAATGCCTTAAGACGCTAAGTTTCTAAGAGCAAACCGAAGCCGTCTTCTATTTTGTACCCTGGGAAGCAGAGGAGACCGTTGGATACACGCGTTTAAATCGTTGGGAGAAAAGAAATAATGGTGAATAGAAGCAAATGTTGAGCAGTAGAGACCACTCGTCAAATTCGAGTGGTCTCTACTGTAGATGGCTATCCAGAATCTGATTTATCTGTTTCTCATGGCAGCATAGAATTTTTTCAAGTTATCGGGCATGGAATATTCCGGCTCTTTCTGTACATCGCCACTTTCACCATATATTGCTTTTAGTAATGCCTCAATAATCATTGCATTAGGTGGTATCGTGTATTCGTTTCCTTGATAGACCCAAACCCGGCAGTCCACTTCATCCCCGCACAAATCACCACAAGACTCGCACAAACTTTCTTTTACGTCCATTTGAATGTCCCGTCCGTTCACACGGATCGTAGGGGAACTAATAAACTGATATTGCTTGGCAAGTTCTTCACTAACAACGTTGATTTTGTTAACCAACACTTCAACACCCGTAGCTTCAAGGACCTTTGACACTTCTGCTAAAGCTTCATCAAGGCTTGTATCCGCTCCTTGGCAGCGTGTACAAACGCTAACGTCAAGAAACAAAAAATCAATGACAATTCGTTTTTTCTCCATTTGGAGAGCCTTAGGGACATCACAGCAACCCGGACCGCAGGAACAGCCATCAAGCGTAACGGTTTGGGTACTCAGGTTCGTATCACCACAATCTGAACAACAGGAACAGCCTTCAGAAACATTGTTGTTATCAACCACTTAAAACAACTCCTTATAGTTATTTATCTTTCGACTTTAACTATAAAGACGCGGGACAGGAAAAAAAGACGCATTATTTACGTCTTTTTTTCAACAAAATTTACAATCACTGCATTTATGCTGGTAATCTATGACATTGCCCCGACGGTCAAATTCTTTGGGTTGTGGCAGGTCAATACTGATTTCACATTAGTCACTTTAAATTTACTAAATAATAATATAAGATTATTATAATAATCCTTTTGGAACTGATTGGGGAGATAATATAATGTTATATGGAAAATTGAAAGAATATAGGGCTTTACTCACGTTCCCATCGTTAACGGAGGCTTTGGGCGCAGAGCGGGTTTTCTCCCGTTATGAGTGTCCCTTTGACACGATTCCTACCCCAATGCGTTTGAGATCCGGTTGTAACACAGCTTTGTGCTTTCCACTGGAGCGTAAAGCGATCATTGATGATCTTATCGATGATGGAGTGGTGCTTACAGGGATGTACGAAGCACGGGAAGATGGATTCTTCTCGCTAGTCTGGTGAAAGGAGTTGCTTTATGATTTATTTAGATAATGCAGCCACAACTTGGCCAAAACCGCAACAAGTTGTGGACGCCATCCAGGAGGTCCTCGTGCACACGGGAGGGAGTGCTGGTAGGGGAGGGCATGGTTCGGCAATGCAGATGGCTCGGCTCGTTCATCAGACGAGGCAAGATTTGTGTATTTTGTTTGGCACGGATGACCCGAAAAGGGTTGTCTTTACTCAGAATGCCACCCATGCTTTAAATCAAGCGATATTTGGGTTTTTACAGCCGGGGGATCATGTCATCACGTCCTCAATCGAGCATAATGCGGTGGCCCGCCCCCTTTGGGCCTTGAAACAAAGAGGGGTAGAGGTTAGTGAAGTTCCGGGGATACCTGGAAAAGAGTTTGATTTAGAGGCTTACGACAAGGTTTTTCAGACGAATACTAAGTTAGTGGTAACGTTGCATGCCTCAAATGTTACTGGGACATTGTTACCAGTAAAAGAGATTGGTCAAATCGCCCATGAACATAAGGCGTATTATTTGCTAGATGCTGCGCAAACAGCAGGAGTTTTTCCTATTGATGTGGGACGCCAGTCCGTGGATTTACTCGCGTTTCCCGGACATAAAGGCCTTTTAGGTCCTCAAGGGACGGGAGGACTCATTGTTCAGCCAGGAATTCGATTGGAGCCGTTAATCTACGGTGGCACGGGGAGTCTATCAGAAGAGGATCGTCAGCCAGAATTTCTGCCGGATGCCTTGGAAAGTGGCACTTTAAATGGAGCTGGAATTGCAGGGCTAGGGGCAGGCGTACGGTACATACTTAGGGAAGGCGTAGATAGGATAAGGGTTACAGAGCAGGCGCTTTGCCGGAAATTATGGGATGGCTTGCGGCAAATTCCAGGCGTTAAGCTTTACGGAAGTGATATGGTGGAGCGGCGGTCGCCTATTGTGGCCTTTAACATAGGAGATATGGATTCCGTAGAAGCTAGCTTTAGATTAGAAGAAAAGGCAGGAGTCATTGCTCGGGCTGGGTTACATTGTGCTGCCCATGCCCACAGGATGCTGGGAACGTTGGATCAGGGGGTCGTTCGCTTTAGCCCTTCACATTTCACGAGTGAGGAAGAGATTAATGCGGCATTACAGGCGGTAAAGAGGGTAGCAGAGGAGTTGGGCTAATCTGTTCGGTAGTCGTGAATTATTGAAAGAGGCATTTGTACAGAAGGGTACAGATGCCTCTATTACTTTTCGGTCTGATGATCTACTTCTTAGGGGAGATAAAAGCTGGGCAAAAAAGATTAAAAATATAGTGCACAGACTATAGAATGGTAGTATAATATTAGTATATGATAATTACATAATATAAAGAGGTGTTAAGATGATCAATTCCAAGGAGCAATTGAGTGATATCTGCGTTCTTGGCGGCGGTCCTGCGGGATATGTAGCGGCTATACGCGCAGCTCAATTGGGTGCAACTGTATTTAGACAAAAAAATGTGAATAACCGACTAATTCTCCTGGGCTAGAATCGTGCTTTATAGGCTCGGTGTGATGGAAACAAAGGATGACTTAGATTGGAGCGTATTCTTCAAACGCAAGGAATCTCCGTCAATCATTACTTTCTCGTCTTCGTCCCACATCCTGAACTTAATCTCTCTCATAAAAAGTGACCTTAATTGAGCAAAGAGGAGGTTGGAGGCACTTGCCTTAATCGAGGATGTATTCCCACAAAAGCATTGCTAAAAACATCCGAAGTTCTATATCTACTGAGGAAATCCAAGGAATTCGGCCTAGCAGCAACCGTTTCATCCATTGATGCGAGGGTTCTCCAGTCTAGGAAGGATAGAGTTGTCAAAAGCCTCAGGATGGGTGTAGAGCATCTGCTTTCAAAGAATGGGATTGAGGTTCTGAAAGGAAGGGGGCGGATTGAATCAGCGAAACGAGTGATCGTTAATACCGCAGCTGGAGAAGTTGCAGTGAACTGCAACCGTCTAATTATTACGACGGGTTCGGAGCCCTTAATACCTGACATACCAGGCGTTACGTTAGCAGGAGTTATTACGAGCGATGAGGCTCTTGAACTAACCGAGATTCCTGAAAGTATTACCATTATAGGTGCTGGGGCCATTGGGATGGAATTTGCCACTCTGTATCATTCCCTTGGTTCAAAGGTTACTGTGATAGAAGTGAAGGATAGGATCATTCCTAATGAGGACAGGGAAATAACGGCGGAACTCTTAAAGATCATGAGGAGGCAAGGGATTAAATTTCAGCTTGGTTCAAGGGTCAAAGGAATTAGTGAATCTCCAAACGGGCTTGAAACCCGGGTTTATAGTGATGGAAAAGAAGTGTCTCTGATCACCGAAAAAGTTCTTGTGGCCGTGGGAAGAAAGCTGGGGGGAGTATCGCCTGACATTAGTTCTCTTGGCATAGAGGTAACAAAAGGTTCCATCATTGTTAATGAACATATGGAAACCAATGTTCCTGGGGTTTATTCTGCGGGAGATGTGATTGGTGGAAGTTTGCTGGCCCATCTGGCCTTTGCAGAAGGTCGAGTGGCTGCCGAAAATCCCGTAGGTATCAAGAGTAGGCTGAACTACAACGCAGTGCCTTCCTGTGTTTATACCAATCCAGAAGTGGCTGCAGTCGGCTTGAGTGAAGAGCAAGCGAAGGAAAAGGGCATCGCGGTCAAAGTGGGACGCTTTGATTTTAGAAACAATGGCAGGGCGTTATGCCATGGAGAGAGGGAAGGTTTTGTTAAAGTCATAACCGAGGAGGGTACAGACGTAATTTTAGGAGCCCGAATTCTG
Organism: Desulfosporosinus burensis; assembly: GCF_054657535.1. NCBI lineage: Bacteria > Bacillati > Bacillota > Clostridia > Eubacteriales > Desulfitobacteriaceae > Desulfosporosinus > Desulfosporosinus burensis. Next base: position 22,006 of record NZ_BAAHYN010000021.1, read on the forward strand.
GGACCTCATGCCTCAGAATTGATCTCCGAGATAACCTTGGCAGTAAGTCTAGGGGTCAAAGCAGAAGTCTTGGCGGATATGATCCATCCTCATCCAGCCTTAGCTGAAGCCGTGATGGAAGCGTGCGGAGATGCGATTGGCAGGGCGATTCACAAATAGAGGCACGAGGAAAGAGGCATGAGGTTCGAGTGCAGGTGCAATTCTGGGCCTTGACTGGCTTCGTAAGGGTATCTTCGTATTCGGTGATATTTATAAATTCTAAATTTTAAAATTGGAGGAGATCAAAATGTCTAAAAAACAGTTACCAGGTTTTATCATGTGCGTTTGTACGGGGAAATGTCCGGGTTTTCAAAATATGGATATCTGGGATTTCATCAACCAGGTCAGAGTTGAGCTGCCGGTGGAATACGGATTTATTCACCCCCAGTTATGCGAAGAAGATGGGGACCTTTTCCTAGCAGATTATCTAAAAGCCCACAGGAAGGTCATTATCGGTGCGTGTGCCCCGAATATGCAGAGGAAAATGTTCAAGCAGGCATTTAAAGATGCAGGACTGGATCTGGAAAAGGATGCCTACATGCTAGATATTCGGGATATGACCAATGAAGCAGCATTCCAAAAGGTCGAAGAATTAGTAGAGAAAATCGAAGCGGAGGGATAAGCATGAGTGAAGAGACATTTATGGGGGTTCCGAGAAACACTATTGATTGGAGCCCAATTATAGATTTTAGTAAATGTAACTACTGTATGGAATGCGTTAAATTTTGCCCGCACCAGGTTTTTGAAGTCAGGGAAAATGAGGAGAAAAAGTTCATAGTAAAAAATTCGTACAACTGTGTCGTCTTTTGCCGGGCCTGTGGAAAAACCTGTGGTTTGGATGCCATAACCTTCCCGAATAAGGGAGAAACTACAAAAAAAATCAAGGAAACTCGAAAGGGGATAGCAGGCAATGAGTAAAAGCTTTGCCGTTCTGCCCTGTAATGGGCTGGATAAAGGCGCAGGTTGTATTTCGAGGGAAATAGCTTTAAATCTTATTGAGAAATCTGACAGTGAAATGATCTGTCCGGTTTTATACAGAGTAGCGGAGGCCAGATATACTAAAATTGCCCAAGAAAAGCCGCTCCTGGTGATTGACGGCTGTCAGACACGATGCGCCAGTAAGCTTGCTTCGGAAAAGGGTTTAAAAGTTACAGGCAAAATCACAGTAACCGAAGAAGGCAAAAATAGGGGGGTTGATCTGGGAGACTCCTTAAGGCTCGGGGAAAATGACGTGAAATTGGCTGAGATGATTGCAGATGAACTCCTTTTGGAGAAGGAACCAGACAAGGCACCCGAAAGTGTAACGGCGTCAGACACGGAAATAGTTTATCCAGAAACCTATGATTATGAGGTTTACAAAAAGGATAAATTCATTTTTCGAGTCCCCAAAGAAGGCTTATTATTCAATGAAAACGATAGTTGGGTGTATATATCCGGCAACAAAGCAAGGGTAGGTGTGACGGATTATGTCCAGCAGAGTTTATCCGATATTATGTTTTTTACCCCACCGATTGTCGGAAGCGAGGTAGAGCAGTTTGGTGAGCTAGGCGCGATTGAATCGGGTAAAGCGGTTTTCGAAGTGGTCTCCCCTGTGACGGGCAGGATTACAGCTGTTAATGAAGAACTTTCGGTTGCCCCGGAACTCATCAACCAGAATCCTTACGAAAAAGGCTGGATCGCTGAAGTTGAATTAACGGATTTAGAAAGCGATAAAGAATTGCTGCTTGAGTTTGACGGATATTTCAAGATTTTAAAGAGGAAGGTGGATGAGTTTCATGTCTGATCGAATCAAAGTAATCCCCTGCAGCGGGATGGGCAAGGTATATGGTCTTGTGGCGAGGGAAAGTGCGTTGAAGGTTGTTCAGGAGCTGTGCCCTCAGGAATCCGGCACGGTGTGTCTAGCTTACATTGTTACAGGGGATCAGGAGGCTAAGGAATTAATCGAGGGAGTCAAATGTATTACTCTCGATGGTTGTCCTTCCATGTGTGCGGCAAAAAACGCTGAGTTGGCAGGTGGATTAGTCGTTGAAAAGGTGAGGGTCATCGATTCGTTTCGGAAACACAAAGGAGCTAAGCCGGGGACTGCAACGGAACTCACGGAAGAGGGCTGGCAGATTGCGGATGAAATTGCAGGCGAGATAGCTGAAAAAGTAAAACTATTAAGCAAGGAGGGGTAAAAATGTCCATAAATATGGTTAAAATCGGCGTTGTATCTTGCAGTGGAGAGGACTGTCTGGGAGGGACGATCTCTAGACTGGCAACCCGAAAAATGCTTGAAATCCGTTCAGATGCGACAGTGACGATATGTCTGCCACTTTTTTTAGCAGGGGGAGTGGAAGAAAGAGGATTTGCTGAAAAGTTTCCGACGATATCCGTGGATGGTTGTTTAAAAGCTTGCGCCAAAAGGGCTACTGAGAAATATAGTGGTAAGGTGAGTGCCGCAATCGATGTTTCGGATTTAATAGGAAAAGACGTTGCCGAAGCAGGAGCCTTATCTAGTAGAAACCTGACGGATGAACACAAGGCAATGGTTGAAAAGGTCGTTGGCGAGATAACGACTAAGTTTGATGAGGTATTGCGGGCTGCTCAAAGAGATCAAGTGGCTAAAGGTCTAGCCATGGTAGGCAGTGGACCCTCTGGGGGCTGTGGATGCGGCTGTGGTCCGAAGTAATGCGAATTTGTAGTGATGTTTAGAAATAGTTATCCTTTTTAACTCAAAAGGAGGAGACGAAAGACATGCCCGAAAATGACAACAGCGATTTATGCTTGGTCGTCTGTCCTGGCGGTTCTAATGTATCTCTGATGGCCTATGAAGCTGCAACCAGACTGGAAAAGAAGGGATACGGAAAATTTGTGCGGCTGGCTGGTGTCAAAGCCAAAGAGAAAGATCTAATAAGGTTGGCTGATGCGGCAAAGTATGCAAAACAATGGGTTTTGATTGAGGGATGTAGCAAAGGATGCGGAAAGAAGGTTCTTGACGGTGCAGGGATTGAGGCGGATAAGCATTTTTTAGTGACCAGTCTCGGTATTGAACGGGAAAACAAAATTGACTATACGCAAGAGGAGTTAGAACAAGTTCTAACTGCAGTCAAGTGCATGGTTGAGTAGAATGAGTTAATTGAAAGAAAAACGACTTTAATAAAAAGGGGAGAGGTTATAATGACTAAGAGTTGGTATCCGATCATTAATTACGATAATTGTATTGAATGTGGGTCCTGTATTAATAAATGCACACATGGGGTTTACGAAAAAGACAGCACAAAACCTATTGTCATTTATCCAGAGGGATGCATTGATCGCTGTACAGGGTGTCAGACTTTATGTCCGGCAGAAGCGATTCAGTATAATGGAGATACGGGTGGCCCCAAGACAACCTGCAGCTGCGGAAGTTGCTGATAAAACGAACGAGAGTGAACTCGTTCAACAAAAGTTGAACATCGAGACTTCGGTGGGGGAGACTATCGTCACCGAAGCGGAGTACGGGGTACCACTCCCACTTGAGGAAGTGGGAGTCTCACGATTGGATGAATTTAAGGAATTGAAGGGTGAAGGAAGCATGAACAAAAACAAGATCATCATGTTGCTCGGGTTAGCAGGTTTTATCGTCATGGCAGATAACTGGGTAGTGTCTCCTATACTGCCGGCTATATCGCAGAATTTAGAGATTGACATTTCAAGGGCGGGACTCTTAATCACGGCCTACATGCTTCCCTTTGGTATTTTTCAGATCATCTTTGGTCCCTTGGCAGATCGATATGGGAAAAAGCAGGTCATTACCTTGGCGATGATTATGTTTACGGTAGCGACTGGGCTTTGTGCGTTAGGCTCAAGTCTAACCAGTTTGTCAATATATCGGGCTTTGACCGGGGTGTTTGCTGCATCGGTTATGCCAATTTCCCTCGCTTTGATTGGGGATATGTTCCCTGTCCAGGAAAGACAGAGTGCGATAGGGACATTTATGGGCATATCGTTTCTTGGGCAGGGACTCAGTATGGCCATTGGAGGTACAATTGCTTACTTCCTTAATTGGAGAGGAGTCTTCGGCGCCTATGCGATACTGGCCATAATTCCAACCTTACTGCTGATGAATAATTACAAGACACTTCCTTCGGAAAAACACCCTGACAGCAAAATTTTTGCGCCATATGCCAAGCTGCTCGGAACGAGCAGGAGTTTGTATACCTATATCATCGTTTTACTGGAGGGTATTTTCATTATTGGGAGCTTTTCTTATGCAGGGGTATACATCGCCAAAACGTATGGATTCAACTATTTATATATCGGTTTAATTATGACGGCTTTTGGGATTATGTCGGTTATCGGCGGGCGGCTGAGCGGTAAGCTAGCGGCTAAAATGGGTGCGCGCAAAGTATTGAGCTTAGGACTGGTGTCAGCAGCAGTTGCTGATATCATTATCTATCAATATGGTAACAGCTTGGGAATGTTGATCCTGGGTATTGCCTTGTTGGGGCTTGGTTTCATCTTTACTCATTCCACGCTCCTCACAAGAGCTACAGAGTTTGCCCAGAAGGCAAGAGGTGCAGCCATGTCCTTGGTCGCTTTCTGTTTCATGGGTGGAGGCGGTATCGGTACCGCAATTGGCGGTAGGGTAATTTCAGCCGTGGGGCTCAATAACCTTTTCCTGATGAATGGTATTGCTCTGATCATCACCTTGCTTTTGAGCTTTGTATTGATCCGGGATCATGTTTTGGAACCTAATGAATCCAAGGAAATGATCGGAAATATGTAAAATTAAGTAAGAAAGAGAACGTGAACTATGATCATTCAGATTCAAACTCGCATCTACAAATCATTATCTCACGACCCGTGGGTGAATTTGGCTATAGAGGAACATTTACTGGAGCAAATAACCGAAGAAGAGTTAATCCTTTATTTATGGCAGAATGACAACACAGTGGTTATCGGCAGAAATCAAAATGCTTGGAAAGAGTGTCGGCATCTTGAATTGGAACGAGACGGTGGGAAACTAGCCCGACGTTTATCCGGAGGTGGGGCAGTTTTCCACGATTTAGGAAATTTAAACTTTACCTTCATTATGAATAAAAAGCATTATGATTTATCGAAACAGCTAACCGTAATTTTGCAGGCGGTAAAAAAACTTGGCATAAAGGCCGAGTTTACGGGGCGTAACGACTTGGTGATCGGAGAGAAGAAGTTTTCCGGTAACGCTTACTTTTTTAATAAAGATAATGCTCTGCATCACGGCACGATCCTTATTAATAGCGATCTGACGAAGCTTAGTCGTAACTTACAGGTATCCCGTGAAAAGATAATTTCCAAGGGCATCGATTCTGTTCAGTCCAGAGTGGTTAATCTAACGGAAGTTTGCAAGACAGTCACTTTAGCAGGTGTGATAGAAGGTATGGAAGAGAGCTTTATCGATGTTTATGGGGGAAACGTTCAAGAAATAGCTGTGGACCGCAAAGACCTCAATATTGAATCCCTAGTTCGGAAGTATTGCTCTTGGGAATGGCGATTTGGTAAAACTCCAAAGTTCGATATTTCGTTTAGCCGCCGATTTGGTTGGGGCGAGGTGGAACTAGGGTTTTGTTTGAAAAATGGTCACATTGATTCTGTGCAAGTTTTTTCGGATGCTATTGAAGAGGGCTTGATCAGAGATATGGGGAAAAGTCTTGAAGGATGCTCGTTTGGGAAAGACAGGATGATTGAGCGTTTAATAAAGGTCGATGGCCAATCTGAAAATCAAGCGATTATTATTAAGGATGTAGCCCTATGGCTTACTGAAACAGAGTTATAGACTGAGAAAAACCTCCTGTGCCAATTGTTCAAGTGCAGGAGGCTCTCTAATTAGATAACCGTAGCTCAACTAGGTAATGGAAGCCAGGATTGAAGCAATGATAACTGTGGTAGGAAATGGTGGGAGGGTGTGTGAACATGAAAACATGTCTTAACTGCGGTCTGTGTATTGAAGACAGCAACGACCTCGTAAGCTGTTTTAAGTACAAAACCCTGAGCAATTCCCAAGAGGAGAAAAATAACTGCATCTATTACATTGAAAAAATCGTAGAGGATGGTGAACCCTTGCCTCCAATACAGCACCTTCTTTTGGTAGAACAAGAATTGGGGAAGCGAAAAATGAAGATTAGTATTAATGATGGATTGAGGGTGTAATGCTCCCTTTTGGTTGTCCATGAGTTGCCCGAAATCTTGTGGCTGTTGATTGACTCGATGTACTGGTTGCCAAGCATTATGTCCGGCAGAAGCGATCGAATATTATGGCAGTACGGCTAAAAGTGCGAATGGAAACAAGACATGCGGCTGTGGGAGTTGTTGAAAGAAGGGTGAGGAGGAAAAACTTATGGTTCAGGTAGAAGTGTTCGGAATCCGTGAAGAAGCCCCAGCCAATTCGTGTAGTTGCGGTGGTGCCTGTGGCTCTGAAACTAAAAAAACCATGGGGGAAATGTTTGAGAATTTGGTCCGGTTTTTCCAGGAAAGTGATCTGGCGGCTGACGTACGATTGCAGTTTATCGATGTTTTTGAAGATGATTTAAAGGGCTATGATAAGCCCCATACGATGTTTAAAAATGGTTTTACTTTACCGCTGGTGGCGGTTAACGGTGTTGTCCGTTTTTATGGTGGAATCAGCAATAGCAAGATATATGATGAGGTTAGGAAGAGTTCCAGGGTGGCTTTTATGTAGGTCGGGAAGTTGCCAAGGCAAAAAAGTGGCATGTTGGATTGTATTATTAATCCTCATGCCATTTCGTATGTAAAAAAGATGTTTTTGTACTTCTAAATATTGATCCAATAGCTATACCAAATTAATGATGATAGAAGCACTGGATTTACTTGTTGGAAACTTGAATCCGCCATAAAAAAATCACAAGTTTTGTTTCGAACACTCCCTTTTGGGATTAGTTGACTTCTGCTTGAAAATATTGACAAGTATTTATGTATTAATATATTATAAAATAGATAAGTATCGATATGAGGCAAAAATATGGCTGGCACATGAAAGCGTGGCGCTAGCCAAGTATTCTATATACTGATCAGAAAGTATAACTTGCGTTATATACTTTCTGTAGCAGTGCAACTAAGGCGGCTGCCTTCGCCAAGGGTCCCTTCTCGCCATCCTTGGCTACAGGGACACTCGGCCATCCATGGCCAGCGCTTGGCGCCAGTTAAGTTTTCTTTATATTAATACTTAGAAATGAAATGGAGGTAGGAAAGCTTAATGAATAATAAAGAGAAAAAACCTAAATCAGTCCTTAAAATCATGGCTCCTTTGCTTATCATCGTAGTAATAGTAGGAATTTTTATCCTAAAAGGTAATCAGGAAAAGCCCATAGCAGCTAACACAGGAGATCTCGCCCTTGAGGCAACTGCAATAGACCTTGAACAGCTAAAATCTTATGGTTTACCTATTGTGATTGATTTTGGGGCAGATTCCTGTATTCCTTGTAAAGAAATGGCGCCAGTACTTAAGGAACTTAATAAGGAGATGCAGGGCAAGGCCGTTGTAAAGTTCGTAGATGTTTGGAAAAATCAAAATGCAGCCGCTGATTTTCCTGTACAGGTAATCCCAACGCAGTTTTTCTTTGATAGAGAGGGCAATCCCTTTGTGCCTCAAGATGCAGAAGCTATGCAAATAATGTTGTATTCCACTCGTGATACCAACAAACATGTTTATACTGCACATCAAGGAGGTATGACGGAAGAACAACTTAGAGCTGTACTAAAGGAGATGGGTGTGGAATGATCAATGAATGGCTTGATATTCTTTCGACACTTATCTCGCAAAGTATGTGGGTAGCTCCCTTGCTTGCTTTGCTCGCGGGAGTGCTAACTTCCCTAACACCTTGCTCCTTATCAAGCGTTCCACTTGTCATTGGATATGTAGGCGGCACTGGAAACAATGACCCTAAAAGGGCATTTCTGCTTTCTCTTACCTTTTCAGCAGGCTCAGCAGTTACATTTACCATATTAGGAACAGTTTCATCACTTGTCGGCAGACTAATGGGAACATCGTCGTCATGGTGGTATCTTTTGCTAGGTGTGCTGATGGTGTTAATGGCTTTGCAAACATGGGAAATTTACAATTTTATTCCGTCAACCTCTCTAATTGCCAAGAACACCAGAAGAGGGTACATCGGAGCATTTATAGCAGGAATATTAGGCGGTGTGTTTTCGTCCCCCTGTGCAACTCCTGTACTGATTACACTTCTTGCTATTGTAGCGGAAAGAGGCAGCTTGTTATGGGGAATTGTTCTGTTATTGCTCTATTCAGTAGGTCACAGTGCCTTAGTGCTTGTAGCAGGAACATCGATTGGTTTTGTAAAAAATATGACATTAAGCAATAGATATGGTACCTTCAGCAAGGTGTTGAGAATTGTCATGGGAAGTGTAATTCTGCTTATTGCATTTTATATGTTCTTTTTAGGCTTTTAACCTTAGGAACTGCTTAGCTTTCCGTCGCAACGGACGGATGAAAACCGTCTTCGTTCTTCGATGATAGTAATGCTGACCGGCATTTCGACCAAGGCGGATCCATCCCGCGGCACTGTAACACGTTCCTTTCTCTGAATTTTTGTTAATATACCCCTATAAGCGCTATCATGAAACCAATGGTGCCGGACTGAGAAGCGCCAGATGGAGCCAAAATAGGTTTAGAGTGTAGCAATCCTCAAGCGCTGGTATACCTGCAACCGGATAAAGTTGTCTTGGATTATGGAAATGACATTGTGGAGCAGAGGTCGCCCATTGTTGCCTTTAATATTGGGGAACTTGATTCCTTAGCAGCGGGCTTTATATTAGAAGAGAAGGCAGGAGTCATCGCCCGAGCAGGGTTACACTGTGCTGCCCATGCCCACAGGATGCTAGGAACCTTGGATCAGGGGGTCGTTCGCTTTAGCCCTTCCCATTTTACGAGTGAGGAAGAGATTAAAGCTACACTACTGGCGGTAAAGAGGGTGGAAGAGGAGTTGGGCTAATCTGTTCGGCAGCCGTGAGTTATTGATAGAGGCATTAGTACTAAGGGTACAGATGCCTCTATTACTTTTCTGTTTGATGATTTGATTTTTAAGGAAAGAGATAAGCTATAGGCCAAAAAGGATTTAAAAAATAGTGCATAGATTATATATCTATATCATCGTTTTACTGGAGGGTATTTTCATTATTGGGAGCTTTTCTTATGCAGGGGTTTACATCGCCAAAACGTATGGATTCAACTATGTATAGATTGGTTTAATTATGACCACTTGAAGGTCTCCTTTATTATTTCCTTTAAAAGCCAATATGTTATCAAAGACACAAGACGAATCTTATATTTGGGTTATGTGTAGATACCTATGCGCTAATACAATTATATTTTAATCACATTGACATCCATAGATATGAGACTTACAATGTACATATCGATTAAAATAGATATGGGGTGTACAATGGAAACTAAATATGAAAACAATGCAAAAGTATTTAAAGCACTTAGCGATCCAAATCGGTTGATAATCATTGAAATGTTACAAAGCAGAGAGAGGTGTGCCTGCGAAATCCTAGAAGATCTGAATATTTCGCAATCCACCTTATCGCACCACATGAAGATGTTATGTGATTCGGGACTTGTTGGTTATCGCCGTCATGGAAAATGGATGTACTATTCCTTGAGCAAAGAGGGTTGTGAGGCAGCAAAAAACCTGCTTAATGAAATTACAACGATAAGGCATAATAGCAACGAGAGAAATCTTATACCAGGATGTTAAGATTAAGTTCAACTCATTTTCAGAAGAGTTTAAGATTCCACCTGAAGTAAGTTGCCTTTATAAATTATAATGAGGAGTGTTTACTTATGAAAAAAATGCAAATCTTCGAGCCTGCTATGTGCTGTTCCACAGGTCTATGTGGAGTTGGGGTTGACACTGAATTGCTTCGGATTTCTACTGTTCTTAATTCACTTAAGAAAAGCGGCATTGAGGTTGACCGTTTCAATCTTACAAATGCTCCTATGGAATTTGTCAACAATAAGGCGGTGAATGACCTTCTCAAAACCAAAGGAGTTGATGATTTGCCAGCTACTGTCTTAGACGGTGAAATTTTAATAACCAGTAGATATCCTAGCAATGAAGAATTTGCGAAGCTCCTCGATATCCCGATTAGCTTTTTAGGTGAGCAAGAAAAGGGATTTAATATGATTCCTAAGAGTTCAGGAGGATGCGATTGTTCTAACGGGAGTTGCTGATCCTGTATTATTCAATAATAACAAACGGGGGTAACTAATTATGGAGATTTTTAATCCACAGAAAATTAAGCTTACAAAATATTTATTTTATACAGGCAAAGGCGGTGTCGGTAAAACCTCAACTGCTTGCGCTACTGCGGTCACCCTTGCGGACAGTGGTAAAAAGGTGCTTCTTATCAGCACTGATCCTGCTTCAAACTTGCAGGACGTTTTTAACACCGAACTGACGAATAAGGGTATTCCCATTAAAGAAGTGCCAAATCTAGTTGTCGCCAACCTTGATCCCATCCAGGCGGCAGCGGAATATAGGGAAAGTGTAATCGCTCCCTACCGTGGCAAACTGCCCGATGCAGTGCTAAACAATATGGAGGAACAACTTTCTGGCTCTTGTACTGTTGAAATTGCTGCCTTTAATGAGTTTTCCAACTTTATAACCGATGAAAAAACGCAAATAGAATACGATCATGTTATTTTTGATACTGCTCCAACAGGTCACACACTCAGAATGCTACAACTACCATCTGCATGGAGCAACTTCATTAGTGAAAGCACCCACGGTGCATCTTGCTTGGGACAACTATCAGGATTAGAGAGCAAAAAGGAAATTTATAGAAAGGCTGTGAAAACCTTAGCCGATAGCAAATTGACAACCCTCATTCTGGTTTCACGTCCCGAAGCACCACCCCTCAAGGAGGCAGATAGAGCGTCCAGAGAGCTTGCGGAGATAGGCGTAAACAATCAGGTAATGGTTATTAATGGTGTACTAACCTCGTATGATGATAGTATTTCTGAGAGCCTCTATCACAAGCAACAGAAAGCACTTGCTGAAATACCGCTGGGTTTACAAAAACTTATCACTTACACTGTACCGCTCCGAGCTTATAACATTACAGGTATAAACAATGTAAGAGCATTGCTGACTACGGATAATTATATCGTCCGTGATGAAACGATACAGGCTCAGGCGATCCCTCAGCTTAAGAATGTCATTGAGGATCTGTACAACACCAATAAAAAGGTCATCTTTACCATGGGTAAAGGTGGTGTAGGTAAGACGACCATTGCGGCGGCGGTTGCTATGGGATTATCCGTAAGAGGTAAAGCAGTACACCTTACTACCACCGATCCCGCGGCACATCTTAAATTCGTGATCGATGAAAACAGTGGGATCAGCTTAAGTCATATTGACGAGCAAGCTGAACTGAGAAAATATCAAGAGGAAGTGCTTTCGAAGGCAAGAGAAACTATGTCCGATGAGGATATTGCCTATATCGAAGAAGATTTACGCTCCCCTTGTACACAGGAGATTGCAGTGTTTAGAGCTTTTGCACAGATTGTGGACAAGGCAGAAGATCAAGTTGTTGTCATAGACACTGCTCCGACCGGGCATACACTCTTGCTGCTTGATTCCACGCAGAGCTATCACAAGGAAATCCAGCGTTCACAAGGTAACATTCCCGAATCCGTGAAAAATCTGTTGCCACGGCTCCGTAATGCTGACGAAACTGAGGTTATCATTGTTACGCTTGCTGAAGCCACACCCGTATATGAGGCAATGCGTCTCGAAGAAGATTTGAAACGTGCAGGTATTGCGACCAAATGGTGGATAATTAATTCCTCACTGTATCATACCAGTACAACGAATAAATTGTTATCTGCCAAGGCAAGCAACGAGATTGAGTGGATCAACAAAGTCGATGAACATTCAGATGGAAAATTAGCCGTTATTGCTTGGAGTGACGATGAAATCAAAGGGGATAAGTTGCTTACCTTATGATATTTAATTCGACCCCTACACAGAGACCGATTAGCTGTCTTTGTGTAAGGTGAAATTAATATAGGGATAAGGCCCTTTTTTAAATAACAAAATCGTAGTTGAAATCTTACAGAATATATAATAATATAATTATATAGGAATATCTTACTATGAGACGATATAGTTACAGAAAGGAGGTAAGCTCTTGAGCACTACACCGCGTATTGAGGCAATGGCCGAAGAATTCAAGGTATTAGGAGATAAAACGCGGTTGAGGATTTTATCATTACTTCAGGGACGAGAGTTATGTGTTTGTGATTTAACAGAAGTGTTCGAAATAAGCCAACCGGGAGTGTCCCAACATATGAGGCGTCTTCGACAAACGGGATTTGTAAATGAACGTCGCGGAGGACAATGGACTTATTATTCACTGAATATGGGAAATCCACTGATAACCTTACTTTTGCCTATGTTTCCCAAGGTTGAGGAAGACGAGGAACGGCTAATGCTTGCCAAAGGATGTAAGACTTAAGTAATGAGGCTGGGTATTACTATTAGATAACTATATAAGGAGTTGATAAAGCATGAGTGTCGAATTGTCAGTAAGTCGTAAGTTATCAACACTGGACCGCTATTTGACTTTGTGGATTTTTTTAGCAATGGCAGTGGGTGTTGGTATAGGGTATGCATTCCCTGGTACCTCTGATTTTATTAACCAATTTCAGATGGGGACGACTAATATTCTGATTGCCGTGGGCTTAATCGTGATGATGTATCCACCCCTAGCAAAAGTGAAATATGAGGAAATCGGACGTGTCTTTAGAAATGGTAAAGTCATGACCTTATCGTTAATTCAAAACTGGATTGTAGGGCCAATTTTAATGTTTGCTCTTGCAGTAATTTTCTTGCATAATTACCCAGAGTATATGGCGGGACTTATTATGATAGGCCTAGCCCGTTGTATTGCCATGGTAATTCTCTGGAACAGCCTGGCTAAAGGAGACTCAGAGTATGCTGCAGCGTTGGTTGCTCTGAATTCTGTTTTTCAGGTTATCTTCTATTCGGTCTATGCCTACATCTTTCTTACTGTCCTACCAAGCTGGCTCGGTCTTGCTTTAAATATTAACGTAAACATCAGTATTTGGGAGATTGCCCAAAGTGTCCTTATTTATTTAGGAATTCCTTTTTTTGCGGGGATGCTTACGCGCTTAATACTTTTACCTATGAAAGGAAAAGAGTGGTACGAGAAAAAATTTATTCCTAAGATTAGCCCACTCGCGCTAATTGCCTTGCTCTTTACAATTATTATCATGTTCTCGCTCAAAGGTCAGACTATTGTTTCCGTACCGTTGGATGTTGTAAGAATTGCGATACCTCTATTGATTTACTTTACAGTTATGTATCTTGTCTCTTTCTATATGGCTTGGCGACAAGGACTTCCCTATGGTCAAACTGTCACCTTAGCTTTTACGGCAGCGAGCAATAACTTTGAACTGGCCATTGCTGTTGCTGTTGCGGTGTTTGGAATTAACTCCGGAGCTGCGTTCGCAGCAGTCATCGGCCCGCTGATCGAAGTGCCTGTAATGATCGCCTTAGTTAATGTTAGTTTGACCTTCGGGAGGAAGTATTTTAATAAGGAGGGAGTACCGATTAGAGGATAGCAGGATCTATACAGAAAATGAGAAGAAGAGGGAACAGAGGTACCCTCTTCTTCTCATTTTAATTTAACACAGACTTAATGACTCAGTGACGTATAAAGCTAAAAATTGAAAACTGTTCTTAATTCTAGGACAAGATCGGGGAAAATTGATACTTCGACACTATCTGCATCAGTATACAACTCAGGCCGTCCATATCTGTTGTTATCCTGTAAAATAAATACGCTTACGATCTTTGTGTCTGGCGCCACTATCCAATATTCCTTCACGCCAGCCTTTTCATATGCCCAAAATTTGGTGAGTCTGTCGATTCTCTCTGTTGAAGGTGATAGTATTTCAATTATTAATTCTGGTGTACCGCAATACCCACTCCCTATAAGTTTAGATTTATCGCATATTACAAGTATATCAGGCTGAATTACTATAGTAGCATGTTCATCATCTTCGTCAATCTTAGGTAATCTTAGGTCAAATGGAGAAATGAACGCTCTGCATTCTTTGCCTGATAGATAGTTTCTGAGCTGTGCGGCTAATTCCAAAAGTATGTTTTGGTGTTGCCAAGTTGGCGCTGATTGCATATAGGGTACTCCGTCAATGATTTCCCATCGTTCATCGTCTGGAAATTCCAGATAATCAGCATATGTATATCTTTTTGCTTCGTCTGGTAATGGCATATGGCTCCCCCCCTAATAACATATTATACCAGATATTTGCACAGATTACATCTCACTATTACCGGGCGGTTGATTTTATGCTTAGCATGTTCTAGCTAGGATTTCTAAAAAACTAGGTTTTTCCCAAAAGTTGGATTTATTGAAATAAGATCTATTCGGTGACAAGGCGGGATTAAAAAGGTAGAATATAGAGTAGCAAACATGGTGGCTGAAAATGGAGGAAATTATGCAACTTATTCTTATCATCATCGGAATTAACATTGTCTATGTATCCATGTGCACTTTACGTATGATTTTCGTCATAAAAGGGCAGAGAATTATAGCATCCATTCTTTCCGTAGCTGAGATTTTTGTCTATATGATGGGGTTAGGGATTGTTCTGAAAAACCTTGATAATTATTGGAATATAGCAGCTTACTGCGTCGGTTATGGCTTAGGGGTGTATATCGGCAGTCGAATCGAGGAGTATATTGCGTTGGGTTATGTGACAGTTCAAGTGACTGTGGATTGTGTTGAAATAGAAATACCGTCCAAACTACGGGAGTATGGATATGGTGTCACTTCTTGGTTAGCCGATGGCAAGGATGGTCCACGGCTCATGATGCAGGTTTTGGCCAAGAGGAGTAATGAGCGCCAGCTAGTTGACATCCTCGATAAGCTCTGCCCTAAAGCGTTTGTTGTCTCTTATGAACCAAAAAATTTCAAAGGTGGATTTTGGATTAAACGAATGCCCAAGTCTTTTTAATAATAAGCAATCGCTGAACGGAGGAAAGTGAAGTGTCCAAAAACAAAGAGTTTACACGTCGAGAAGTCATTTGGATGGGTGCTTTAGGGGTTGTTCAGCTAGGAATTCTAGGAACAGCGGCCTCGGGATTCTGGAACTTCAAGACCAACCAAGAACGTCCTAAGATTCAGCTTTCTCAGCTACAGGCTCCTCCAAAACAGGAACCTGAATTGGAAGGGAAACCCGTGTTAAATATTGCGGTGGCTTCAATTATCTCGCCGATGGAAAATGTTAATCTTTATGGGGATTTGCTTAATATCATCGGAGAGCGTGTCGATATGAAGGTCAAGATGGTTCAACGGCAAAACTATACTGAGACGAATCGTCTGATTGAAGCCGGAGAAGTCCAATTAGGGTTCATTTGTTCAGGGGCTCTGGTGGGGGACGTTGGGAAAAATCAAATCAAACAAATTTTGGTTACCCCGCAAATTGCCGGGTCTGCTACGTATAGGTCTTATATCATTGTTCCTTCATCGTCAAGGGCGTCTTCGCTTCTAGACTTAAAGGGGAAATCCTTCGCTTACATGGACCCTTTATCGTATTCAGGGCGTATTGCACCTCAAGTGATGCTGAAAAGAAAGGGATATCAACCCGATAACTTTTTTAGGCAGACGATTTTCACCTATGGTCATGAGAAGTCGATTCGAGCGGTGGCCGAAGGTATTGTTGACGGAGCCGCTGTTGATAGCTTAATTTATGACCTGACAATTACACGTGATGCAAGCATTATGGGAAAGATTAAAGTGGTTGATCAATCAGAAGAGATGGGGAACCCTCCGGTCGTTGTCTCGCATAAGGCTGACCAGGAATTCATAGCAACTTTAAAGAATGTTTTGCTGACCATGCATATGGATGAACAGGGGCGAAAGGCGATGGCACTTTTGCATTTTGAACGTTTTGTTCATCCAGACCAACAGCTCTATGATAAAATCCAAGCGATAGCACAAGAAATAGGCTTGGCTTGAAATGATTAAAATGACGAAACGAATTACTAAGTATTTCACTTCTCAAACACTTCAAGAAATCCAAGAGGCGGTCCCCCTTTCTGTCAAAATTATGGGGATTGTTGGAGTATTTATATGCTTATTGGGCTTAACTGTAATTATTGATATGCGGTCTAATATGACCAAAATTTTAGATGATCAAATGAGGAAACGAGCGGTTACGATTGGGAACCAAGTAGCTGCCGAAAGCATGAATCTGATTCTCGTGGGGGATTTAATCGGCCTTTACGAGAAGACAAAAATGGTTTCATTGCATAATGAAGATGTTCGCTACGTTCTTATCTTAGATGAGAAGGGACATTTAGTGGCGCATAACTTCGGACAAGGGATTCCAGTGGGCTTACTGGGATTACGCCAGCTTGAGAAAGACCCTACCGGAGCGGTTGTGATAGAAATCGATTCCGAAGAGGGTACTATACTTGACGTCCTAGTTCCCCTTGGGAAAAATACAGGCTGGGTGCGTATCGGCATGTCTGAAGCCAATATGAATCGAACCATTGATGCTCTCTCAATAAAGCTTATGGTGACAACTATAGGAATTACTATCTTAGGTTTGTTCGGTGGCTTTATCATGTCTCATTTTTTGACGCGACCTATAAAACGCTTGGTTGACGCGAGCATAGCCGTGGCTGAAGGAGATTTTAGCCAACGAGTGGGCATTGGGGGGCAGGATGAGATCGGACAGCTCGGTCATTCGTTTAATGGAATGGCGGAAAGCTTGGAACGATATACTCAAGAAAGAGAAGCATTATTGGCAGAGTTAATGGACAAAGAACAAATTCGCCAACAATTACTGAATAAAGTGATTACGGCGCAGGAAGAGGAGAGAAAGCGAATAGCTCGCGAACTTCATGATGAGACGGGTCAAAGTTTGACGTCCTTGATCATTGGGCTGAAACTTCTAAGTCAGGAAAATGACTTGGAGCATACAAGAGGCATGGCGGAAGATTTGAGAAGAGTTGCCTACCTGACGTTAGAAGATGTGCATCGCCTAGCGGTTGAACTGCGCCCTACAGTTTTAGATGACATGGGTTTGGTCGCGGCTCTGGAACGTTATGTCACCGAATACAAACGCCAACAGGAGCTTATGGTGGTAGATCTTGAAGTTCATAACCAAGTGATGGAACGCTTACCAAGTGAAGTAGAGACGACTCTATACCGAATTGTACAAGAAGCACTGACAAATGTAGCAAAATACGCTAAGGCTCGTAATGTCAGTATCGTTTTGGAGATTCGCCCAGAGGGTGTGAATCTGATTATAGAAGATGATGGAGTAGGATTTGATGTAGAGCAGGTTTTAAGTGAAAGAAACCAGGGACGTCAAAATCTAGGGCTTGCTGGTATGCAAGAACGGTCAGCACTGTTTGGTGGAACCTTCGAGATTGAATCCGAACCGGGTCGGGGGACTACGCTGTATGTCAGGTTGCCGTTAGAAAGGGGGTGGAAGCATGAACGAAAAAACACGAGTGTTGCTGGTCGATGACCATACGATCTTGCGTACCGGATTAAGAATGTTTTTTAATTCTCAGAAGGATATGGTGGTGGTTGGCGAAGCAGTGTCTGGAGAGGAGGCCTTGGAAAAGGTACAAATACTCCAACCTAATGTGGTTATTTTAGACATTTCCATGCCAGGCATGAGTGGAGTTGAGGCCATTGCTCGGATTAAGCAATTAACTCCGGACGTTGGGATTCTCATGCTGACCATGCACGAGGCAGAAGAGTATCTTCAGCAGGCAATGCAGGCAGGTGCCAGTGGATATGTTTTGAAAAAAGCTGCAGATTCTGAACTCTTAGAGGCAGTACGTGCGGTGGCCCGCAAAGAAATATTTCTTCATCCCGCGATGGCGAGCATGCTTATTCAGTCCATCTACCATCCGGAAATCAGAGAAAACTCTAAAAAAAGTATCAATTTAACCGGTCGCGAAACAGAGGTTTTAAAGTTAGTTGCCTTAGGGCATACCAATAAAGAAATTAGTGAAAAATTAGCCGTCAGCATTAAAACGGTCGAGACGCACAAGGCTCGGATCATGGAGAAGACCGGGTGCGAAAGACGTTCGGAACTCGTTCGCTATGCTATGCAAGAGGGCTATATTTGATGAGAAAAACCCCAATTCCTTAAATGCTGTTATGTATTTGAAAAGATATTGGGGTTTTACATTTTCCCCCTTCGTAAAAACCCTGATAGATTTTCAGGGTTTTTACTGATTTTTATACAAACCATTTTATGTAATAATGAAAGTAAGTACAAAGTCAAAATATATTACAAGGAGGAAGACCATGGCTCAAGATGATATTATCATTACGATGCAGAAAGAGGTAGAAGCCGCGTTGGCTCGGGCGGCCGAGTCAGTAAAGTGGGGCATGTTAATCGATACACGCAAATGCGTGGGTTGCCATGCTTGTACCATCGGTTGTGTCTCTGAATACAAACTTCCCCCCGGAGTGGTTTACCGTCCGGTCATGGAAGAAGAGACAGGGGAGTATCCAAAGGTCAAACGTTCTTTTTTACCTCGACCTTGTATGCAGTGTGAAAACCCACCCTGTGTTAAGGTTTGTCCGGTAGGAGCAACCTTCAAGAGAAAAGACGGAATTGTAGAGATCAATTATGAAAAATGTATCGGCTGTCGATCCTGTTTAGCTAATTGCCCGTATGGGGCTCGGACATTTGACACTGGAAATTACTATACTGAGGATACCCCACAACTACAGCCTTATGAGACAGCAACGTTTTATGAATATGGGAAGAACTATTCAAGAACGGGACATGGCTCACCGGTTATTGGAAGCGCCCGGAAATGTCATTTTTGTACTAGCCGTATAAAAGTAGGAATCTTACCCGTTTGCGTCACAACCTGTATTGGTCGTGCCACTTATTTTGGTGACCTCAATGACAAAAATAGTCTTATCAGCAAGGTGCTAAGTTCTGGAAAACCTACTCGTTTAAAAGAAACCTTGGGGACAGGACCTCAAGTATATTATCTATAGGGGGTGATAGTGCATGAATAAACTAAGTCAATGGGTTTTAGGTTTATTAGCTTTGATCGGTATCGGTTCTGCGGTCGGCAAAGCGTTTATCTGGGGAGATTCGGTCGTCAATTACGGCAGTTACGTCCCCTGGGGACTATGGGTCAGCCTATATATTTTCTTGGTCGCTGCAGCTGCAGGAGCTACGTGGTTTGGCTTTTATTTGGGTTATAAAAACAATTCCGTGCGTTGGATTAAATTGGGTTTTGGTTCTGCGGCCATCTCGCTGATGGGGGCGCTAGCTTTTATCGCGCTCGATTTGGGCAAACCAATGAAAGGAATTAGCATCTTCTTTTCTCCATCGTTTTCCTCGCCTTTAGCCTGGGCGTCATGGGGGTATGCCCTGTTTATTGTTACTGTGGCAATTATTATGTTAAAAGGAATTTCAAGTGTACGATCACCCTTAGTCTATCTAGGTTTAGGTTTATCGATCCTATTTCTTGGGGCTGAAACCTTGTTTTTTGGGGATATGATCGCCCGTCCTCTTTGGAACAACTGGGGTAGTGCCTTCGCCTTTGTCACGTCAGCGATTGTGGCAGGGGGAGCTTTGATCTACGGAGTGGCTGCCCTGTGGGCGACTGATTTGCTTCAGCAAGCCGGAAATGGACTGCGTAAGCTATTATTGTATGCTATTGTCATGCATCTAGTGGTAGAAGTAGGACATCTTGCCTTAGAAAGAAATTTGCCGGAAGCCATGGCCCAAATGACGGACTGGAGATTCTGGGTCCTGTTTGTAGGACTTGGTGGAGTAGTAGCTACTTATCTCTTGACTAAACCAGCAACGGCACTTTTTGGAGTACTCCTGTCGTTAGTTGGAATATTGGCCTATAAAGTCACGTTTGTTACGGCCGCGTTTACTCAGCCGGATTTAGGCGGATTGACGGAGGCGTTCCAAGATTCTAGATTGAGCCTTAGCTATACACCGTCGATCGTAGAATGGTTGGTTGCAGTTGGGCTCCTATCAACTGTAGTTTTGGCAATTTATTGGTTGATTCCCAAAGTTTTAGTTGACCATACTGAGGGTTCAACAAAATCGAATAGATCAGTTAACGTTTAAGAAAAGGAGGTAAAACGATGAGTAAGAAAGAAACGGACGGACTTGAGCAAATACTCACCAAAAAGAAGATTAGTCGTCGAACATTTTTAACGGGAGCAACAGTCGCTACTGGCGCAGCGTTTGTTGGCGGAAGCCCCTTATTTCTTGACATGCAGAAGAGAGCCATTGCTGGTACGGATGGACAGGAGTACGGATTTAACAATCCGGAAACTATCATTAATTCCTCGTGCTTGCAGTGTAATACAGGTTGCCCTATTAAAGTAAAATCCGGTGAGGGAATCCCCTTAAAAATCGAGGGAAGCCCCTATTCACCCTGGAACCTCTATCCTCATTTACCGTACAATTCTGATTACAAAGCCACGATTAGCAAAGTGGACGCGGCCATCTGTCCAAAAGGGCAGGCTGGACTCCAGGCTTACTACGATCCTTACCGAATCCGCAAAGTTCTGAAACGAGTTGGCAAGCGAGGAGAAAACAAATGGGTTGGCATTCCGTTTGAACAAGCTCTAGAGGAGATTGCCAACGGAGGCAAACTCTTTGCCAATGTACCGGGAGAGGAAGACCGCGTAGTAGAGGGCCTCAATCAGATACGCGCGGTGAAAGATGCCAAACTTGGGAAAGAGATGTCCGAGGAGATCAAGAAAATCCTCGCAGAGAAAGACAAGGACAAGAAGCAACAGCTCGTAAATGAGTTTAAGGATAAATTTAAAGAGCATTTAGATAAATTAATTGATCCGAAACATCCGGATTTCGGGCCGAAGAATAACCAATTTGTTTTTAATTGGGGACGCTTAAAAGATGGTCGCGGGGACATACTCAAGCGCTTTACCATCGGAGGTATGGGCTCCACCAATGCCCACGGTCATACAACAGTATGCCAAGGTTCTCTTTACTTCACAGGTAAGGCAATGAGTGAACAATGGCAATATGATGCAGCAAAGAATGGAATGTCCTGGACAGGAGGAAGTAAATTCTATTGGCAAGGAGAGTACACAGGAGCGGAATTTATTCTTTTTGTAGGGGCTAACCATTTTGAAGCTAACTATGGACCGCCGCTTCAGACTTCCCGTATTATAGACGGTCTTTCGTCCGGGCGTCTCAAGTTTGCCTGCATTGATCCACGCTTCTCGAAACTTGCTTCCAAAGCGTGGAAATGGTTACCGGCTAAACCCGGAGAAGATGCTGGGGTTGCTATGGGTATGATTCGCTGGATCATTGAAAACCGACGCTACGATGCTAAATTTTTAGCGTGTGCTAATAAGGCGGCTGCTAAAGCGGCTGGAGAACCGACATGGTCCAATGCTGCTTGGCTTGTGAAGATTGAAAACGGAAAACCAGGTACTTTTTTACGGTCGCACGAAATCGGTGGTACAAAAGTTAAGAAGACCACGAAAGAGGGCCTGGAATATGAAGATGAACTGTTTGTCGTCTTTAAGGACGGCAAACCGGTCATGCTTGATCCTAACAGTGAGACCGAGGCTGTTACTGGGGATTTGCTCGTAGACACCGAAATCAATGGGATTAAAGTTAAGAGCGCTCTGATGATTCTGAAAGAGGAAGCTAGTAAGAAAACTATTGCAGAATGGGCTGAACTTGCAGGGGTAGAAGCGGGGGACATTGAAATTCTGGCTAAGGAATTTACGAGCCATGGCAAAAAAGCGGTGGTCGATATCCATCGTGGACCTTCCCAGCATACTAATGGCTTCTATAACAACTTTGCCTGGTTTACGCTGAATGTTTTGAACGGTAATTTCGACTACAAAGGAGGATTTATTAAAAAATCCGACTACAGTCCAGCCGGTGCCAAAGAAGGTCAGGTCTATAAGGTGGCAAATCAACCGGGTAAATTACAGGAATTTGGGGTCTCTTTGATTCGCCACAATGTGAAATACGAAGATACAACAATCTTTAGTGGGTATCCTGCCAAACGGCCTTGGTTCCCCCTAGCTAGTGATGTCTACCAGGAGGTTCTTCCTTCTATGGGAGATGCTTACCCTTATCCTTGTAAAGCATTATTCCTGTATATGGGTTCACCCATTTACACGTTGCCGGCAGCTGGCCCTTTGGTTGATATTATCACGGATGTTAAGAAAGTCCCGTTGTTTGTAACGTTTGATATTACCGTGGGCGAGACTTCGGTCTTTGCAGATTATATTATCCCAGATCTTACGTATCTGGAACGATGGGAATTCCAAGGGGGCCATCCGAGTATTCCGCATAAAACTCAACCGATCCGCCAGCCGGCTGCGCCACCGCTCACAGATAATGCGAAAGTCTATGGACAGGAAATGCCGATGAGTTTTGAGAGCTTCCTTCTAGGCCTCGCCGAGAAGATGAATCTGCCTGGTTTTGGTCCTGATGGTTTTGAAAAAGGAGTTCCTCTAACCCATCCAGATCACCTCTACTTGAAACAAGTTGCTAATGTAGCGACGGATGGAAAACCCGTTCCAGATGCTAATGAGGAGGAAGAGAAGATTTTCCTAGCTGCTCGGAAGCATCTTCCAAAATCGATCTTTGATCCAGAACGTTGGAAAGAAGCATGTGGCGCTGCAAACTGGAAAAAGGTAATCTATGTTCTAAACCGTGGTGGACGCTTCCAGGATGATTCGGACACCTACGATGGAGAAAAACTGAAAAACAAGTATGGAGCACTCATTAATATCTACCAGGAGAAGACCGCCAAGACCAAAAATACCATGACGGGTAAGAGCTTTATTCCTCATGCAGCTTATGTAGCCGGCCCAGCGGACTGTGCAGGTAAATTACTAACTGATGAGGAAGATGGTTTTCCCTTTAGCTTGATTACCTATCGCCCAATTCATCATACCAAGTCTAGAACGGCTGGGAACTACTGGCTGTTAGCGCTGGAGAAAGAAAACAGCGTAATGATGAATGCGGCTGACGGGGAAAAGCTGGGAATCAAAGATGGGGATAAAGTTCGTCTTCTTTCGGCGACTAACCCAGATGGTGTCTGGAAGCTGGGACCGCAAGGCGAAATTCAGATGGTAGCGAAAGTGAAATTGGTCCAAGGGATACGTCCTGGAACCGTAGCTTTCCACGTGAGCTTTGGCCACTTTGCCTATGGATCTCGCGATATTACCGTGGATGGTAAGGTTATCAAAGGGGATCCCCGGCGAGGTAAAGGAACGCATTTCAATCCAGTGATGCGAGTAGACCCTGTTCTTAAAAATGTGGGGTTACAGGATCTTACGGGAGGCAGTATTTGCTTCTATGATACTCGTGTGAAGGTTATTAAAGCTTAATTTTTAAAAGGGTCTGTAACAAAACTTGTTTTCTAGTTTGTTACAGACTCCTTTTGTTTTACCCCCTTCGTATTGCTGACAGTGAACTCGTTCCCTAAAGTTGAACATCGAGACTTCGGTAGGGGAGTCTACCCCCACCGAAGCAGAGTACGGGATACCACTCTCACTTGTAGAAGTGGGAGTCTCACGATTGGATCAATGCGATTTATGTACGTGATGTTAGCACTTTTTAGTTTTGTATCTTACTAAGTTTTGCCATACAATAGTGACACGGAAGAATAGGATATGCAACGTGACAACGAACTTCAGGCGAACTAATTAAGTTACGATCAGCAAAAAATAAGGGGGAGCAGGGATTGTGTTAGAACTAAAATTTAAACCAAAAGTTAATGGTACTGAAGCTTGTCCCTTATGCGGGGAGATTGGTCACAAGGTAACAAAGACTACAGTGGAACATCAACTAAAGGACAATATTGCGCTATTGGGAGAACAGTTTTTCCTGTGCAGAACCTCAGAATGCATAGGTCGGTTATTTTACAGGGGACAGACAGATATTGACTGGGAACACTTAAAATCAAAGATTTGGTTTAAGAAAAATATTGTTCCTCCAATTCCTATTTGCTATTGTGCCAGCGTTACAGAAGAGGAAATCCTTTACCACATAGCGGAGTCGCAGTGTTGTTCAACATTGGAGGATATTAAAAGGCACACAGGGGCCAGTGTAGGGCGTGAATGCTTAACCAAGAACCCGGCGGGTGGCTGATGTAGTGCCGTGGTGCAATCGGTGATTGCCAAAGGTTTAAGTATGAGAAATTCAAGGAATCCTTTATAGTTTAAATATTGGATTTGCATTAAAATATATATTATAATATTATTAATTAAGAATAGGAAAAAGATTCGGGAGGGTTCTACGTGAAAGAACAAATAATATCCATGAAAAGTGATTTTTTTAAAGCCCTAGCGCACCCTACTCGAGTACGGATCCTTGAGCAATTGGCAAAACGAAACGACGAAGTCTGTGTCTGTGAGCTGATTGATGATTTGGGCATAGAACAGTCGAATTTGTCCCAACACTTAAGCATATTGCGCAAACAACAGATTATTGTATCGACAAAAGTGGGTTTGAAAGTAATGTACCGTATTAAATACCCAGAAGTATTGATAATTCTAGACAAAGTTCAGGAAATCCTTGCTCAACAATTCAGAGAAGGGGAAGCTTTGATGAGGCATCTGGCCGAACGCTAAGAAGCTGGAAATGTACTTCTGCGAAAGTTGAAAATTACTTTGAAAGGGATTGAGGAAGTTGGAGATTAAAATTTTAGGTTCAGGTTGTACGAACTGCACGAAGCTAGAAAAGGTGACTAAAGAGGGGATTGCGGAACTAGGGATTGTAGCTCAAGTTGAAAAGGTCGAGGACATGCATAAGATTATGTCTTATGGGGTTATGAGTACACCTGCTCTCGTGATTAACGGCGTAGTTAAGCTGACTGGGAAGGTTCCGAATAAAGCACGGATTATTGAAATTCTAAAAAAAGAGATGGATGCCTAATGAAAAGTTCCCACTCCACTGTAGCTCAGTGTTGTGGGAGCTTTTTTGAAGAATTCCATGGTTGTAGGGTCTTGAGAATGATAATTGTAACTTCTTCTACCTTCTATTAAAAATAGTTGCAATATTAAAAAACTAAGCAGGATTAATATGTTTAACGTGGAATACAATCTTACAATAATATGCAATGATAATAAATGAGGGGGAGTTATGTGTATAAAAGAATAATGGTTCCAACAGATGCCTCAGAATTTTCGCGTCGGTCTTTAATAGCTGCCTTGGAACTTGCTAGGAAATTCCAAGGGGAAGTGGTTCTTCTATTCGTCACCTACACCCCAGAAGCGTACTGGGGCTATAATCCAGCTTATACTATCGAAGTATCTAAAGAACAAATCGAAGAGACAGCGGAGCAGACGTTAATGGCCACCCTTGAAGGAATTGATGTGGGTGACGTTCCCTTGAAGAAGAAGAAAATCCCTGGACATCCGTCGAGCGTGATTTTAGAAGAAATCGGCAATGAGAATATTGACTTAGTTGTCATGGGGAGTCATGGATACGGTCCGATTGCTGGAACAGTGTTGGGCAGTGTGAGTCAGCGCGTTCTCCGAAAATCAACCTGCCCTGTTCTAATCGTAAAGTAAATTCTTGTCAGCAATGATAAATGAGCGCTACCCAATATTGAAGAGCTGTTGACGATTAAACCTCGTTAACAGCCCTTTTCCTTTTAAATGGCTACTATTTTCAAAAGCTATTATTTTACGAACCACTAATACTTTTAGTAAGGCGAGCTCTCTTTCTCTAGGGATTCGGACTGACCGGCTTATCGTAGAGCAGGATCATTATAATTCAGGGCAGAGTTTTCATTAAGCTTTATACAGAAACCATTTACAGGTGTTCAACTCATATTTGAGTTCATACAGTTTTAAGAGTCCGTTCATTTCACTTTGACAACGAAAAAGAATCATGCGATTACCGGCAATTTTCTCTTCGGAGCGGGTTACCACTCGGTCAACTTTGACCACGATGCTCGCGGCGTCAGCGGAAGTTAGCTTATAGCGAATCGGATTGGGGGTTCCCTCTTGTGTGAACCAAGCAATCATTTCGATCGGTTGCATTAATATTTTCATACGTATCACTCACCTTTATAGAATCTAGACAAGCGGGTACAAATGTTTGACTGACGTAAGTGCGTAGAAAATGTCTCCACAAGGGATAATAAGATTAGTATCACAAGAATTACTTTACCAGAACAAATGTTCCGTGTAAAGAGTTTCCATCCTTTAATATACTCATACTAGACAATGGAAATATTGACCTGGGCTTAGAACTCAGGGATGGTAGATAAAAAAATCATAGTTATTAAGCGTTGAGAAGAATTTTTATAAGTAAAGCAGGATTCAAATAATAGGATGAAGAATTATCATCAGTAGGTTAGGGTTAAAAAGATTTAGGAGGTAGCACTAGTTGTGTTTAAAAAGATATTAGTGGCAACCGATGCTTCGGAGTATTCTCGTCGAGCGTTAATAACTGCATTAGAACTTGCTGGAAAATTTGGTGGGGAAATCGAGCTTTTGTTCGTTATGTACATTCGAGAAGCTTACTGGGGTTATAATGTAGCTTATAGTGTTTTAGTTCCGCCAGAACAAATTGAAGATGCAGGGAAGCTCGCCTTAGAAGCAACGCTTGAAGGTATCGATGTGGGGAATGTCACTTTGAAGAAAAAAGTAGTTGAGGGATATCCGGCGACTATGATTCTCGAAGAAGTTGAGCAAGAGAGCATAGATTTAGTGGTCATGGGGAGCCATGGTTACGGTCCAATTGCCGGTTCGGTGTTAGGCAGTGTGAGCCAGCGCGTTCTTCAACGAGCAGAATGCCCTGTTCTAATCGTAAAGTAATCACGAACGACCATAGTTAAAATTGATTATAACAATTGGTGGGTAATATTGATTGATTCTTGCTAAAATGGTATCTTCAATTCAAGACAAATGAGTTAGAAAGAGTTTGAAGAATTGAAGGAGGTTGAGGCATGTTCAAAAAGATATTAGTGCCCACAGATGCTTCTGAGTATTCACGTAGAGCGTTGCAAACTGCTTTAGATCTTGCCCGAGAATTACAGTCCGAAATTGAACTTCTATTTGTCACCTATACTCCAGAAGCTTATTGGGGCTATAATATGGCTTATCTCATGCAAGAAATTACGCCGAACCAAATTGAAAAGGCAGGAAAGCTTACGTTAGAAGCAACTATCAAAGGAATCGATGTTAAAGGTGTCCCCTTAAAGGAAAGAATGATACAGGGACAACACCCATCGAGTGTTATTTTAGAAGAAATTCTCAATGAGAATATAGACTTAGTGGTTATGGGGAGTCATGGTTACGGGCCAATCCATGGAGCAGCATTAGGTAGTGTGAGCCAGCGCGTTCTCCGAAAAGCAGCGTGTCCTGTTCTCATCGTGAAATAATAAAGCAAATGTTATACACTGATTAAAAGGCTGTTGGCATTAAGGTCAACAGCCTTTTAATCAGTGTATTGTTTGGAGGTATAGGTTAAAACGGTAGCCCTATCCGTCGAATGAGCGCAAACCCTGCTCGCTTTGCGAGGGGGAGAAATACTTTGCGTAGAAGTGGAAGGCCAACACGCCGAGCAAGGGGAATTCCTACTTTTTGTGCCAAGGGAGGGCCAATGTGCTGGGCGATGGGAAGCCCTATTTTGCGAGCTAGAGGAGGCCCAAATTGTCTCATTAGAGAAGGTCCATATTTTTTTATAAGGATTCCAACTTGCTGTTGCCAGAGGTCGGAAGATTCTGGTGCAGTGGAAGAGGCTTGCGCTAAAGAATTAAGTTGCTTCTGAACAGAAGTGGGCTGGGTTACCGGTTGGATTATAGATTGAACTTTGGGGGGAGTTGCTTGAGGAGGCGGTGTAGAAATTTGCTGTTTAATAGATGATGGTCCTAGTCCCTGCCGCGGAACAGGGTTAGTACCCTGTCGCTGAATTGGGGAGAACTTGTTCTGTTGATTCGGAGAATAACTCCGTTGCCCCATCAACGATTTCATGGGCAAGCCCCCTTTTTATAAATCTGAAGACACCTTAGTAATAATACATAATATGATATAAATGGATTAATGTTCCATGTTGAGTTAATACTACAGGCGTAGATGTTTTAAATCAGATAATCCACGTTTAAGACATCCGCTTCGATAAGTGGGTGTTCCATATTGAAGATCTTCAAAAAATTATTAAGCTGTAACCAATAATAAAGGAGTAAATCCGCAAGACCTCGAAAAGATATAATCTATGTTCGAAAAAAATGATTTTTACTTGGAACAATTATGGAGTAAGTCTTGTGCTATTAAGCAAAATTCAGGAGGCGGAAAACATGGCTGAAAATCAAGAAGATCAGGAAAAGAAATTAAGCTTTTTAAAACGAAAAAACATAATATTTTCTGTCAAAAGATATGGTATTGATGCTTTAGGTGCGATGGCTTTGGGATTATTCTCCAGTCTTATCGTAGGACTTATTCTTAAAGTAATTGGAGAGCAAACTGGATTACAATTTCTTATTGATTTTGGTAAACAGGCTATGGGAATGATGGGGCCAGCCATCGGTGTAGCTGTAGCCTTTGGCTTAGGAGCTCCTCCGCTTGTATTGTTTGCTTCTACTATTACTGGTATGGCAGGGGCTGCTGTTGGAGGACCCGTCGGTGCCTTCGTGGCAGCCGTCATGGGGGCTGAATTTGGAAAATTGGTTTCCAAAGAGACAAAAGTGGATATTATTGTAACTCCTGCTGTTACCATCTTGGTGGGTGTCGCTGCTGGAACCTTTATTGGACCACCCTTAGCAGAATTTATGAAATGGCTGGGATCAGTCATAATGATGGCGACAGAACTCGCCCCAATTCCGATGGGTGTTTTGGTTTCTGTGCTGATGGGCGTAGTATTAACCTTGCCAATTAGTAGTGCTGCTTTGGCTATGATGCTTGTATTAGGAGGTCCCGCTGCGGGAGCGGCAACAGTTGGTTGTGCTACACAGATGGTTGGGTTTGCAGTAGCAAGTTATCGTGAGAATGGATGGGGAGGTTTAGTTTCCCAAGGGTTAGGAACCTCCATGCTCCAAGTACCTAATATTGTTAGAAATCCGTTGATATGGGTGCCTGCCATATTAGCCAGCGCAATTTTAGGCCCCTTAGCTACAACTATATTGCCGATGTCTAACATCCCAGCTGGTGCTGGCATGGGTACCTCAGGGTTAGTAGGACAGTTTGGGACAATC
This sequence comes from Desulfosporosinus burensis, assembly GCF_054657535.1. Classification (NCBI taxonomy): domain Bacteria; kingdom Bacillati; phylum Bacillota; class Clostridia; order Eubacteriales; family Desulfitobacteriaceae; genus Desulfosporosinus; species Desulfosporosinus burensis. The sequence continues at coordinate 51,297 of NZ_BAAHYN010000021.1, forward strand.
GCAGCTATGGGTATGAGTACTAGTGTCTTAATCAAAATTGGATTATTACATTTCGTTTTACCCGCGGTTCTGACTTTGGCTATTTCGGAGTTCATGAGGAAAAAGGGTTGGATTAAGTTTGGGGATATGAAGTTAGATATTTAGTTCTATTGCCAAACAACCTCCGATAATGGTAAAAAATAGAACGCAAAAGGACCCTTAAAACCTTTAGATTTTAAGGGTCCTTTTCCATAAGATTTATTTAGCGAGAGCGATCGCTTCGATTTCCACAATAGCATCCTTAGGTAAACGTGCAACTTGAACAGCTGAACGAGCCGGGGGGGTATTCGGAAAATAGGTGGCATAAACGGCATTCATCGCAGCGAAATCATTCATGTCTTTCAGAAAAACCACGGTTTTTACGACGTCGTCCATGGAAGAGCCTGAGGCTTCTAGGATTGCTTTGACATTATCTAAGGATTGTTTGGTCGCTCCTTCAATATCAGCGACCAATTCTCCACTTTGCGTGTTGATAGGGAGCTGTCCGGATGTGAAAATTAAGTTTCCTACTTTAACCCCTTGAGAATAAGGGCCAATGGCTGCGGGTGCATTTTGGGTATTGATTGTTTGTTTATTCATGTGATCTACCTCCTTGAAATTGTCACGGATTGACGCATGACACAACTATTTAAAAGTATACCTGATTTTGTAGGAATAAACCAATCAAGATATTAAAATTTAAGGCTGCGAGATTATTTTGTACTGATTGGACGGATTTTATCAATTCATTGAGGGTTGAACTTTGCTTATGATATAATTCGTTGCCAGAATTTATTTCGACATCCATTTGAACAGTTCAATAAGGGAGGTAACCATGATGGAATTTCTGGAACGTGTAATTCAGATTGATTTCGAAGACCGCTTGGGTTTGGGAATGGAGATCTTTGCGAGCTGCGAAAGAACTGGGGTTGACAAGATTGGGATGGAAGTCATTCCAGATCAGGGCATGTTTATTAAATTCCGTGGTACTTCTGATGAGCAGGTTCAAAGCTTAATAAGAGATTTAGAAACGGTTAAAGGGGTTCTCTTTGTAAACTTGCGTGATCAGATGCCGTACGAAGAGCGAGAACATGAGTTAAGAACTATTTTGAACTCTGTCAGCGAAGGGATTGTGGCCGTTAATAAAGAGGGAGAAATTATTCAAATTAATGAAGTGGCCTGTAAAATATTTCACTGTTCAGCTGAAGATGTAATCGGATCAGATGCTGAGGATCTGTTTCAAGAGAACGCTCCCATTCTAGAAACCCTTAAGACAGGACGATCTTATCAGCTCGAGGAACGAGAATTTAAAAAGGGAAATCGAGTGATTCATTTTTTGACGACAGGTGTTCCAGTGCTCAATGCCAAAGGGCAGATCATTGGAGCGGTTGCCACCATGAAAGATTTCCGTCAAGTAGAAGAGATTATTTCAAAAGTAGACAGACAAAAACACTTACTGTCCTTCGAGGGCATTATTTATCAGAGTGCCAAGATGCGCCATGTTATTGAAACCGCTAAAATGGTGGCTAAAGGAAACTCAACAGTCTTATTGCGAGGGGAAAGTGGAACAGGAAAAGAGTTGTTTGCTCGAGCGATTCATATGGAAAGTTTGCGTAATCAAGCTCCCTTTATTGCTATTAATTGTGCGGCCTTACCGGATAGCTTGCTGGAAAGCGAACTCTTTGGCTATGAAGAAGGTTCGTTCACAGGGGCCGCGAAAGGGGGAAGGAAGGGGCTTTTTGAACAAGCAGAACATGGAACCATCTTTTTAGATGAAATTGGGGAAATTGCAGCCCAGGTTCAGGTAAGGTTGCTGCGGGTTTTGCAAGAGGGCACGATTCGCCGGGTTGGAGGAACCAAGGAAGTTTCGGTAGATGTTCGCATTGTTGCTGCGACACATCGTAATCTGGAAGAAATGATCCAAAGGGGAGAATTTCGGGAAGACCTATATTATCGCTTAAATGTTATCCCCTTGCGGATTCCTCCCCTTCGCGAACGTCCTGAGGATATTCCTTTGGTCGCTCAATACTTGATACGCAAGATTTCTGAGAAGTTAGAGAAACCTGAGATCCATATAACTAAAGAGAGCATGGACTGGTTGATGGTTCAAACTTGGCCAGGAAATGTTCGACAGCTTGAAAACACGCTGGAACGAATTATCAATGTCATGGATTCCGCTGAAATTACGCCTCGTCTTTTCTATGAGTGGGCAGATTTAGCTTCTACCCAACAACTTTTAAAAACTGAAGAGGAAGACTTTCAAATAAAGATTCCGATAAATAACGAATGGCCGACCTTGAAAAAAATTGTGGGCGACGTTGAGAAGCAAGTTCTCATACGGGTTTTGGACACTCATTCGTCTTCTAGAAAAGCTGGAAGGATACTCGGAGTTTCCAATACAACAATCTTAAATAAGATGAAGACTTATGGGATTGACTAGTAAAATAATGAATTCGAGAGTGACAAGTATTTTTATCACTGATAAGAATACTTGTCACTATTTCTTATCAACTGATTAATAAACTTTGAAATGAGTTTAAAAACCCTATATGTAAAAGTGGCCAGGTAAGGGCATTCTAATACCTAGAAGAGCATTTTGAATAATTTCTATTTCATCTGCCAATGGCACACATTTTGCATTCTATATGATTTGGACTTTAATATCTCATCTAATAAAAATAACGTAGATAAAGGGAGGAAACTAAAATGGCTAGAAAAGCAGAACCATATCGCATTAAAATGGTGGAATCCATGCGTATGATTTCTCGTGAAGAGCGTTTGATAAAACTTCAAGAAGCGGGGTACAATCCCTTTCTTTTAAAAGCAGAAGACGTTTACATTGATCTGCTCACAGATAGCGGAACTGGCGCTATGAGTGATAAACAGTGGTCAGCCTTGATGCTCGGAGATGAGTCCTATGCTGGAAGCAAGTCTTTTTTAAAAGTGAAGGATGCTGTGAAAGGGATCTTTGGGTATGACTATGTTATTCCGACTCACCAAGGACGTGGAGCAGAGCAAGTCCTCTTTCCCCATTTGAAAAAACACAACGGACAATTTGTCCTTGGCAATATGCACTTTGATACAACCATGGCTCATATCGAAATGAATGGCATGGTCGCAGTAAACATGGTTATTGAAGATGCCTTCGATACGCAAAAGGAGCATCCCTTTAAGGGCAACTTCGATCTAGAAAATCTTGAGAAGTTCATCGTTGAAAAAGGCCCTGAAAACATCGCCTTCATTATCGTCACAATTACCTGTAATTCCTCGGGAGGACAACCGGTTTCTATGGAGAATTTCCGCGGGGTTCGGAAAATCGCGGACAAATATTCCTTGAAGATCGACATTGACTCCGCTCGTTTTGCTGAGAATGCTTATTTTATAAAAAAGCGTGAACCAGGGTATGAAAATAAGAGCATTCAAGAGATTGTTAGAGAAATGTATGATATGGGTGACTACTTCACGATGAGTGCTAAGAAAGACGCCATTGTCAATATGGGCGGGCTGATCGGGATTAAGAATGAAAAAGAATTGTATCAAAATGCCTGTACGAGCTGTGTGCCTATGGAAGGCTTCGTAACTTACGGCGGGCTCTCTGGCCGTGATATGGAATGCTTAGCGGTTGGACTCTATGAAGGTCTGGACTTCGACTATCTCGAAAGTAGAATTGGACAGGTGGAATATCTCGGAGAAGAACTTCGGAAGCGTGGTATTCCCATCCAGTGGCCTGTCGGTGGGCATGCTGTTTTCGTGGATGCTGGAAAGTTCCTTCCTCATATTCCTGCCGAACAATTCCCGGCGCAAGCCCTTAGTAATGAATTATATCTGGAGGCGGGTGTCCGTCCGGTCGAAGTAGGTTCACTATTATTGGGCCGTGACCCGGAGACCGGGATTCAAAAGAAAGCAGGCGTGGATTTCATGCGTTTAACCATTCCGCGTCGTGTCTATACGGATCGTCATATGGATGTAGTAGTGGATGCTCTCGCAGCAATTTGGGAACGTCGGGACCAAATCAAAGGTTTGGAATTTACCTATGAGCCCAAAGTGCTTCGTCACTTCCTATGTAACCTTAGACCCATTGAAGGTTAATTTTGATCGCGGTTAGTAATAGCAACTTAGAAGCAGATTCGTGATAGTAGTGTTATCGTTTTTCGATAAAGGCTGGTTAAGGATTAACTGAGTTAATTCTTTAACCGGTCTTTTTTGATATATCGGACCTCCATGCCGCTATACGGCACCACTGACGAATGAAATGAATTCTTATTTCAGGTTCTGCTTAAATTTGTGTTAAAAGGACCGTCCCTTCGACACACTTCGACACATGCTTAATTTTGTGTTAAAAGGACCGTCCCCTTGACACGCCCGCCCTTGACACGCCTGTGACACACTAGTATTTTATGGATATTAAAGGAGAATCCTATCTATTGGAAGAAGGAATAAAAATAATCAGGCAAACAAGAAAGACGTGTTAGCAAGCATTTAATGAAAAGGTCAGGGCAAAGCAATAATATTTATGATGTTAAAGGAGAGTGCTGGTATATGGGTTTGGTCTATACGGTATTTGTTCCGCATCCGCCACTTCTCGTCCCAGAGGTTGGGAAGGGAGAAGAACGCAAGTGCCAAGCGAGTTTGGATGCTTATTATGAGATAGCACGGCGTCTTGCTCAGGCAGAAGTTGAGACGGTGGTTCTGATTTCTCCGCATGCACCGCTGATTAAAGACGGGATCACTCTCGCCGTAAATGATTCTGTTCAAGGGAATTTTACTCAGTTTGGGGCCGGACAAGTAGGCTTGTCGTTTGCGAGTGACCCTAGGATTATTACGCAATTTACAGAAAATCTATCGAGGGTGGTCCCGATGCGGGGAGCGATGGATCATGGCGCATTTGTACCGCTTTATTTTTTACAAAAGTCAGGGTGGAACGGTAAGGTTGTTCTGGTGGGAATGCCCCTGGAGCGGCCGGAAGAGTATGGTGCACGTATGGGAAAAATCCTTGAAGACTTACCTGGACGCTATGCCCTGGTGGCTAGTGGGGATCTCTCCCATCGTTTGAAAGAGGACGGGCCGTACGGCTTCGATTCGGCTGGGCCGGAGTTTGACCAATTTATATTCAAAGCGCTTCAGGGGGATGCGAAAAAGATTGCCGATTTACCGGCTGACCTTGTCGAAAAAGCAGGCGAATGTGGGTATCGGAGTCTTCGCTTGGGGTTGGCTGCTAAAGAAGGAGCACCTGAAGTACTGTCCTACGAAGGACCGTTTGGAGTGGGATATCTAGTGGCAGATCTGTATCATTCCTCACCCTTGCCGCAGTGGGCACGACATTGTCTTAAGGGCTATTTACAGAAGAATGATCTGGTTACGTCGGATTTACCCGACATATCCTCATCTGAGTTTGCTGTGAAGAGGGGATGTTTTGTAACGCTAAAACATAACGGCCAACTGCGCGGATGTATTGGAACAACCGAGCCTTGGCAGGAAAACCTAGCGTTGGAAATTCAACATAATGCGATTGCTGCCGGAACCCAAGATCCGCGTTTTAGGCCCGTTCAAATAGATGAATTGGACTCCCTGAACTTTACTGTGGATGTCTTAGGTGAACTTGAGAAAATTGCAGGACCGGAAGAGTTGGATCCTTGGAGGTATGGAGTCGTGGTTCGCCAACGTGGGAAAAGCGGACTTTTACTCCCCCATTTGGAAGGAGTCGATACGGTTTCAGACCAAATCAGTATTGCTAAACAAAAAGCGGGGATTTCAGTGGGAGACCCAGTGGACCTTTGGCGCTTTGAGGTTAAACGACATTATGAGTAATACAAATGATGTAGATAATCTAAACAAGTTAAGTAACAGTAACCCCAAAAAGATAAGTAACACGACTTATGAGAATAAAGATTCCTACCGTGCGAGTTGTTTGTTGTGTCCACAGCGTTGTCAATTAAGTCATGGGCAGTCGGGACGGTGTCATGCCCGAGAAAACCGCGCGGGAGAGGTCGTATCTAAAACCTATGGTGAAGTGGCAGCCTGGAATATAGATCCGATTGAGAAGAAGCCCCTTTACCATTTTCATCCCGGTTCTTGGATTTTCTCCGTCGGGGGTTTTGGCTGTAACTTAAGCTGTTCGTTTTGTCAGAATCACGAGATATCTCAGCAACATCAAGTTGGGAGAAAAGTCACTCCTGCTGAGCTTGCGGACCTTGCCGGGCAGGAGCGGAAGTCGATAGGGCTCTGTTTTACCTATTCGGAGCCGAGCGTGTGGTTTGAGATGATCAGGGATACCGCTCCCCTCGTGCGAGCTCAAGGGGGGCAGGTCGTATTAGTGAGTAACGGAACGATTTCGCCACGCTTTCTCGAGGAATTGATTCCATGGCTGGATGCCGTCAATATTGATATTAAAGCATTCACGGAGGAGTTTTATCAACACTATTGTGGAGGCAAACTGGCTTGGGTTTTAGACAATGTCGAGCGTTTGGCTGGGCGGGTTCATTTGGAACTGACAACTCTTGTCATTCAAGGGGCTAATGATGATCCACAGGAGCTTACCGAATTGGCAAGATGGCTACGCGAGCTCAATGTTCCACTGGCGTGGCATTTGAGTGCCTACCATCCCGCTTATCGACTCGCGGTCCCGCCTACAGAGCGAAAGACCTTGGAACGAGCATGGGATATAGCCAAAGAGTATCTTCCCTATGTGTATCTAGGCAATGTCAGAGGTGGAAGCACGACGTTTTGTCCCCAGTGCGGCGAAGCGGTAATTCAACGTGAACCTGTCTTGGTTAATCGACTGATGGACCAAGGGTCTTGTCCGAAATGTCGTGCTGCTATTTTCGGGGTTGGTATGATATGATGAATTGCAGTTTCCTAAAATTTATAATTAATAACCCAACGTAAAGGAGCCTTCTAACTGTGCAACTCTTATTCCTAATGATTCAACAAATCGGCTTGATCGTGGCAATCGCGTTTATCCTAACGCGGCTAACTGCGTTTCGTAACCTAATCGATCATAAACTCGACCGCTGGACGATCATTAAACTATCGATAGTATTTGGGTTATTCGGAATCGTCGGCACGTATACCGGGATTTCGATTCGACCCAGTTCCAACTCTTTTCTTTGGATTCCCCGCGTAGAGGCAATCGGCTTTGAAGAGGCTCTCGCGAACTCACGGGTCGTGGGTGTCGCAATCGGTGGACTTTTAGGGGGACCTTGGGTTGGTCTGGGAGCAGGGCTGATCGCGGGTATACACAGAAACCTTCTCGGTGGCTTTACTGGGATAGCCTGTGGGATTTCCACAGTGATGGCAGGGTTAATCGCCGGCCTCGTTTATCTTAAGATCGGGAATCGTAGAATTGTCCCTACCTCAAAAGCACTATTAACCGGAGTTATTGCAGAGACGGCCCAAATGCTGATCATCCTTCTCATCGCTAGACCCTGGGAAAGTGCGGTTGCCTTGGTTCAAGTCATTGCCCTCCCGATGATCCTGGCAAATAGCCTAGGAATCGCACTTTTCGTCGCGATTATCCGATCTGTCATACACGAAGAGGACCGGATCGAAGCCAATCAGGCTCAAAAAGTCCTCCATATCGTCGATCAAATGCTGGTCAATCTCCGGAGAGGACTCACTGAAGAATCCGCAACCCAAATTTCTAAGCTTCTTCTAAAAACAACGGGTGCTTCCGCAGTCTCGATTACGGATCATGAAAAAATCCTCTCCCATGTCGGGATAGGGGATGATCATCATTTGCCAGGACACACCGTTTTGACTGATGCGACGAAGCAAGTACTCAGAACTGGAAAACTATATATACCCAAATCCTTAGATGAAATCCACTGTCCGCAAAAAGGGTGTCCGCTTGCGGTAGCAATCATTGTCCCCTTGAAAAAGGCAGACGAAGTGATTGGGGTTTTAAAATTCTATTTTTTAAACCCCAAACAGATTAAACCAGTCGACGAAGAAGTAGCCCAGGGTCTAGGCAAACTTCTCTCGCATCAGCTTGAAGTGGTCGACGCGCAGAACCATGCTCAACTCATCCGAGAGGCCGAGATTAAAGCACTCCAAGCGCAGATGAACCCACACTTCTTGTTTAATTCCTTAAATACAATGGTTGCTCTCGTCCGTACACAACCCGATATGGCACGTAAACTTCTCATTCAACTCGGGTACTTTTTCAGGCAGAATTTAAACGCCTCCCTTCACGAATTCGTCACCCTGAGACAGGAACTCGACCATACCCGTGCCTATCTGGATATTGAACAAGTTCGTTTCACAAAACGCTTAAGTGTTAAACTTGAAATCGATCCTAAGCTAGAAAATGTTCTTTTACCCCCACTTACACTTCAACCTCTTGTGGAAAATGGAATACGTCATGGCCTAAAAGGGCTTGAGAAAACTGGTGAAATCCTCGTTCATGTTACTGAAACTGAAGGGTATGCCTTCATTTCTGTGAAGGACAACGGAATTGGAATTTCCCCAGAACGAACTTCTGAATTACTTCACAGTCGAATCGAATCTCAAGAAGGGACAGGCCTGGCCTTATATAATGTGAACCAGCGTCTTACGTACCATTTTGGCGAGGAATCCCAACTTCATATCGACAGTGAATTGGAGCAGGGAACGTGTGTCTGGTTTAAAGTTCCGCTAAAGCAGGGAGGGAGTATGGCGTGATTTATGTAGTTATCGCCGATGATGAACCACTCGCTCGGGATGAACTGACTTATCTCTTAAAGCAATGCGAAGATATCGAAATTGTGGGAGAGGCGACCCAGGGCACAGAAGCTTTAGAAAAAATCCTAGCCCTCAAGCCTGATGTGGCCTTCTTAGATATCCACATGCCCAATCTCGATGGCTTAACCGTGGCGAGAAAATTGCTCGAAGAGGATCAAAATTTAATGATTGTTTTTGCTACAGCCTATGACAAGCATGCTATTCAAGCCTTTGAAGTCAACGCCGTAGACTATCTTCTGAAGCCTTTTGATGGGGAACGCGTCTTGAAAACGGTGGAGCGAATCCGTCAAAGAATGAGAAATCCCAAGGACGATTCACGGAATAAAACGCTCAATAATTCCCTCATTGGACTTCTGAAAAAAATGGCCGGAGAGAGCGTAGCCGCGGCAGTCGGTCAATTTCAAGCTGCAAAAATCTCAAAACTCGCCGTCCAAGGGGAAGAAAGTGTAGTTTTGATTGATCCTAAAGACATTTTCTATGTCTACCGTGAAAACCGGGATGTCTTCATCAAAACGTCAGACAAAGTGTATTCAACCAAGTACACCTTACAAGCACTGGAAGAAAAATTAGCGAGCTATCCTTTTTTTCGCACCCACCGGAGCTACTTAGTGAATTTGAACTTTGTACAAGAATTAGTCCCTTGGTTTAATGGAGCATACACTATAATTTTAAATGATGAAAAACGTTCCGAAGTTCCCGTGAGCCGAGCTTATGTCAAGGCATTAAAGGATGTACTTGAAATATAGTTCATAATATTTTACAAAACGCACTTAGAAAACTCACTCTCAGACATCAATTTCGACATTATAGCCTTCAATTCAACATCTTCCGCTTAACATGATTTAAACTAAGAACAGGCAGTGAACTTATCCTTAATTCTATTTTAAATCTGTGAGGAGGATTTTTGTGATTACTTTTTTACTTTCATTTGTAGCACTTATCATTGGTTACCTGGTCTACGGTAAGTTTGTCGAAAAGGTTTTTGGAATCAATGAAAACCTTGAAACTCCAGCCTATACCAAAGCGGATGGAGTCGACTATGTTCCCATGGACTCAAACAGAGGGAGTCTCGTACAACTCTTAAACATCGCCGGTCTGGGGCCAATCTTTGGACCGATCGCGGGTGCTTTATGGGGTCCAGTCGCTTTTATCTGGATCGTTCTCGGAGGAATTTTTGCCGGTGCAGTACACGACTATTTTAGTGGTATGCTTTCCGTGAGAAACGGTGGAGCACAACTCCCGGCTATTGTCAGCAAGTATCTCGGCCGAGGAATGGGTCACTTTGTTAATGGCTTTTCTGTCGTACTCTTGATTCTCGTGGGGACTGTTTTCGTTGCTGGTCCTGCAAAATTGATTGTCACTCTTACTCCTTCTTGGATTAGTTTAAGCGTCGTGACGGCTCTGATTTTTATCTACTATATCTTAGCAACACTTTTACCAATCGATAAGATTATCGGAAAGATCTATCCCCTCTTTGGTCTACTGCTGATTATTATGGCTGTCGGCGTTGGTGTCGGACTGGTTGTTGAAGGATATCATATCCCTGAACTCACCTTGAATAATCTCCATCCTAAGAATTTACCCATGTGGCCTTTACTCTTCATCACGATCGCCTGTGGTGCGATTAGTGGATTCCATGCAACCCAATCTCCGCTTATCGCCCGTACGATGCAAAATGAAAAACACGGCCGTAAAATATTCTATGGCATGATGATCGGAGAATCTGTTATTGCCCTCATTTGGGCTGCTGCAGGAATGGCAGTCTTCGATGGAACGGGTGGGTTACAAGCAGCTTTAGCAGCGGGCGGACCAGCTGCAGTCGTCCGCACAGTATCTATTACCCTGCTTGGATCCATCGGTGGAACTCTTGCCATTATGGGGGTTATCATTCTCCCGATTACTTCCGGGGATACCGCATTCCGTGGTGCTCGACTGGTTATCGCTGACTTCTTTAAAATGAACCAAAGGCCTATCTCCAAACGCTTGGCTATCTCCATTCCCCTTTTTGTTATCGCTTTCGCCTTGAGCAAGATCGACTTTAACTTCCTCTGGAGATACTTCTCTTGGGCGAACCAAACGACAGCTATGATCCTTCTTTGGGCTGCTGCTATGTACCTCGTCAAGGAAAAACGCCTTCACTGGATTGCAACAATTCCTGCCATCTTCATGACGGCAGTTACCTTCACCTATCTCTTACAAGCTCCAGAAGGATTCGGTCTATCCACTAGCATTTCCTATCCGGTCGGACTCTTAATTACCGCCGGAATCGCGTTACTCTTTGCCAGCAAAGTGCGTAAAGAACGCAAAAATGGGATTTCATAAGATGATCGTTTCCCAAGTAGACCTTCAGGTGAATTTATCGGAACAGGCCATTGAATATATTCAAAAACATGGTGGAATCCTCACCCTCGACGAAGCTCCCCAAACCGGATGTTGCACAAACATCGTCTTCGTCGGAGCGCATCTCGGAAAGCCTGAAGAAGAAGGGTACTTCGGAATCAAAGAACAAGACGGGATACAGATCTACTACGACCCGTTCATTATCAAGAACGATAAACACTATGAAGTGGTTTTAGAAGGTTTATGGAAGTGGAAGACTCTTCGGGTATATTAACGATAAAAAGGTGACTCAAGGCAAATAAGCTTTGAGCCACTTTTTTTGTACTATCAGAAAGTATAAATTTCGGGTAAGCATAAGTGCAACTAAGGCGGCCGCCTTCGCCAAGGCTTGGCGCCAGCCAAGTTTTCTTTATACTTCTAACAAAGAAGAAACGGGGAAATTCATTAGTCGAATAAATTCCTAGGGTTCATCAAATAATAACTTGAAACTAGATAAAGGAGGTACTTCTATAGTGTTTAAACATGTAAAAGATATGGAATACACCGTACATGTCGATAGACCCGATCCGCGCTTTGCTGTCTTGTTACTTGAGCAATTTGGGGGTGGCAATGGTGAGCTTAAGGCTGCCATGCAGTATTTCTCTCAGAGTTTAGGGTGTAATGATCCGAAGATCCGGGATTTGCTGCAAGACATCGCAGCTGAAGAGTTAAGCCATTTGGAAATGGTGGGTGAGTGTCTTGGCATGCTGATTGGTCCCGTCGATAACATTCCTAAAGATTTCTCCGCAAATCATATGGCCTTACTTGGAGGTGGACCGCTGCTGGTTAACTCCGCAGGAGTACCTTGGACAGCCAACTTCGTGAATTCAAATGGGGATATATATACGGATCTTTCGTCAAATGCAGGAGCGGAACTTCGGGCTAAGCTGATTTATGAGCGCCTTCTCCAGCAAACGGACGATGCAGGGGTTAAAGATATGATCCGTTTCCTCTTAAGTCGTGAGGAATCACATAACTTCTCGTTTATGCAAGCGATCGAGACTCTAAAAGGTAGTGGAGTGAACAAAGACTTCCGTGATTCCGATTTCTCGAAGAAATACATGAATATGTCGACAGGGCAGGGAGATAGTCGGGGCCCCTGGAACGAAGGTAATGGGATTTCTTATGAAGATAATCCTAATGAGAGATATGGTGGGCCAGCACAGTATGGCAAAGATCCTCAACCGGCAGGAACTAAGGAAGTGAAGCCTGGCTATAATGACCATACACGAAATAATCCACAGTATGCTCAACCACAACCTCCCAATAATACTGTAAACTAATAATTTTAGATAGATAAAGCTAAAGGGGCACGAGTTTACAACTCGTGCCCCTTTAGCTTTATTAGTCAAAAAGTTACTGATCATGATGACGACATAGACACTCGCTTTGCATAGCCAGGGCATTTGTGCAACTAAGGCGACGGAACAGAACTTGTCTAGTGTGGAATGTACTATGGATGGCATTGGTATTCGACTGAAGGCCAAAATCCGTAGGCTTGGCGCTAGCCATGCATTCCTTCATAGCTTTTAATCGTTATGTTCATGAGGATGGCTTGAATGTTTATAGTTATGCACGTGTCCGTGTCTGTGATCGTGGTCATGGTCATGGACATGATCGTCGTGCTGATGCTTGTGAACATTCTCATGACCTTGAGTAGCGTTATGATCATGAGAAAGCCCAAGGGCATGTGCTATTGTATGTTCTTTATCGGGGAGGGTATCAAACCAGCCGTTATTGGCATCCTCTTTACTGTCTAGAAAATGCATATAGGGTTTAATGTCTAGTAAGGGGGTTCCGTTATAGGCATCAATTCCTGAAATGACGAGTTCGTTACCCTGTATTTCCTTGAGTTTTACAATGCTCAGTCCGATGGGATTGGGTCTTTGAGGGGAACGGCTGGCAAAAAGTCCGATCTCAAGTTCAGGTGCCCAAGGAGATCGTGTTAACATTTCTGTGTAAGGAGTGGCTTGGTCAAGGTAATAGAGGATGTAGATATAATTGAAGGTATGTAAGGTTTCTAGAGCACTGGCATAGTCCGGATTTAATGCAATCCAGAAATCACCGGGTGCATCAGGAATCGGTTGATGCGGGGTATTTAGGTCAAAATAGGGCGTATGGATTGTGCCAATCGCTTGAAATGAGATAGACATAACTAACCCCTTTCTTTGCTAAATATTATCTATCTTTTCCAAAAGAATTCTGTGGTTGAGCAGGGCCATGTCTTTGATTTTAGCTTGGATAAACTTTTGCATTCCAAAAATATCTACAAGCTTAAGCCCATTTTCATAGGGCTCAATGGTATCGACCGCTTCCATAAACAAGACTTCATTTTCGCCTTCTTTAACATAAGCATTTGCTTCACACATCGTATTTTCTCCTTCACAAATAAATATTAAAAAAAGACCATAGACTTAGACGGCCCATGGAAGGGACTATAGCCTTTTACAATCATGACAGTAACCATAAATCTCCAACTTGTGTCCAGTCACGTCAAAATCAATCTTCTTTTTTAAAACTTGCTGAAGTTCTCCCATAGGACAGTCCTCAAGTGAGATTAACTTGTGGCACCCGACACATAAAAGATGATGTTTGTGCTCATGATGATTAAGTTCATACAAAGCTTTACCATCATCCACTCGATTGGACTTGATTACTAAGTTTTTAGAGGCAAAAGTATCGAGCGTCCTATAGACCGTCGATAAATCGATTGAGGCCGTCTTATCACGTAAGGTGATAAATAGTTGTTCAGCTGTAAGAGGGGATTCGGATTCTTCTAAGAGTTCTAGGATAGCATTTCTGTGCCGAGTGCTTTTAATACCTTCTCGGTGGAGTAGTTCTTTATATTTTGAGTTTTCGTCCAACAAGATCATTCCTTAATGCTTCAATTACTTTATCTATGTTTATTTTAATCCTTTTTAATATTTTAGCAATATTTTGCTTGTTTAATTATTCAGCGTCAATAAAAATGTGGTAACATAAAAATATTTTGGGTAATTTAAACGATTAAGAAGTAAGGTTATGGTTTACAATTGATAATAATAGAGTATAATTTATCATGAAGAGGCAAATGCAAATGCAAGGCAGTTGCAAATAGGAAGGGGTCATAATCCATATGTATTCGAAGAGGCCAAAATTTTTAGGGCTTGTGTTAATAAGCTTTTTAGTGTTGGGGTTGCTAAGTGGGTGTGGGACAAATAATGAGGCTAAAGCTACAGTAAGTCAAACTACAGATACCAAGACCGAGAGGGTCCTAACCATAGCTACTTCATTTTACCCCATGCATATCTTTACTTTAAATGTTGCCAAGGATATCCCTAATGTGAACGTTGTAAGTTTGACTAAGCCTACGACCGGATGCCTACATGACTATGCTGCTACGCCTGACGATATGAAGAATTTGGAGGGGGCACAAATCTTGGTCATTAATGGAGCTGGAATGGAATCATTTATGGACAAGGTTATTAGCCAAATGCCAGATTTAAAAATCATTGAATCCAGTCAAGGAATACCCTTAATTAAAGGAGAAGGGGATGAAGGGGATAATCCCCATGTTTGGTTAAGTATTACGGATGCCATTACCCAAGTGAAAACGATTGGAGATCAACTCGCTGTATTAGATCCGACCAATGCCTCAAAATATAAGGAAAATACCCAAGCCTATATTAAGAAGCTCGAAGTCCTAAAAACTAAGATGCATCAAACTTTAGCCGGGGTGCAACAACGCAATATCGTTACTTTCCATGAGGCATTTCCCTACTTCGCCAAAGAATTTGATTTGAACATTGCAGGGGTTATCGAACGTGAACCGGGTTCCGCACCCAGTGCCAAAGAATTGGGAGAAACAATAGAAAAGGTTAAGAGTCTGAAAATCAACGCTCTTTTTGCAGAACCACAATATCCTGTTAAAGCAGCCGATACCATTGCGAAAGAGACGGGCGCTAAAGTTTATACTCTTGATCCAATCGTAACGGGGCCTGCGGAGGCAGATGCCTATATTAATCTTATGGAAAGCAATCTCATAACTTTACAAGAGGCTCTAAAATGAAACATCACAAATGTGCCAATTCCGAATGTAAAATCTGTGAATGTGGTTTATGTTGCACCAAAATCAACAACTTTGGGGTTAAACGAAGCGGTATAGAAATATTAAAGGATGTCAATCTCCACATTCATTGTGGGGATTTGACGGCTATCATAGGTCCTAACGGTGCGGGGAAAAGCACGCTTCTAAAGGCTATTCTAGGAGAGATTTCCCATACTGGAGAACTCCAATTTCTTGATGCTAAAAATAAAGGAACAACGAGACCGTCCATGGGTTACGTTCCACAAAAGCTCGATTTAGACTCTAGCTCTCCTACTAGTGTCCTTGATTTATTTGCTGCAGCACATACCAATATCCCAATCTGGTTTACCTATCCTAAAAAGATACGCGAGCGTGTCAGAGAAAGCTTAGCACGTACTCAGGCTGAACACTTAATCAATAAACGCTTAGGTGCCTTATCCGGTGGGGAGCTACAAAGGGTCCTTTTAGCACTTGCCCTTGATCCGATTCCTCATCTCTTACTGCTGGATGAACCCGTATCGGGAATTGATCAGAAAGGTTTAGAGTTATTCTATAAAACCGTTTCGATCCTTAGGGATAATTATGATTTATCGATTATCTTAGTTTCGCATGATCTTAATTTGGTAGCGGAGTATGCAGATCGTGTAGCCTTCGTCAATAATAAGACGATTGGATGCTGTGGGACTCCACAAGAAGTTTTCAGCAATGAGAAAGTGATTCAAACCTTCGGTTTAGATTGGTCCAATCGTTTCCAAAAGGGTGAGAAGGATAGGGTGGATAATGTACTTATGGTATAGCCTAGTTGATTTACTACTTCCTTTCGAATGGATGCAATATGCATTTATGAAAAATGCTCTTCTAGGTGTATTGCTTGTAACCCCAATTTTTGGCTTGCTGGGTACTATGATCGTTAATAATAAAATGGCCTTCTTTTCAGATTCCTTGGGACATTCTGCACTAACAGGAATTGGAATTGGGGTTATATTGGGGTTCAAAAATCCAATCTGGTCAATACTCTTCTTCTCTGTGTTGATTACTATAGCGATTCTTATCGTCAAAGAAGCGAACACGGCTTCGACGGATACGATCATCGGGGTATTTTCCTCGACAGCGGTTGCGCTGGGCATAGTCATACTTTCACGAAATGGTGGTTTTAACAAATATTCTGGGTATCTGATCGGGGACTTGTTAAGTATTAGTCCGTCAGATTTGTTGACACTTGGAATTGTTTTTATACTTGTCCTCTTATTATGGATCGTAATTTTTAATAAGCTGCTTCTAGCGAGTCTGAACCAATCTTTGGCACGTAGCAGAGGGATTAGTGTTAGACTCTATGAATACTTATTTACCATAATTATGGCGGTTATCGTAACGATATCAATACAATGGGTGGGGATACTGATTATTAGTTCACTCCTAATCATACCTGCAGCTTCTTCGAGAAATATTGCTAAAAATATGAGGCAATATCATATTTACTCAGTTTTGATTGCTCTGATTTCAGGACTATCGGGCTTAATCTTATCCTACTTTTGGGGAACAGCTACCGGGGCGACGATCGTCTTGGTAGCTTCAGGATTCTTTGCACTTACTTTTGTCATGAAATTAAGACTTGGGTAGGGCTAAGGATATCAGATTGGTTAGGAGGTACGCAGTTCAATCGACTAACATTTCTTTGATGATACTTTTCACTTCTAGTATTTCTGCAGTATTTAAATTACCAATTTTCTCGCATAATCTCGTTTTATCAATGGCCCGAATCTGGTCTAATACAATCCACCCATTCACATCATCCACTGTCACTTTAATACGAGTAGGATACCCTGATCTTCCTCGACTTGTCACTGGAGCGATAATAATTGTTTGAAGATGCTCATTCATTTCCGAAGGGGAAATAACCAGGCATGGTCTGGTTTTATTAATCTCTGCTCCTTTAGTAGGATTAAGATCTATCCAATATAAAGAATATTGATTAATGATTTGGTTCATCCCAAGCCTCCAACGTTTCATTGTCGATTTCTTCAGGGATCAGTAAACTATCATCGTTATTTTTATGCATAAGTTCAAAAGCTTTAGCCCAGCCTTGGCGAGGAGTTATTACTGGTTTTATGATGATGCAGTTATCTTTAATTTCCAATTCTACTTTCGTATCTATCCCACATTGTTTTAAGACTGCAAGAGGAAGCCGAATTCCTTTGGAATTACCGATTTTGATAATATCCATTTGCATTGTAATTTCTCCTTATAAGTTATTACTTTGTAATTACATTTTATCAGTTCTATGATGTTTATACAAGATTTTCGATAGCCTGTGGATTGGTTAGAGAATTCATGCTTGACACATTAGGCTAATATACGATAGCATGATAACAATTGAATATTGGAAAATAAAGGTGCAAGTACTAAGAGTACAGCTTAAAAGGGAAGCAGGTAAAAGTCCTGCACGGTCCCGCCACTGTAATGGGGAGATGTTTCATACTATAGGCCACTGGTAATACCGGGAAGGCGTGAAGCATTAATGAACCAAAGTCAGAAGACCTGCCTTTATTAATGAACCAATAACTCTACGAGCGATAGGGGGGGTTCCATAAGTAAGTGTTGTATCCAGGGATATACACAGCCTCTTGGCGCTCATCGTCGAGGGGCTTTTTAATTGGAAATATTGGAGGGTGTTTAACCGATGATAACAGAAATTATTAAACGAAATGGGAGAATTGAGTCTTTCAATCAAGAGAAAATAGTGCATGCAATTTATAAAGCTGCCACGGCGTGTGGAGGATCGGACTATGAGCGTGCTGAGGAAATAGGCAGACAGGTTGTAGATGTAATACAAAGAAATTTTAGGGACAAGCAACCGGATGTAGAATCGATCCAAGATCTCGTCGAAAAAGTCCTCATAGAAAACGGACATGCCAAAACAGCCAAAGCATTCATACTTTACCGTCAAAAAGGAAAAGCACCCGTAAAATGGATGCGCTTATTGGAGCTACCATTGGAATGTTTTCCGACTACTTAGGAGATAAGGACTGGCAAATTTGTGAGAATGCGAACACACAAAAAAGTATTAATGAGTATGTAATTCTAAGTTGTGATTTTATCAAGTGTCCTAAAGAATTACTATTGCCAAAAGCACGTTGATTGTCCATTTCAACGTGCTTTCAGTGTATTATGCCTGTCAACATCCTCCCGCAAGACGAGAGAAGATGTTGACAGGTAAGTTTAGGAAATCCCTTCCCAACAGCCGGAGGGACTACTGTTTAAAGAAGGCACTTCCGACATTAAGCCCACCTTGGAGAAAGGCACCCTCCGTATGAGACTAAACTTCCTTTTTCTAGGATGGTGATCTCGGCATTCTGATTTATACGCCTTAGACGTGCAGCTACTTTGGACCAATTGCGACCCCACCTACAATTATTACTTTCATGTTAGCTCCCCCTCAAATTGATAAATTAAGAAAGAATGCACAATATCTATTCTTCTAAAAACTCTATCGTATCTAAGAAAGCAGGTTTACTGACTCCTGTAGACGACCCTGTTTTTATTTGAAGTACTGTTCCTTTAGTATGCAGAGGAAGCGGAGCAATGCCCATCTCTTGGCTGAAGACCTTACGAATTTCTTTCATGAGAATGGCGTTATCTAAGCCCAGCGGACAGGTTTGAGCACAACGACGGTAAAGATTACAGCGATAGGCTAATTCTCCAAGTCGAGCAATCGTTTCCCAGTTCACATCGATATCTGCTCCGACAAAACTGCCTAACAGCTTACCACTTGTGGTAAAATACTTCTTAACAATTTTTCTGAGGACTTCAGAACGGAAAATTGGACGATATAGCTCATTTTTACCGGACGCTTCGTAGATATGGCAGGCCGCTGAGCACGTATCACATTTTGCACAGTATTCAAAGGACAATAAGAGCGGTTGGAGTACTCCATTGTTGGCATCCGAAAAGCTCTTTTCTAAGCCGCTAGGAACTTTCGTACAAACTCATCTTCTTCCGCATTACTTTTTGGGCGAGTTAACGTATCGATGCCAACGTAGCCATCTAAAGAAGTACAGTATTTTTCTTTCCAGGCAGGCTTAGGATCGGTTAATGGGGGTTCCATTCCTGGCTTATCATAGGGCGGGAATAAAAACATTAGCTGTTCGGGTTCGAGTTTGATTAGTTGCTCATCCGATCGTCCCATATCCTTTGGACGTAAATCTTTTTGATTTATCATACTCAGCTCTCCTCTTTCCACAAAGTTAACTCTCAAAAATTTGTCGTTATTCCTTGGGTGCTTTCGGGGCTTCATTATGAAGTAAATAAAAAAGATGTAGTCAGATTATGCTAATAATTAATGATGCATGCCCCATCTCGACTAGGCACCCTAATTACCTCCTTTTGGTTATTGACATATGTCTTTTAAGTACAATTATACCCCTTAATGGACATATGTCAATTATTAGTTTCGACTATATCCGCTATCAGGACATCTCCGTTCATAGACCAGACAACGGTATTAAGGCTGAGCAGTAAATAATAAAGGAAAAAATTGACTGTAGACTTGAAGTAAAAGTGGCACAGAAGACGGCGGTTTTCTGCACTAGAAAAACCATGGGTAGAAAAGCCTTTATTGGTTATTGACATATGTTCAAAATGGAGTACAATAAATCCAATAGGGCATATGTCAATAACTGAGAGGGGGTTATAAGGATGCCAAGAGGGGATGGAACAGGTCCGATGGGGCGTGCAGCAATGAATAGAAGAAGCTCGGGATTTTGCTATGGAGCAAATCCTAATCCTAATGGTGTTGGCTTAGGACCAGGATTAGGGGCAGGGTACAGAAGAGGTCCTAGAAGAAATTTCGTGACTGATCCTCCAACAGGATCAAAAACTCAAAAAGAAGTGCTGAAAGAGCAAAAAGAGCTGCTTGAAAACAAGCTTGAGATCATAAGCAGGCAATTACAGAGCTTGTGAGGCAGCAACGTAGCAGGGGGACGCTCCTATAACGTTTGTACTATTCAGAAAGAATCACTTTCAGGAGTGTCCCTTCTCGCCTTCCGCAAAAACGTCATATCGCCATCACGACACCTTGCTATTCATGGCGGAGTTCTAACCTCGAACGCCCTGTTCGAGTCATGGCTACAGCAATCCATGGCCAACGCATAGGTACAACTAGGCGGCCGACTAACGCTAAGGCTTGGCGTCAGCCAAGTTTTCCTTATCGCAAATTGAGGTGAAAGAATT
Source organism: Desulfosporosinus burensis (assembly GCF_054657535.1). Taxonomy (NCBI): domain Bacteria; kingdom Bacillati; phylum Bacillota; class Clostridia; order Eubacteriales; family Desulfitobacteriaceae; genus Desulfosporosinus; species Desulfosporosinus burensis. The sequence goes on from NZ_BAAHYN010000021.1 coordinate 71,707, forward strand.
ATGCCAAGGCCAAGAAAATGGAGAAAAGTGTGTTGCTTGCCTGAAAGCAACCGATTTGGGCCACTGAACGCTTCGATTAATCAAGAGCAGTTTGTTACTATGACGATTGACGAGTATGAAACGATACGACTCATTGACTTAGAAGGGTTTACGCAGGAAGAGTGTGCCGACCAAATGAAGATCGCTCGCACAACCGTTCAGCGTATTTATAATGATGCGCGAAAAAAACTTGCAGAGTCTCTAGTCAATGGAAAGGTTCTAAGGATTGAGGGCGGAGATTACAAGCTTTGTGACGGTCTTGAAAAATCCTGCGGGTGTGGCGGTTGCCGCAGACATCGATGCGGCAGAGAAATAAGGGAAGATAATTGCGGAGGTGAATGATGATTTATTCTGAGAAAGTGATGGAACACTTTCAGTGTCCTCAAAATGCCTATAGCATGCCAGATGCTAATGCTCAAGGAATCTATGGAGATCCTTCATGCGGAGATGCGCTTATCATTTTTTTAAAGGTACAGGATAATTATATTCAAGAGATCAGTTACCTGGTGTTTGGTTGTTGTGCATCGATTGCCACAGCCAGTATGACGTCTGTCTTAGCTAAGGGAAAAAGCTTAGAGGATGCCTTAGCGATTACCGAAGAAGATATTATCCAGGCTCTGGATGGACTCCCTGAAGCTAAAGTCCATTGCTCCAACCTGGGAGTGAGTGCCTTACGCAATGCTATCAATAATTATTATGAAACTTTAAAAACCAGACCAAAGGAGGATTCTCAATGAAAATTGCCATTCCAATTGATGATAAATCCATGGAAACGAGTGTATGCCCATCCTTTGGACGCACACCTTATTTTCTTATTTATGATACAGAATCAAAGGAAAGCGTTTATTTAGATAATAGTGCAGCAGCCAGCCAAGGTGGTGCAGGGATCAAGGCTGCGCAGACCATTGTAGATAATAAGGTAAGTGCTTTACTGACTCCACGATGTGGGGAGAATGCTGCGGAAGTTTTAAAAGCAGCCAATATCAAACTATACAAGACGGTCGATGCTTCTATCGTGCACAATATCAAGGCTTTTAATGATGGGCAGATATCCTTACTGGAAGATATCCATCCTGGATTTCATGGTCATGGGGGCTAATAATATGAAGATAGCTGTGCTAAGCGGTAAAGGCGGCACAGGCAAAACACTTGTATCTGTAAATTTGGCTGCCTCAGCCAAGGAATCCATTTATATTGACTGTGATGTCGAAGAGCCAAACGGGCATCTATTTTTCAAGCCCAAGGATCTTCAATCAGAAAAGATTTCGAGCAAAATTCCCTTCGTGAATCCTGAGCTTTGTAATGGCTGCCGTAAATGTGTTGATTTTTGTAAATTCAATGCCTTAGCCTATATCCTCAACAAGCTGATCGTTTTTGATCAAGTTTGTCATTCCTGTGGAGGCTGCACACTGCTATGTCCTGAAAACGCCTTGTCGGAAAAAGAAAAAATCATCGGAGAGGTTCAAAGAGGAATTTCAGAAAATGTTACTGTCATTACAGGGGTGTTAAATACTGGTGAAGCATCCGGCGTTCCTATTATCAAAAAACTATTGAATGACATCCCAGCAGGGAAAGAAATAACCTTGATTGATTGTCCACCAGGGAGCGCCTGTATTGTCATGGAAAGCATCAAGGATGCGGACTATTGTATTTTGGTAGCAGAGCCCACTTTGTTTGGAGTTCATAATCTTACGATGGTCTATGAACTAGTCAGGTTGTTTGATAAACCGCATGGTGTGGTGCTGAACAAGTGTCTGAAGGAAGACAATCCTTCAGAGAAATTCTGCTTAGAAAAGGATATAAAAATTCTAGGCAAGATTCCGTTCGACAATGAGCTTGGGACCCTGAATTCAAATGCCCTGATATCAGCCAGAGAGACTAAAAAGTATCGGGATTGGTTCTCATCCCTGCTTCAAACTGTGACTAAGGAGGTGCAGCATGAACCAGTTATTAATCCTTAGTGGCAAGGGCGGAACGGGAAAAACAACGATTGCCAGCGCTTTTATCAAGTTATCAGAAGCGAATGCCTTTGCTGATTGTGATGTGGATGCACCTAATTTGCATTTGGTCATGAATCAGTCATCGGAAGCCAAACGATCAGACTATTATGGGTTGCCCAAGGCTGAAATCAACCTAGATTTATGTGTGCTATGTGATCTGTGCAGACATAATTGCCGGTTTGAAGCCATTTATGTGGAGGCTGGATATAAGGTTGATGGCTATGCTTGTGAAGGCTGTGGTGTTTGTGAAGCCGTATGTCCGGTGGGGGCCGTATCACTTAAACCTGGCATAGCCGGGGAATTAATGCTGTATGTGAGTGATACCGTGTTTTCAACAGCAGAGCTAAGAATGGGGAGCGGCACCTCAGGTAAGCTGGTCACGGAGGTAAAAAAGCAGCTGAAATCAGCAGCTAACGAAGCCGAACTTGCAATCATTGATGGGTCGCCGGGTATAGGATGTCCGGTTATCGCATCGCTTAGTGGGGTCGATCTGGTCTTAATCGTTGCAGAACCTTCTATATCAGGCATCAGCGATATGGAACGTATCATTAAAACTGCGGATAAATTCCAAACGCCTATCGCCATTTGCGTTAATAAATATAACACCAACCTAGAAAATACAAAAAAAATAGTGTCATTTTGTCAAAAGCTCAATCTGCCTTTCGTTGGAAAAATACCCTTTGACCCAGCTGCTGTAAAAGCAATCAATATGGGTCAGAGTATCGTTGAGTTAGATTGTCCAGCAGGACATGCTGCCAAAGATGTTTTTGCTAAAACGATGAAACTACTCAGCAGAACCAGGGCGATAAAATCATTAGGAAGTAATGGGAACTCAAATGACTATATTATCATCAAGGAGAGGAGAGAATTAAATGAGCGAAAATTGTAATGAAAATTGCAACACCTGTCGATTAACCTACTTTTAGAAAATGACACAGACCCTGTAATCTGGAGGGGACCTCTTACTGTATTCCAATCCATCGCTGTTGATGAAATAATCATTGTGACGTCTCCTCAGGAGCTTGTTTCAATGATAGTATCCAAGGCGGTCAGGATGGCTAAAATGATGAACATTCCCATCACAACCTAGATATTCTTGCTAAATTGCCCATTGATCCCAAAATTGCAGCAGCCTGTGACAAAGGGGTGATAGAACTTATTGATGGTGATTGGTTAAATAAGATCACAGAAATTTTAGAAAAAATGGAGGAAGTAAAATGAAAATCGGAGTAGCAAGTATGAATGAAATGGTGACAGAGCATTTTGGTTATTGTGAGAGCTTCAATATTTTTGAAGTGGAAAACAATCAAATTGTTAAAAGTGAGTCAATACCGAACCCCGGACATAAGCCTGGATTCTTACCTAATTTTCTGAATGACATGGGATTGAATGTGATCATATCCGGCGGGATGGGTGGCAGCGCAATAGCAATATTTAATGAAAAAGGCATCGAAGTAATTACCGGTGCCAAAGGAAATGCCAAGGCTGCAGCAGAACAATACATGCAAGGCGCGCTCAAATCCACGGGCTCTGTTTGCCATGATCATCAGCACCACGATGAATGCGGTCATTAAGAAGAGTTAATTTAGAAGTAAATCTAAAGAGTTATGAATTTAAAAATGATGGACACGCTTAACGTAAAAATCCTTCTATGGTAGATCGAGATTATCTATTACAGAAGGATTTTTAGTATGGGGGGATTAGTTACAGCCCCTTAGTTTTTGTCATCGTTAACACTGACTCTGGTCAAAAAACCAGCAAAAATTGGCTTTTACAATTACAAAGATTTAACGGAATACTTACGAAGTTTTTACAGTGGGGTTGTCTCTTTATTTTTTAATCGGAGTGGAGGATAACTCTACGAGCGATAGAGGAGGTATTATTAGTGCTGAACAAATGCTTATCAGTATTTTTAGCCTCTTGACCAATGGGTTAAGACTCCCTGATGCAGCAACGCGTACTGTGTGCCATCGGTACTTCTTGTTCACCACGCTGGGTACTGGCGGATGAACCGACCAAGGGCCTTGACCGGGATCTGCGCGAGCAGGTTTACGAAACGCTTGTTTCGATGAAACTGCAGGGTGTAGACGGGATGATTGTCATTACCCATGACCTTGTGTTGGCTGAAAAGCTGTGTGACTGTGTGGCAGTGATGTACAGCGGAGAGATTTTGGAAATGGGGCAGGATGTTCTGAAAACTCCGCTGCATCCCTACACGCAGGCATTTCTTGCCTCACTTCCTCAAAATGGGATGGAGCCCATGTCAGGTATGCCCCCGGCACCCGGAGAAAGCTTTACTGGCTGCAAATTTGCGCCCCGCTGTATACACCGTACTGTGCGCTGCACGGCGGAAAAACCGAATTCTTATGAACACGGCGGCAGGATTGTGAGGTGCTTTTTGTATGCTTGAAGCCCGCGAAGTTTGTAAGACTTTTCGCAGGGGTTGGGGACGCAAGTCCTTTTTGGCTCTTGACAATGTCAGCTTGCAAATTGATAGGGGGGAAACCCTTGGTCTGATGGGACGACCTAGCGGTTGTGGCAAAAGCACTTTAGCTCGTATTCTGCTGCGCTTGATTCCAAGCGATGGCGGCGGAGTGTTCTACAAAACGTGTTTGCTCCTAAAGTCGTTATTAAACTTCATGCTTGACACATTAGGCTAATATACGATAA
>NZ_BAAHYN010000022.1:0-75380 GCF_054657535.1 Desulfosporosinus burensis
TTAAATTTAGATGTCAATACTCTGAGTATTATTCTGCCTATAAGTGCGTATGATTCGGGTTACTTTACTTTGACTAATATTAAGAGTGTTTGCTACTTTATAGGAGCTTCTTAACTCATTATATAAGCGAATAATGATGGCCTCCTCATCACTTACTTTCAAGAGATTCTTCCATTTCGATAGCTCATCATCCACAAGATTGTTATTGGAGGGGGGGGTCTGAATCTTGAAAATTTTGCTTGGCAAATGCTCGGGTAGTATTTTGCCTTCTGGGATGGTAACGACTAATCGTTCTGCTAGATGATCCATTTCACGGATATTCCCAGGCCAAGAGTAATTTTGGAGAACATCTAGACACCGTGTATCAAATTCATGAGAGTATTTATATTGAGAATCATATTTTTCTAAAAAATAATGTAATAAAGGGATTATATCTTCGTTTCTTTCTCGTAATGGAGGAGGATCGATCTCAACAACGCTTAACCTATAATACAAATCTTCACGAAACTTACCTTCTTGAATGAGTTGAGGTAAGTCTCGATTGGTAGCGGCAATAATTCGAATGTCAATTGTTTTATGTTCTTTTCCACCGACAGGAAGGAAACGGTGTTCTTGGATAAGCTCTAATAATTTTGCCTGAACTCCTAAAGGAATCTCGCCAATTTCGTCGAGAAATAGAGTGCCACCATGGGCTAATTCCACTAAACCTACCTTACCGTATTTGTCTGCCCCTGTAAATGCACCTCGACAATAACCGAAAAGTTCAGATTCTAAAAGATGTTCTGGAATAGTGGCACCGTTAATGCAGATAAAGGGTCCTTCTTTGCGCGGACTCATTTTGTGAATGTCCAAGGCTAAGACGTTTTTTCCTATTCCGGACTCCCCAAGGATTAAGACCGTTGAATTAACTAAGGCCACTCTCTGAACTAAAGCGAGGCATGACTTCATTTTTTGGTTAGAAAAAGAGTAACCTTTAAAATAGCTGACTTGTTGAATTAATTCGTCAACTTTATCTTTATAATGGTTCACCAGTTTCTTAGTTTTATCTAAATCATGTTTTAATTGCTCGATTTGAGTGATATCCCTACTGTTCATGACAATAAAATCAATCTCGCCATGGCAATTAAAGACAGGAGTAGCGGTTACAACAAGATTAATCCCTGACCTAGTTTTTTGTTCTAAGGTAACAATTTTTTTTTCTCGGAAAACAACGGGGGCCAAAGCAGGTGAGTAATATCCTTCGCTGATTAAATGATCGACAGTTTTCCCGATGACCTCAGAAGGATTTACTCCATAGTGTTTTACACAGGCTTCATTGACGTAGGTGACAATGCTGTTGCGGTCTACGACGAAAATCTCATCAAAGGAGTTGTCTAATATCCTTTTTAAATCCTCCCGATTTAAAGTGCTTTCATCACAATCAGGCAAATTTTACGCCTCCTTTGTCCAATTCGAAAAGATTAGTAAGAGATAAAGTTTCAGTATGGTCAGGTATAGATTATCTATTATAGAAGAATATTCGATATAATATGAAAAAAACCTGCAATTATTGCGAAATGTGTTGTATATTGCAGAACTTAATTCGTTAGATTTAACTAGAGTATTATTTTGGAAAATGTCTTTTATATAAATTATATAGGAAGGACTATAAATGTAAATAGTGTTGACCGTACAATTAGAATATTCGTTTTTAGAGGTTGCCATAGTCTTCAAGTTCTAGCAAGTTTCTTGTGTATGGCATAAGAATTGCAGTATACTTATGTATTCAATGACCTTCGTAAATGGGGTGGAGATCAATCCTAGTTCATTCAGCAAATACTGCGACAATTGACTAATTCTAAGAACGCATTCCGCGAAAAGAACCTTGTGGCCATTTTTGTTATACTAAATTAATGGGTTGAAGTAAGATGGTGCAAGTCGGGGGGACTTAGATAAGTCATAATGACTCATCGAGGCTCAGAGTAAGCTGAAATTTACAGCAAACAAGATCAAATGGGGAGGTCGTTATGAGAGGTATAAAAACTAAACTTGAAGTACTGACTAAAGATGATTTGTTAAGAGTTCATGAAGCCACCCTGAAAATTCTTCGAGAAACTGGTGTCGTGTTTCACAGTGAAGAAGCTCTTAGTATTTTCAAAAAACATGGGGCTAGAGTTGAGAACAAAACGGTATTTATTTCTCGTGAACTAGTCGATCAGGCCTTGAGCACTGCACCCAAAACTTTCCGAATGAGAGCCCGCAACGATAAATACTCCGTGACGGTTGGTGAAGGATTCTTAGTACAGCCTAACGTAGGTCCTGTCTATATTCAGGACCTAGATAGGGGACGGCGCGAGGCAACTCTGGAAGACTATGCTAATATCCAAAAAATGTGTCAAGCCAGCGATGTTGTTGACTTGGTGGGGACCATTCCAGTCGACCCAAGTGATGTTGATACTCATGACAAATATCTGATGATGATGTATGAAGCCCTAAAAAACTCTGATAAACCAGTGATAGGTTTCTGTGCTAACACTCATCAAGTTCGAGAACAGTTGGATATGGTTGAGCTTGCTATGGGGAAGCCTGGTTTTCTGTTGGAAAATCATTGCACCGCTGTGTTAGTTAATTCCCTGAGTCCCTTAGGATATGCGCCTGATACCTTGGAAACAATAATTGAATACGCAAAACGCAATCAGGTGATCATGCTTGCACCTTGTATCATGGCCGGAGTAAGTGGACCAATCTCCCTCTTGGGGACAGCGGTACTCCAAAACACAGAAACCATCGCAGGATTAGTCTTGGTTCAATTGATTAATCCTGGTGCTCCACTGGTCTATGCAACAGCTTCCACCTCGGGATATATGAAGGAGGCTACCTTTGCGGCAGGTACGCCGGAAGCAATGTTGATTAATACTGCTAGCTTACAAATGGGTTTGGATTTTTACCACTTACCCGTGAGAACAATGTCTGGAATTACTCATTCTAAAACAGTGGATTGCCAGGCAGGGTATGAAAGCATGCAGAGCTTAATGATGGGAATGATGAGTGGAGCCCATATGTCTGTTCAGAGTCTTGGAGTTTTGGACGCCATCATGACGACTTCTTACGAGAAATTCGTTATTGATGAAGAACTCGTCAGAAGAGTGAGGCGGATTTCACAGGGTATTGATACTTCTGATGAAGCTTTAGCCGTCGAGGTCATTCAAGAGGTAGGGCATACGGGCACCTACTTGTCCCACATGAGTACCTTTGAAAAGTTCAGAACCTTATGGACTCCATCTGTATCGGATTGGGGAAATTATAGTGATTGGAAAAGCGCCGGCTCAGAAGACGTGACAATCAGGGCAAATCGAAAGTTTAAACAAATTCTTCGAAACGCCCCTGAATCTTTACTCGATCCTGATACAGATAAAGCACTCCAAGCCTATATTGTAAGGGCTAAATCGAGCCGTTAAATTGAGTTTTGGACTGAGTTTTGTGAGTTATACCCGGCATAAAAAGTCGGAATTATACAAAGAAATTGATTTAGACTAAGATTAATCTAAGATTAATTTAGATCTATATATCTTAAGGAGGATGTCAAAATGAGTGATTTTGATCAATTGGCCGATTATGTATTCAAAGGTAATGCTGCTGCCGTAAAAGATTTAACCCAGAAAATGGTGGATGGTGGTGGAGATCCCATGGAAATCATCTCCAAGGGGTTGCTGGTCGGTATGGATATAGTTACCCCAAAATTCAAAGCAGGTGATATGTATGTACCTGAAGTCATGATGTCAGCCAAAGCATTATCGGAAGGCATGAAAATTGTGAAACCTCTTCTCACAGGGTCACAAATCGCTGTCACTAAGACCATCCTTATAGGAACTGTTGCTGGAGACCTTCACGACATTGGCAAGAATCTTGTTGTTATGATTATGGAAAGCGGTGGCTTTAATGTTGTCGATCTAGGAGTGGATGTATCGCCGGAAAAATTTGTGGCTGCGATTAAGGAGCATGATGCCCAGATTGTAGGTTTATCTGCTCTCTTAACGACAACCATGCTCAATATGAAAGCGACCATCGAATTAATCACTGAAGAAGGACTACGTGACAAGGTAAAGATTCTGGTTGGAGGCGCACCAGTTTCTCAAAGCTTTGCTGATGAAATCGGTGCAGATGGTTATTGCGCAGATGCTATGGCTGCCAAAGAAATGGCAACCGCAATTTTGAATTAATTAATAATGCAACAAGCGGAGGTGAAATAATTGAGAAGTGAAGTTAAAGCCGGAGTTTCAAAACATGAGGGCTTCGGACTCAATATATTTTCGAATGATGAGCTTTATGACATCCATAATGGAACATTAGAGGTTTTAGAAAAAACAGGGATCAAAGTAGAATCCAAAGAGGCTTTAGATATTTTCGCCGCTGGTGGATGCGTTGTTGATTACGGAACTAAAGTCGTAAAGATTCCTGGCTATATTGTTGAAGATGCTATCCGTTCAGCCCCGAATACTGTGTTATTAGCTGGTAGAGATCCAAAACATGACATCGTCTTAGGTGGCAAAAGGGTGCACTTTATTAATTTCGGTGAAGGTGTTTCCATCATCGATCCGTACACAAAAGAATATCGGAAGACCACTAAGCAGGATGTTGCTGACATAACTAGATTTTGCGATGCAATGAGTGAGATGGATGCTGTATTGCGGCCTGTTGCACCTCAAGATGTACCTGCTGAGGCGTCCGTGGTTCATAACGCTGAAGTTATTTTTAATAACACTACAAAGCACGTTTTCATCGGCACTGAAGGTGGAAAAAACTTTGAGAAAGTTTTAAGAATGGCCACAATAATTGCTGGTAGCGAGGAAAAGTTCAGAGCACGCCCACTTTTCTCATGCAATGTTTGCCCAACAAGTCCTTTACAATTAGTTGGCCATTGTACTGAAGTTATTATCGCGGGTGCACGTGCTGGCGTGGCAGTGAATGTATTGTCCATGGCTATGGCTGGAGCTACTTCCCCGATTACCTTAGCGGGTTCACTAGTCACGCACAATGCTGAAGTTTTGAGTGGCATTGTCTTAGCCCAACTCACCTGCAAAGGTGCACCATCGATCTATGGTAGTTCTACAACGATCATGGATTTACGGTTTGCCACTGCTCCGGTAGGATCTCCCGAATTGGGAATGATCAATGCTGGAGTGGCAAAACTTGCTCAGTTCTATTTACTGCCTAGCTGGGTAGCTGGTGGCTAGGTAGATAGTAAAGTCCCTGATGGCCAAGCAACTCATGAGTTCACGATTACCGCTATGCTGACTGCGTTGGCAGGGTCCAACCTGATCTATGGTGCGGGAATGTTAGAACTCGGTATCACCTTTGACTATGCGCAAATGGTGATGGATAATGAGATGGCTAGGATGATTAAACAATCTGTTTGTGGAATTAGTGTGACGGATGAAACCTTAGCTGTAGATGTTATTAAGCAGGTAGGTACCGCTGGTAACTTTATTAGCGAAGAGCACACATTCAAACACATGAGGACTCAATCTAAGACTAAAGTCATCGATCGTCGGATGAGAGATGTTTGGCTTGCAGACGGAGGTAAGGATTTCGCGGAGAGGGCGTATGACGAGGCTAGATCCATTTTAGAAAACTACAAGCCTCAGCACCTGTCTGAAAAAGTTCAAGCAGAACTTCGAGAGATAGTTGTTGAGACAGAAAAAGAGTACGGTGTCAGTTCTAAGTAACTCCTCCATGTAATCTAACAGCTAGTTCCAGGGCGAATATTTGTTAGGAACACTTGGCGGTTACTTACACATTGATTTCACTTCTCATTAGATTAAATTGCGAGGGGGACTGGATTTCAGTGCCCCTCGTAACTGCAGATATGATATGTAGTTTCTAGACATACTTAAAAAAATTTCATATTCATTCAAGGCTCAAAACAAAACTCGATATATTATAAATCAAAGGTTAAGTAAAGGAGTGATCACTTAAGTGAAAAGAGATGCATTAACTCAGAAATTATTGGTATTAGGGGTAGACGGGATGGATCCCAAATTATCCCGGAAGTTCATGGACGAAGGAATAATGCCAAACTTACAAAAACTTCTTGCAAAAGGCTCAGCAAGAGAAGACATGGGTCATTTAGGTGCCATGCCAACGATTACTCCTGCATGCTGGACAACTTTAGCAACGGGAGCCTATCCTGGAACACACGGTATTACCTGCTTTTGGCGACAATCACCACATAGCCTTGACGCAGTAGTATATAATATGGATTCCAGAAACTGTGAAGCTGAACAGTTATGGAATATAACTGCTGAGGCCGGTCTGAAAACTTTAGTATGGCATTGGCCCGGTTCTGCTTGGCCTCCCACCAGTGACAACCCAAATTTAAGCGTTGTTGATGGAACACAGCCCGGTTCGGTTAACATGGGTGTGGCACAACTTGATTGGGAAAAAATTATCTTTGCAAGTGAGGAAATTAAAGAATTACAATATGCTCCAAAACTTGAACGTCCTGCTGGTACCGGCTGCATGATTTCCGATCTGAGTGCTATTACTGAAGAAAAAGAACCAACTACCGATATGATGGAATTATGGTATGGTGAAGCTGCCATGACAGGTAGTGAAATCCGTGAATATATCATGGGACCAGAAAATATGGAAATGGTTATTGAATCTATTCCTCATTATGATGTCGTCAATTCCCCGTTGAAAGCGGCAGAAAGATGGGCAGCTGCACCGGCAGATGCCAAAGAATTTACTGTTTTAACGTCTGATGGTATTGTAAGCCGACCCACCCTGATTTTGAAGAATGCTGATGGCATCTATGACCGTGTAGCAATTTATAAAAATAAGAAGGCTGAGAGTCCAATTGTAGTGTTGGAAGTCGGGAAAATGGTTTCCGGTATTGTGGATGACATTAATAAAGAGGGTGTATTAAAACCTGCATGTCGTACTATGAAAGTCTTAGAACTTTCTCCTGATGGCACATCGGTGAAAATGTGGATCAGTAATGCATTGGATATTGCCCAGGACAAATTATGGCATCCCAAAGAGTTGTTAAAAGATATCGTAGAAAACGTTGGACCGGTTCAACCTGTTAGCTTGGTTGGGGGAGAAGACGCTTACCTGGTTGAGAAGGTTTATGAACCAGCCTGGGATACGTATAGTCAATGGCAAGCAAAGGCTTTAAATCATTTAATTAAGAACCGGGATTTCCAGATAGTATTTACTCATTTGCATAATGTTGACTGTGCAGGTCATATGTTTTGGCATTTAGCTAAAAATCTGGAGCGCTGGACCCATTGTGACGCTGAAGTAAATCAAGACTTTATTCGGAAGTTTTACATTCAGACAGACAAATATATCGGTGAATTCTTACACCTGTTAGATGAAGGATGGACAGTGCTGCTTTTAGCTGACCATGGTTTACTGGTCGGGGAAGAATTTCCACCACAAATTGGTGAATATGGTGGTATGAATGTACAAGTAATGCAGGAACTAGGTTATACCGTTATGAAAAAAGATGAAAACGGTAAAAACCTCAAAGAAGTCGATTGGGAAAAGACAACAGCTGTCCAGTCTCGAAGTAACTATATTTATATCAACTTAAAGGGACGTGATGCCCATGGCATTGTTGACCCAGCGGACAAATATGAACTGGAAAGAAAACTTATTTCTGACCTTTACTCCTATAGATATAAAGGACAGCGTGTTATTGGGCTTGCAATGCGGAATAAAGACGCTGTTGTATTAGGAACAAACGGTCCCCAGTGCGGTGATATCACCTTCACTGTTGATGAGGGATTCAGCCGTCTTCATGGTGATGGGTTATCCACTACAGAGGGTGCTTTCGATACTTCTGTTACCCCAATTTTTATAGCAGCAGGTACAGGAATTAAAGAAAACTTTACAACAGTTAGAACCATTAGACAAGTTGATATTGCTCCGACTATTGCAACATTAGTAGGTGTAAGAATGCCTGCCCAGTGCGAGGGTGCACCAATCTATCAGATTTTAACCGAAGAATTCTAATATAAAAAGGCAGGCTAATTCACATAACTTGACTTCGTGGAATAGCCTGCCTTTTATTTGAAGGAGTGGAATCTATGTCCTTAGAACAATTAAATGCATATAAGTTCGAAGAAATTATCTATGATAATCAGGAAGCCTGTCTCGTTATTTTCTCCAGAAAAGCCTGTCATGTTTGTAAAGAGGTCGTTCCTGTTTTGGAGGAACTTCAACCGCAATACCAAAACAGGTTTGGATTCTATTACGTGGATGTAGAAGAAGATAAAAACTTGTACCAAAGATTCTCTTTAAAAGGAGTTCCTCAAATTCTTTTCTTTAAGGAGGGCGAATATCAAGCGAAACTGGCAGGGGCTGTTGACGAAGACAAAGTCATAGATAAAATTGCGGAAGTTCTGGAATCCTAATCACTAAAAGAATCTACAGGGAGGGGGTAAACTAGGAAAATGGGAGATGTGACCTACGATTTAATTATTATCGGCGGTGGCCCCGCAGGACTCACGGCAGCTATTTATGGGGGAAGAGCGAAGCTGAGAACGTTGGTAATCAACAAAGGGACGGTTGGCGGTTTGGTCAATACGACACGAGAAATTGTCAATTATCCAGGCTATGCCCAAATCAGTGGACCCGATCTTATGAAAGACTTTAAAAAGCATGCCGATTCCTTCGGTGTTGAATTTTCACGAGATGAAGTTGTGAGTGTAAATTTTTCTCAAGAAGACAAAATCATCCATACGAAAAAAGGTAAAGAATGCACGGCCAAGGCGGTTATCATAGCTTGTGGCAGTGAGCCGAGACTATTAAATATTCCTGGCGAAAGGCGGCTTCAGGGCAGTGGGGTTGCCTATTGTGCAACCTGTGATGCCGAGTTTTTTGAAGGCGAAGACGTTGTTGTCGTTGGCAGCGGGGATCAAGCTATTGAAGAAGGCATGTACATTACCAAGTTTGCTCGTAAAGTCACTGTGATTGTACTCCATGACGAAGGCGTTCTCGATTGCAATAAAGTGAGTGCGGAAAGGGCCTTCCAAAATAAAAAGATGGAGTTCGTATGGAACTCCACCATTGAAGAAGTCCTGGGTGAGGCTAATGTCGAGGGGGTTAAAATCAAAAACTTAAAAACAGGCCGTTCAAGCGAACTTGCTTGCCAGGGTGTATTTTTCTTTGTCGGGATGATTCCTTCGACCCATTTTCTTAAGGAAAGTGGTATTGGGATGGACAGTAGAGGCTATATTCCCGTTAATGACTTGATGGAAACCGACCTCGGAGGGGTATATGCAGTCGGAGACAATCGGGTTAAATATTTAAGGCAAGTGGTTTCAGCTGCAGGGGATGGGGCAACGGCCGCAGTCGTTGCCGAGCGCTATATTGAGGAACTGAAGGGGTTTAGTACGAGTGTACTTAACAGTAACAAAAAAGTTCTCTTGCTTTTCTTCAATGCCTTAGATAATCAAAGCTTGGAGTTTAGCACTTTATTAGAAGAGGCAAATCACGAACTATCGGAACTCTACAAAGTGGTTAAAATCGATACGGCTACTAAGAAAAATCTTGCTCAAAAGTATGATGTCAAAAACGTGCCATCAGTTGTTGTATTGGACAGAGGGCAAGAGATCAAGCGATTGGACTATTCGATGGATAAAGAAAAACTAAAAGCTCAACTAAGGTAAGACAAATCATTAATAGTAAATAGTAAAACAATAGAAGAGCATATTATAATTCTATAACACAAAACACAAGCGGCCTCACTCCACTTTGATAGTGAATAGAGGACGCTTTTTGATTATTGTATCTAATTAGGAGTGAGTTCACTATCTTGCCACGTAATGGTCTGTCGTCAAATCTTTGGCAAGTTTAACAATAGAATCGGCTAATTTAGATAATTCATTAATAGAAGGAGTAATTTCTGTCAGAGCTACAGCTTGATGATCCGACACTAATGCCATTTCATTGACTGCTGCATTGATCTGTTCTACTGCGCCTTGAATCTTATCTAATGTATCTTTGATACTGGATAAAATTTCTTATTAACAGAGAAAAAGGATATAATGGTATGTAAGCTTAGTATTAAGAACGTAAGAAGTAAACGTCATACATTTATAGATGGGATGGATTATTAATGAATACAACCTTCAATCAGCTTGGGCTGGACGAATCTTTGGTTAAGGCCCTTAAACTACAAGAAATTGTTGAACCGACTGCGATCCAAGAACAAACGATACCTTTCATTTTGGCTTCTAGAGACGTATTAGGTCAATCAGAAACAGGAACCGGTAAAACCTTGGCCTTTCTCCTGCCGATTTTTCAGAAAATCGATACTCTAAAAAAAGAAACTCAAGCGATGATTCTCACGCCGACTCATGAGTTAGCTATTCAAATTCAGCGTGAAATAGAAACTTTAGCCAAAAACTCTGGTCTAGCCGTCACGTCCACGGCTATCATCGGAAACGTTAATATTGCGCGACAAATCGAAAAGCTTAAACAGAAACAACACATTATTGTGGGTTCCAGTGGCAGAATCCTGGAGTTAATTCAAAAGAAAAAGATTGTTGCTCAAACCGTGAAGACGATAGTACTTGATGAGGCTGATCGCTTACTGGATGAAAATAATTCCTCGATTGTTAAGTCGGTGATTAAGACAACCTTAAGTCGAACCCAACTTTTATTATTTTCTGCGACCTTACCTCCAACGACTTATCAACGGGCTTCTGAATTATTAAAGACTCCCGAGATCATTCGTGTTACAGATAAAATTATGATTGCGCCCACTGTTGAACATATGTACTTTTTAGGGGAACAGAGAGATAAAATCGAAATTCTGAGGAAGCTAATTCGGAGCATTATTCCTACCCGGGCCTTGATTTTCATTAACAAAAGCGAAGAAATTGAAAAGATGGTAGAAAACCTTAAATTTCATGGTTTGGAAGCTGAGGGGATATACGGTGGAGCTAATAAAGCTGAGCGAAAAAAAGCTATGGATGATTTTAGAAGCGGTAAAAGCAGTTTACTAGTAGCTTCAGATCTAGCTGCAAGAGGATTAGATATCAAAGGGATTACGCATATCTTTAACCTTGATCTGCCTGAGGATCCTCAACTTTATCTTCATCGAGTTGGGAGAACTGGTAGGGCGGGTAAAAGCGGGATTGCAATTTCCATTGTCAACCTTAAAGAAGTATCCTATTTGAAAAGACTAGAAAGCACCTTTGAAATTAAAATTAATCCTAAGGAGATGCTCCAAGGGAAAATTGTTGATCCCAAAAAAGGGGTGCTCAAGAAAAGATAAAGAAACAACTTGGTGAGTCACTTTGGTCGGATAATCTCACGGTTGAACTTTCATTCAATGGTAGTATAATTAGATTTAACTGAGGAAAATCCAAAGAAATGGGGTTTTCTTGTATGACTATGCATCAGACTGTCTGTCACCTGAGGACGGATAGGTCTCATGAAGTAAGGGTATTTAACAGTATTATAGGCATGTTAGGAACTACGCTTAACGTATATGCTTATATGGTGGACGGCATGCTCATCGATAGCGGTCCTCAAAGGATTAGAAGGGGAATTGTGAATTTTTGTCTGCACAACCGACCTAATAAAATAGTGCATACTCATTTTCACGAAGATCATACTGGCAATACGGCATATTTGGTTAAAAAACTCCAAGTTCCTGCTTATATACATCCTGAATCAATAGGTATTTGCCGTAATAAAGGAGATATACCCATCTATCGTTTAGCTTTTTGGGGGCATAGATTGGGCTTCGAAGCAGAGCCTTTGCCGGAGTTTATCGAAAATGAGCATTCTCGATTTGAAGTGATCCATACTCCTGGACATACTTCAGACCATGTGGTTTTTTTGGACAGAGAGAAGGGCAGGTTGTTTAGCGGAGATCTTTTTCTCCATCATAAGACACGGGTTGTACGGCGCAATGAAAATATACCCCTCCTCATGCAATCCCTACGCACGCTGTTGAAGGAGAGTTTTGACACAGTTTATTGTGCTCATGGAGGGGAGATTGAACACGGGTATCGTTTAGTTGAGCAAAAACTAGGGTACCTTGAAGAATTGCAGGATCAAATCCTGAACCTTCATCAAAAGGGATTTGTGATCAAAGCAATTGTCAAGGAGATGTTTCCTCGAACTCCGATTATCTCCTATTTTAGCCTTGGTGAATTTTCTTCTTTTAACTTGGTTCGTTCGCTGATCGAAGATAAAGTGCAAGATGGACCTTAAGGAATGATAGGGAAATTGTTAGGAGACCTTATTTCAAGATGTGGAGGAAAGTTGAGATTATGCAGACATCTCCCTTGGATTTAGCTCAAGAGCTTGAAGAAGAAGGCTATTTAATAGATCAAGATGCAGCGACCACATTATTTCTTGCGTTAGCTTTAGAAAAACCTTGTCTTATTGAAGGACCTGCCGGTGTCGGAAAGACACAGCTAGCTTTGGCATTAGCACGTGTGAAGAAACGAAAATTGATTCGCTTACAATGTTATGAAGGGCTCGATATAAGTAAGGCATTGTATGATTGGAATTATGCAAAACAGCTCTTACGCTTACAGCTTGCCAAGACTGAAAATTGGAATGACATAAAGGTCGATCTATTTTCCGAAGAGTTTTTACTCTCGCGTCCGCTTCTGGAGGCCATCCTGTCTCCAGAACCCGTATTATTATTGATTGACGAACTTGATAAAAGTGATGAGGAGTTCGAGAGTTTTCTCTTAGAACTCCTGGCAGAAAGACAGGTTTCGATTCCTGAGCTGGGAACAATCACATCTAATACCAAGCCGATAGTCATCTTAACCAGTAATAACTCTCGAGACTTTAGTGATGCCTTAAGACGACGTTGTATACATATCTATCTGACTTATCCAAGCATAGAACGAGAGATTTCAATTCTCAGCTCCCATGCGCCTGACTTGTCAGATCAATTACTTAATGATGTTTGTGAGTTTGTTGCCAAGGTAAGGAAGTTACCCTTACAAAAGCTTCCCAGTGTTTCAGAATCCATCGATTTTGCTCGAGCCTTAAAGGCACTTCAACAAGAGGAATTGAACTATGGAACCCTAATGGGGACGCTTAGTGTATTGCTTAAATATCCCAAAGACATTGCCAAATTGGAAGAACGTCTCAAAAAGTGGGAGACTGAGGCATCCCGGCACCATGGTAATTAGGGTAATTGAACTGACAGAATGGGATTGTTGCACTCGAATTACGTACCTCGTGCCTCGAACCTAGAGTAAGGGGATAGAAACTATGGATGGCTGGGTTTTGCTTAGATTAGTTCACGCTCTGAGGGAGGTTTCTATAGCTATTTCCTCACAAGACATTCTTGACGCCCAGACTTGCCTAGTTCGATATCCAGACCTACCTCGTAAACAGATTTTTAAAGCACTGCTTATTCATCGTCCTCAAGATGTTGCCATCTTTGAAACGGTCTGGAGAATTGTAATAGAAAATACAGAATCCTGCGAAGGAGAATATTCGCCGGATGAACCCCTTAAAAAAGAGAGGGAAGAAACTCAAGATCGTCAGGGAATAGGAGGACAAGGAGTCGGACGGGGGTCTGGGGGAATTAGTCTTACTGCCCAAGGAAATATACTGGACCTTTCACACATCTCTAATCTGATTTCATTTTCGCGCATTGAAGAGTTAGCTGGTGGGTTAGAATTTGAAGAGGGTGTTAAAGCAGTATTGGCTGAAATTGACTATTACACTTGGATCAATTCCTTTGATTTAGCTTATCAGCGGGGTACCCTTTGTGAGGCAGATTGGTATTCCCACCAGAACAATCGGGCCACTATCCTACGTGAAATTCGGCAGCGTTTATTAATGCTCCAAGTTACGCTTGATAACAGTTGGGAACCCCTTGTCCGGCAGCACTGGTTATTTAAGCCGTTAAGTTCGTTATCTGAAGAAGAGAAGGAACTTGTGAAGTCAAGTATTCGAAAATGGGCTCGAAATTTAGCCATCAGACCAGGCTATCGGTGGAAATCTTATCACAAAGGGACGCTAGATATCGCCAGAATCATTCAGCAAAGCGTTCAGCGGGATGGTTTACTTTTCCATTTGTGCTACCGACACAAAATCCCCCGGGCCCCTGAATTGGTGGTGCTTTGCGATGTCTCGAATTCTATGGCCTCCTTTGTGGAATTTTTGATTTACCTTGTGACCTCTCTGAGAGCTCGTTTTCGTAAGATACGGGTATTCTTTTTTATCGATTCAGTCTGGAATGTTACTGATTTTGTTTGGGATGATGATCTCAGCGGAGTAAAACAAGAGATAAGAAGCTGGGGTCATAAGGTAAGTTCAGGGTTTTCGGATTATGGAGAGGTGTTTAAGGAACTCGCTGAACACAAACTTAGAGAAGTGTCATCTCAAGCAATTGTCATCATTCTGGGAGATGGAAAAAACAACTATCGTTCTGCTCAAACGGAGTACATTGCCCAGATCTCAGGAAAAGTACGTAAAGTGATTTGGTTAAATCCACTAGAAGGACAGGCGTGGTCTGAGCCGGATAATGTCATGAAAGACTATCAAAAGTATTGCTCGAAAGTCTATCGATGTCGTTCCGCGAGGGATTTGCATAGAATTGTAAAGGATGTTTTTTAGAGGAGGCTATACTCATTTCAATTTTCTTTACGATCATCTTTATAATTATCCTGATTCAGCTCGTCTTCTTAGGCTCCGTAATTTTCTTAGAAAATAGGGACCCGACGAAAACAATCATCTGGCTTTTGATTCTGGGAGCCTTACCGGTTTTAGGCGCTTTACTTTATGTCCTGTTTGGTCGTGTTGTACGGAAACGGCGACTGTCACGCCACAAGCAAGTGAGACAGGAACAAACTGAGGAACTTCTGATGGACAGGCAAGTCAGACCGAGCGCTGAAGATGTCGACCAAGTGGGAGACAGCCCCATGAACAAGAAGTTGGCCAGACTCTTGCTTAATGATGCCGATGCGCCCTTGACCCTCAATAATCGTTCCGAGGTGCTCACCAATGGCAAGAAGACATTTAGGGCACTATTTTCGGCAATAGAAGAAGCTAAGTATCACATTCATTTAGAATATTATATTTTTCATAATGATGCGATTGGTAGGGATATCCTTAACCTGCTGATGCGTAAAGCGTCTGAAGGAGTCAAGGTACGTGTCCTAGTGGATGGGTTGGGAAATCGGTCCTTAGAGAAACGGTTTGGAGAATTGAGGAAAGCAGGGGTTGAGACTGCGGGGTTCTATCCTGTCCGCTTTCCGTTCTTATCAAAAAGGCTTAACCTGCGCAATCATCGTAAAATCGTTGTGGTCGATGGTCGGATAGGCTTTCTCGGAGGATTAAATGTCGGGGATGAATATTTATCACGCAATAAGAAAATCGGATTTTGGCGAGATACTTTCCTTAAGCTGGAAGGAGATTCGGTTAATTTTCTGCAAACGGTTTTTTTGAATGATTGGAATGTAGTGACTCATGAGGATATTAATGGCCCGCTGTACTATCCGCAACCATTGCAGTTGGGAAGTCAACTCACGCAAATCGCGGCTACTGGTCCCGATTCGGATTGGGGATCTATGTTACAAATCTTCTTTGTGGCCTTGACGAGTGCGGAAAGGACAATTTATATCGAAACTCCTTATTTTATTCCGGATGAAGGGTCAGTTATGGCGCTTAAAACCGCTGCCCTCAGTGGTTTAGACGTCAGAATTATCCTCCAAGGAGTCTCGGATCACAAGCTCACCTATTGGGCGTCGCATTCCTATATTGAAGAATTATTAGAATCAGGCGTGAGAATTTATCGTTATACTAAGGGGATTCTCCATGCCAAAGTACTAATTCTCGATAGCGAAATCGGAGTGGTAGGTTCGACTAATTTTGATATCCGAAGTTTTAGTTTGAATTTTGAAATTAGTGCCTTCATTTACGAAACCGCTTTTGCCCATCGTCTAGAACAAGACTTTCATCAGGACCTTGCCGATAGCAAAGAACTTGTGTTGGAAGAGTACAAATTGCGTCCGTTGTCCGACCGTATTAAAGAATCAAGTGCACGGTTGTTTTCACCGCTCTTATAGTGAGCGGATCAATCCTCAAAAAAGATGTCCGTTTTGTCCTTAAGAAAGGGAACATAGCCATTAAAGCTGAATAGATAACAAGCGAAGCCGAAGTTCAATGAACTCCGGCTTTGCCTGAATAGTCAGACTCCTATGCCGCTAAGCGGCAACACTGAATGTAAACCTCGATTATTTGAGTTGACTTTATTACACTTTATTATTTAACTTTATGGAGCTCCTGAGCAAGTAATGCTGCACCCAAAGCGGCAGTAATGACCGGTTCCTGGGATACAAGCAGGGGATAACCTAGCTGCATAGCCAGGGCGTGTACGACTCCTTGGTTATGGGCTACTCCTCCAGTGAACACAATATCGGGCTCCAATCCGGTTCGTCGAGTCATTGAAGCAACTCGGCTGGCTACAGAATCGCAGACACCGGCTAGAATGTCCGATTTAGGTGCTCCTGCAGAAACCTGGGAAATGACTTCGGATTCGGCAAAGACCGTGCAAAAGGAGGAGATTTTGGTTGGGTTTTTTGAGGAAGAGACTATCTCTCCAATATCCTGCCATTCTACTTCGAGGGCTGAGGCCATTACTTCTAAAAATCGACCAGTGCCAGCTGCACATTTATCATTCATGGCAAAGTCAGCAACTTTACCATTGGAGAGTAATTTTATGACTTTGCTATCTTGTCCGCCTATGTCTATAATGGTGCGAGCACTAGGAAATAGATGGTGGATCCCTTTAGCTTGACAAGTAATTTCCGATACGTCACGATCCGCGGGAAAGGTAACCCGTCCATAACCCGTTGCGACTGTGGCCCTGACTGATTGTTCATTCAAACCGGATTCGTTAAGAAGTTGTTCTTTGAGACGGGTGGCTACGTCTCGCCCACTATAGCCTGCTCTGGTTTTGGCCTGTCCGATAATTTCCTGATGACTATTAAGGAGGACTACTTTAACGGTTAACGAGCCAATATCTACGCCTACAAAATACTGCTGCATAATATTCCCCCCTTATTCAAAGGTTTCCAGGAAAGCCTGAACCCGATTGCGGACGGGCTCTTCAGCATATGCTCTTGGGTCGGCCATGTCTGCTTCGATCATTAGCCCGGGAACCCCAGTTTCACGCATCACTTTTCTACGGATCACTTCTTGAACCAATGAATAGGGTTTACAGGAACGATTGGAATGCATGACGAAACCATTGGCCTTGTAGTCCCTGATCAAACAAATCAATTGATTGGCTCTGAACTCGGGGGAACGATTAAGAAAAACCTCAGTGTAGGTTGCCGCTAAGCTTTCCATGGGAGTACCCGGAGCGTGGTCGGTCGCCCATCCCCCACTGTAGGTGTCAGTAACGAAACATGCCCCTTTTTCAGCAAATAGTTTGTAAAAGGTAAATAATTGAGGCCAAATTGCGATGTTGTCCCAGACTAAGCGAATGCGTTCATCGTTGATAGCGCCCTGGGAGAGGTTGACTCGTTCATTAACTTCTGCTTTCAGCTTGCGGTAATAGTCAATTCCTGCTTGTGATCCTCTCAGCACAACGATCGGTGCCATGTGGATAAAGAGATCGGGCGCATTAAGAGGAGAGGGACTGGCTTGGCAGTACTGTCGGGTTTCTTTCCAGAGTGAGGTGATTTCGGCACTCAGGCGCATCTGCTTGGCAAGGCTTTTCTGATTTAATT
The DNA here is from genome assembly GCF_054657535.1 of Desulfosporosinus burensis. Classification (NCBI taxonomy): domain Bacteria; kingdom Bacillati; phylum Bacillota; class Clostridia; order Eubacteriales; family Desulfitobacteriaceae; genus Desulfosporosinus; species Desulfosporosinus burensis. Next base: position 17,718 of record NZ_BAAHYN010000022.1, read on the forward strand.
TTCGACCCGTAATTTTTTCCAGTTCTGCAGCCATAGAGTTTAGTTGCTCCAAGACATAGTCTTTAGCCTGTGGTGTCAATTCTCCCGTCAGATACGGAGTATCAAGAACTAGTAATGGAACATTAAAATGCCGTGCTAAAACTTCATACCACTTAAGTACGGTTCCACAGATGTTATTACAGGCCACCAAGAGGTCGGGCTTAGGCATCCCTCCCAAAGGTGCGAGATCTGGTCTAAGAACTCCTCCAATATTTGAACGGGCGTAAGAGCAGAGGTCTTGGGAATAACCCGCTGTTTCAGCTACTTCACATAAACTCACGGTTGCTTGGCGAGCACTGTAAATAGCTGCATATTGCTCTGGGTAAGCTGAGTGAATTTTAAAAGCGCGTAAGAGTTCGACAGGGGCACCACTAGTGACCCACGCTAAGGGGCGATGCAAGGGTTTGCCCCAGTAGCGATGGTAATTAGTTAAGGCATAGTAACGTCCCATGGTTTTTTGCAGAGCTTTAGTGCTAACCATTGGACGATAATTTCGTTGTTTCACCATAATCACCCCTCCTTTCACAATCCAGGGTCTTCAATTATGCTTTCTAAAAAGGCCTGGAGCCTTGTTCTTTCCTGTCCCCCCACATTAGCCCCTTCTAGTTCCAGCGTTAGAGTGCGAATTCCGCTATTACGGAAATTCTCGGCTAAAGTTACGGCATCCCAAGCATGGGGGTCGCAGTATTTTCGAATAATGATAATCGCACCTTGGGCTTGCCGTTGCTTAGCAAGTTCAGTTAGATAGGCGATTCGTTCATTTAGACTGCGGTGCTTACACGGACAGGGGGGCATTTCAGAGTAACGCTTTACTATATCGGCAAGAGGGTTATCGGATTCGGTTAGGGTGAGGCCAGAATAATGGCGATAACCTGTACAGGTATCATCCGCAACGACTCTCCCTCCCAAATCTTCAATCATTGTGAAAAGGCTATCATTTTCTAACACCGCGCTGCTAATCAGGACTTTCGCCCGCTGGTGAGGTACTGAAGCCATTTCTTTTAATGTTGGGAGGCATTGCTCAAGGGCTTTAACGTAATCTGAACGCGGCATAAGCTGTCCTGCTCTGAGTATGGAAAATACTAGGGGGGAAGGGAGGCCGGGCCTAAGTTCATCAAGTTCAGTCACTAATTTACGAGTCTGAGTACATAACCTCAAGGCGTCCTGAATGGCTTGTTGATTGATCTCTTGCTGAGTTATGTTCGTTAGTTCTTTTAAGAGTGTATTCAATTCAGCAAGATAGTATCGAGCGGCGCCTTGAGCCGTTAACATGACTGGTGGGACAAGATCGACAGTCTTGCTTCGACTGCTAGCGGCCCAGATTCCACTTAGGCATTGCATTGTGTCACAGGTATGGGTAAACCCGATTCCGACAAGGTCTTGCCATTTCTCTCGGATTTCCATATCGAGTGTTCCTCTTGCCAAAGAACAGCTATAAGCTGGGAGTTCAGCAGGAGTTGAGTTTTCGGAATCAGGAAACAGGCGCAGGGGGTCTAGACCAGCCGCTAGGATAAGTTCTTCTGGAAAATAGGAGCAAAAATAACCGAAGAATTTTCGATGAGGATAACGTTGGAAACGACCAGCACCTTTAAGCGTAGATTCTTCCAGGAGTAGTTCAAGTAAATCGTTGGTATCAGAATTCGTATTGATTGCAGACATTAAGGGACTCCTCTCGTTAGCCTTTTAGGGATTGTCCAGGAACGTATTCGGACTGTTGCGGAGTATCGGTGTGAGGTGGACTGGCTGAACTGGTTTGGTCTTCCTCACGCAGGGAGCGTTTTAAGATTTTACCAATAGCTGTCATGGGAAGTTCGGCGCGAATCTCAACTTGTTGGGGTACTTTATAGGGTAGGAGATACTCCCGACAAAAGGTAATTATGGCTTGTTCTTCGACTGTTTCTGCTTCTCTTAAGGTGATAAACGCCTTAACTCTTTCCCCCTTGTAACCATCTGGTATTCCAATAACGCAGGCCTCTTTTACAGCCGGGTGCTGATAGAGGATATCTTCGACTTCACGCGGATATACATTGAATCCCCCGGTAATAATCATATCCTTTTTACGGTCTACAATATAGAAATAACCGTCTTTGTCCATGTAGCCCAGATCTCCGGTGTAGAGCCAACCATTTCTTATGGCATAAGCTGTTTCTTCGGGACGGTTGTAGTACCCAAGCATAATTTCGGGGCCCGTAAGAACAATTTCTCCAAATTCTTGGGGTGGAAGGTCGATCTCTCCGGTTTCAATATCTCTAATCGCCATCCTGACATCCGAAAAAGGCATACCAATACTACCGGTTTTGTTGATGCCCCGATAGGGATTTGCACAGAGCGCAGTAACCGCTTCTGTAAGGCCATAACCTTCCATGAGTTTACTGTCGGTTAGTTCTTCAAACTGTCGCTTAACTTCTGGAGCTAATGGAGCCGCGCCAACAAAACAACCGCGCAGAGAAGAAAGATTAAAGCGTGACAAACGTGGGTGGTTAATAATGCCAATATACATCGTGGGCACTCCTGCGAAGAGTGTCGCTTGATAGCGGTGTATTCCTTTGAGAATGTCATCTATATTGAAGCGTGGAATAAGAACGCAGGAAGCACCAGAAATCAAGGGTGCATTCATACAGACTGACATGCCGAAGCCATGAAAGATTGGGAGGACGGCAAGCAAACGATCATTTTCGCTCATTTGTACCCAAGCGGCTCCTTGGGTAGCATTGGCGACTAGGGCAGAGTGAGAAAGCATGACCCCTTTAGGTTTGCCAGTTGTTCCTCCAGTATAGATAAGTAAGGCTTCATCTCGGAGAAGGTCAAATTCCCTTGTTACATAAGGTTTTGGTTCGCTTTCCAGTAAGGTTTTTAACCAATTGCAGCGTGGTAAGCGGGATTTAGCTTCAGGCGATAACTTGCGCGTAAATGGGTAAAGGGACTTAATGGGATAAGGCATGAATTCATTAAGAGAGGTGTAAAAAGTATGTTCGAGAAGATGATGTTCGCCCGAGTTATGGCAGGTTTCTCGGACGTTTTCCAACCTACCAGCCAAGAGATCGAGACAAATTGCAGAACTGATCTTTCCATCTCGAAAAATATGTAGGAGTTCTGGTTCAGTGCTCAGAGGATTGACCGGAACGACCACGGCCCCAATACTTAAGATGGCATAATAACTGATGACATATTGAGGACAGTTTGGCAACAAAAGGGCAATCCGGTCTCCTTGCTGAATTCCAATTTCCTTCAGTGCAGAAGCTAAGTGGTTGACATAGCGTCCTAATTGCTCGTAACGAATCACCTTCCCGAAAAAAATTAAGGCGCTTGCCTTGGGATGTTTCTCAACACTCCGGCGGAATAATTCATCCAGAGTGACTTCAGGATACTGGAGTGTGATGGGTACCTCAGGATCATAGTGCGTTGTCCAGGGAACATGTGTTTCGGTGGTCGCGGCTTTGTCCATTTACTTGCCCTCCTTATTAATTAGTGCGAGTAACGTTTAGTTAGCCTGCGTCAAAATTGAACCCTTTTTATAGTATTATAGTAAAAATATTGGTCATAGTATAGCGTTTAATTTTAATATTCTGTTAATTGTTCTGGCAAATCAATAGTTTTATAGTAAAATTACCCTATGTATCATATTCCAGTTCAGGAATATGATACATTCAATGATTTGTTATTTATAGCTTTAATTACAAAAAAAGAATATTTACAAGGAGGAGAATTAGTATTTCTGGAGAATACTAGATTAGGTAAAATAATTTGAAAATGGAGGCATGGTTAATGACAAACCTTAGAGAGCTTTATGTTTGTAGTATTTGTGGCAATGTTGTTGAAGTTGTTCATACGGGTGCGACTGCTTTGGTCTGCTGTAATAAACCGATGGATAAACTTGAAGCAGGGACTAAAGATGCTAGTCTAGAAAAACATGTTCCTGTTATTGAGATAGTCAGCGAAGGAATTAAAGTTAAGGTCGGCAGTGTAGCACATCCAATGGAAGAGAAACATTTTATTCGCTTTATCGAAGTCCTAACTAAGGATCAGGTACTTAGAGCAGAACTCGCACCCAACCAGGCGCCTGAAGCTATTTTTAAGCTCGCTAAATCTGACGATGTCGTAGAGGTTAGAGAATATTGCAATATACATGGTCTCTGGAAAGCTGATCTATAAATTGTGTCGTGGAAATTAAAGGATAGGTAGGATTAAATTCTGCCTATCCTTTATTCATGGGTGATTATGGTCTTGAAATTGGCTATAATTAGGAAATAGGAATCAAACGGGGGGAGAACATATGACGTTAGCGTTAGGAAATACGGTTATTGGTTTTATTGGTACAGGGGTTATGGGTAAAAGTATGGTTGGTCATCTCTTAAAGGCTGGTTATCAAGTAGTTGTTTATAACCGCACAAAAGCAAGTGCAGAAGAATTAATCCAGAAGGGAGCTATATGGCAAGATACCGTTGCCGATTTGGCGGCCCAGAGTAACGTGATCATCTCTATGGTAGGTTATCCTAAAGATGTTGAAGAAGTATATCTGGGAGTTGACGGCATAATTAATCATGCCAAAAGTGGAACTTATTTAGTGGATATGACCACTTCAGATCCTGAGTTAGCTAATAAAATTTATGAAGAGGCTAAAGCCAAGGGAATGTACGCTTTAGATGCTCCTGTATCTGGTGGAGACATTGGTGCCAAAGAAGCACGTTTAGCGATTATGGTGGGTGGGGATGAAGAAGTCTATAATGCTATAGTACCTATTTTCAAAATTGTGGGCAAAAATATTATTCTGCAAGGAAAAGCTGGATCTGGTCAACATACCAAAATGTGTAATCAGATTGCAATTGCTTCCAATATGGTTGGGGTTTGTGAAGCGATGGCCTATGCTCAAAAGTCTGGTTTAGATCCCGAAATAGTTTTGAAAAGTATTGAATCGGGAGCTGCTGGGAGTTTTTCATTAACTAATCTGGCTCCACGAATGCTAGCGAACAATTTCGCGCCGGGTTTCTATGTTAAACATTTTATTAAGGATATGACGATTGCTCTGGAATCTGCTCGAAAAATGGGTTTGATCACCCCGGGTTTGGAACTGGCTAAGTCAATGTACGAACAATTAGCGGAACTAGGGGAAGAAGACAGTGGAACTCAAGTATTGTATAAAATGTATTTGCAAAGAGAAAAACTTAACATTGAGACGAACCATGTTGAAAGTGTCGGTCTTTACTCTTTGAAATGCCTTTAGCTGAATTTGCATACTCTATTCAGAATTACTATGGTCAGATAGCGGACATTTTGAAGAACACCATTAAATTCATTTGTACTATTGGACTTTGTAATAAATGTTGTCTTACCCATATTGAGGGAGTTTAGGTGGAGATATAGGCTAACCATAGGTTATACACAATTCCAAACTAAATCCCGCTATAGTAACAAGGACATGATCAAAGGGACAAGCTTGAATTCAGCAGTTTTCAAGAGATACGGGACGGACTTTTGATGGAATTGGCCATAGGATATGCTAATGATGGCATATTGACTTAATATGCCATCAGTGCTAATCTAATTTTAAGAAGATTGTCGGAATACTTTGTGCAAATAGTTACGTTTCGTAAAACATATAAAACTAGTCTTAATTCGATACATTCTATAGTTACTTATTTTTTTGATTGAATATGTGAAAGAAATCATATTCGCTTATCAGTCCATTTCCTTAACAATACTACGAAAGCAATTATCCTTCTATCATAAAAGTAGAAGGAATGCTATAAGGTTAGAACAAGGTAATCCTTGTTCCAACTGCCTCGGTGAACGCCGAGAGTTTATTGACATATAAGGGAGGTAGAAGGATGGCGCATAAGAGTATTTTAGTGGTCGGAGGGGGAGTAAGCGGACTTACAGCCGCTATTGAAGCTTCCGAAGCAGGAAGCGAGGTCTATCTGGTCGAACAGAAATCCTATCTAGGTGGAAGAGTAACCCAGATGAACCAGTATTTTCCTAAGTTGTGCCCCCCGAACTGCGGGTTGGAGATTAACTTTAAACGGATTAAGCAAAATCCCCGGATCAAATTCTTCACTTTGGCTGAAATTGAAAAGATTGACGGTGTAGAAGGGGATTATACAGTAACTGTTAAATCAAATCCCCGTTATGTAAAACAGAGTTGTACGGCTTGCGGGAAGTGCTCGGAAGTATGTCCAGTTGAGAGATCGAATGAGTTTAATTACGGATTGGATAAAACGAAGGCAATTTATAAAGCACATGAGTTTGCTTTTCCTATGAAGTATGTAATTGATGAAAAGGCTTGTCTGGGAGCGGAATGCGCAAAGTGTGTAACCGCCTGCCAATATGATGCCATTGAGTTAGACATGGCAGCTAAAAGTTTTAATTTGAATGTTGGTGCAATTGTCTATGCTACAGGCTGGGAGCCTTATGATGCCAAGAAAGTTGACTACTATGGTTATGGACAGCATCAAAATGTTATTACCAATGTAATTATGGAGAGATTAGCAGCCTCTAATGGCCCTACGGCTGGCAAAATTGTCCGCCCGTCGGACGGTAAAGAGGTTAAAACTGTTGCTTTTGTCCAGTGCGCTGGTTCCCGTGATGAAAATCATCTGCCCTATTGTTCTGGAGTTTGCTGTATGGCTTCACTCAAGCAAGCCACCTACGTCAAAGCAATGAATCCAGATTCTAAGGTTTATATGTTTTATATAGATGTCAGGGCGATGGGTAAACACGAAGATTTTTATACCAAAGTGCAAGATGATATTACCATGATTAAAGGAAAAGTTGGCGAGATCTCTGAGGATCCGCTAACTAAAGATTTAATCGTTCAAGTAGAGAATCAGTTGACCGGCGAAATTATGAAGGAAACCGTTGACATGGTTGTATTGGCGACAGGAATGGTACCAGCTACTTCGAATGTACCTGAGACAATAGCCATTGATGAGGATGGATTTATTCTTTCCAAACTTGGAATTTATGGCGCAGGATGTGTCAAGAAGCCGTTGGATGTTTCCTCATCGGTTAAAGATTCTACTTCTGCAGCGCTTAAAGCCATTCAATCTACGGTGAGGAGGTAGCCCAATGGATAAAAAAACAGGTGTTTATATCTGTACTGGCTGTAGTATCGGAGAATCTCTAAAAATTGAGAGCCTGTCCAAGGTTGCCACCAAGGAGGGCAAGGTTCCGGTATGTAAAACACACCCTTTTCTCTGTGGACCGGAAGGGGTTGCGCTAATCAAGAGTGACATTGAGAGTGAGGGTGTTAATACACTTCTTATAGCTGCTTGCTCCCCACGTGTCAATTACGATGTTTTTGAATTTGACTCTTCATGTATTATGGAGAGGGTAAACCTTAGAGAACAGGTCATCTGGAGCCAACCTGCTAACGATGAAGATACCCAGATGATGGCAGAGGATTATCTAAGAATGGGTCTTGCTAAGGTGAAGCATATCGATCTGCCAGTACCTTACCAAGGCGAAAATATGGTCAAAACCCTCCTAGTAGTAGGCGGAGGCTTGACAGGTATGACAGCGGCGTTAGAAGCTGCCAAAGCAGGGTACAAAGCTGTTTTAGTTGAGAAAAGCCCAGTGCTTGGTGGATGGATGAATGGCTTATTTAAACAAGCTCCTCGGAAGGCGCCTTTTACAACACCTGAAGCGGTTGATATCGCAGAGTTGGTTAGTCAAGTTGAAGCCAACCCTGATGTTACAGTATACACTGGTGCTGAAATCTTAGAAATCGCTGGTGCACCTGGCATGTTCGATGCTTCCATTAACCAAAATGGTACTACTGTTCAGGAAAGAGTCGGTTCGGTGGTTCTTGCTACAGGTGCCGTGCCCTATGATCCTACAAAGCTAGACTATCTTGGTTACGGTAAATATGAAAACGTAATCACTAGTCAAAAAATGGAAGAATTAGCTTCCAAGGGTAAAATTGTACGCCCTGACGGCAAAGAAGTGCAGAGTATTGCCTTTATCCAATGCGCTGGATCTCGCGATCAGGAACACTTGCCCTACTGCTCTGCAACATGCTGTGTGGAGTCTTTGAAACAAGCGACTTACCTAAAGGAACAAAATCCGGAAGCAAATGTCTTCATTTTCTACAAGGACATGCGAGCATCAGGTCAGTATGAACGTCTGTATCAACAAGTGCAAAAAGATGGAGGTATTTTCGTCAGAGGAGATATCAATGGTATCACCGAAGATGGCGAAAAGAATCTGCTTATTGAAGCAACGGATGTTCTATCTGGAGAAACGATCACAACCGAAGGTGTAGACATGGTTGTTCTGGCAAACGGTATGGTGCCTACCACAGCTTTTGGAGAGGATATCGCCAAGGCTGATACAGAAGAAGTCAGTAAAGAGGATGATGGTCCTAAGCCAGAATTTATTCTCAGGTCGAATCTGCTTAATCTGGCCTATCGCCAAGGACCAGAGATGCCTACATTAAAATACGGTTATGCAGATTCCCATTTTATCTGCTTCCCTTATGAAACCCGCCGGACAGGGATTTATGCTGCAGGTAGCGTTCGAGCTCCGATGGATGAGTTATCTACGATTGAAGATGCTACTGGAGCAGCGTTAAAGGCTATTCAATGTATGGAATCAAGCGCGCAAGGTGTGGCTGTACACCCTCGTGTAGGGGATATGTCTTTCCCGGATTTTGCAATGTCAAGATGCACCCAATGCAAACGCTGTACAGTAGAATGTCCTTTCGGTGCTATTAACGAAGATGAGAAATTCAATCCGTTGCCAAATCCTACGCGTTGTCGGCGATGCGGAATCTGCATGGGCGCTTGTCCAGAACGGATTATCTCCTTTAAGAATTACTCAGTACCTATGATTGGTAACGTCCTCAAATCGATTGAAGTACCTGATGAGGATGAAGAAAAACCAAGAATTCTTATCTTTGCTTGTGAAAATGATGCTTACCCAGCCTTGGATATGGCAGGTATTAATCGGCTCAAATATAATGCTTGGGTTCGCGTTATCCCACTAAGATGCTTAGGCTCCTTGAGCTTAGTTTGGATTGCTGATTCGATGTCACAGGGAATTGATGGAATTTTCCTTCTAGGCTGCAAGCATGGCGATGATTATCAGTGCCACTTCATTAAAGGAAGTGAGTTAGCCGAAATCAGGTTATCAAAAGTGTCGGAAACCTTAAACAGGCTGGATCTCGACTCTGCTCGAGTGCGAATGGATCAAGTCTCCATAACGGATTACGACAAGTTACCTGCTATGTTAGATGACTTTGCCGAGAAACTGAATGAACTGGGCCCCAACCCCTACAAAGGGTTCTAAGTAGATCTAAGGAAATAAGGTAAGGGGACACACCTCCTAATTAGATTAAACTCTAGTTTGGAGGAATGTCCCCAATAGATACACCTCTAAATAAGCCTTAAACTCCGGGTGGGAGGAATGTCCCCAGTTGATAAGGTTAAACTCCGAGTAGGGGGTATGTCCCCCATTAGATAGCAAAGGAGCAGCATTATGGATGAAATAAAAGAAATATCTCTGGAGATGAGAGAATATATTATTTCTTCAGGAGCCGAAACGCTTAACTGGTGTATGCAGTGCGGTCTCTGCACCAATCTATGTCCTTACCGACAGGTTCCCGGCGAGCTTAGCGAAGCATTTAACATTCGTAAAATGCAACGTCAAGGCCAGCTTGGTTTAGAAGGTTTCGATGATGAAGACGTTCTTTTTGCCTGTGTTACCTGTGGCATGTGTCAGTCAAACTGTCCACGGAGCGTTGAAATCATAAAAAACGTACGTTCCATGCGCAATACCATAGTTGGAGCTGGCATCTTGCCTGGACATTTACGCCCTGTAGCAGGAAGTCTTCACGCTAATGGTAACCCATGGACTGGACCTCAAGAAAAGAGAGCGGACTGGCTAGAAGGCTTGAATGTCCCAGCCTATACAGAAGACATGGAATATCTGCTCTATGTTTGCTGTACTTCGTGTTATGACACACGCAGTCAAAAGATTGCCAAGAGCGTAGTCAAACTCTTGCAACAAGCTGGAGTAAGTTTTGGAGTTCTAACGGCTGAAGAGAATTGCTGTGGTGAGACCATCCGGAAAATCGGGGATGAGGATCTCTTCACTAAACTAGCCGAATCAAATATTAAGCTGTTCAATGGAAAAGGCGTCAAGAAAATCATTACAACTTCACCTCATTGTCTATATGCTTTCAAAACGGACTACCCCGAACTGGGCGGGGAGTATGAAGTTATGCATTATTCGGAACTTCTGAGTAATCTTTTGAAAGACGGCAAACTTTCTTTACCGGGAGAACAAGCTAAAAAAATCACCTTCCATGATCCTTGTTACTTAGGACGACACAATTTGGTCTATGATGCCCCAAGAGAACTTCTCCAAGCAGTTCCTGGAGTAGAATTTGTCGAGTTAGATCGAGCTAAGAATAAGAGCCTTTGTTGTTCAGGTGGAGGCGGACGGATTTGGGCAGAAGTACCCTTTGGCGAGCGCTTCGGCGAATTGCGAATCAATGATGCCGTGAAGCAAAATGCCGATGTTATAGTCACTGCTTGCCCTTACTGCATCACGATGCTCGATGACGCCTGTGCTGGCTTAGAAAAGGGCGATGTATTAAAAGTCATGGAAATGTCCGAATTCCTTTGTGAATCAATTAAGTAATATAGATACGACCATATACTGCCTAGTTAACAGGTAGTAAATAAGCATCAGATGTTCAGCTAACCTCATGCTAAAAGTGATCGGAATAATTATGGCTTATAGATCTGGGGTTAGCTAACTGATAACTGATATGGTGAAAAAAGGGTCAAGATTTAGTGAAAGGGGGGATGCCAGAAACAATGTTTATGCAGTGTATCGTCCAGCAAATTATTGTTGGTAGTGAGCAGGATAAACACCAGTTTCTGTAGAAGACTCGCAATCATTATTAAATTAATTGAAGGAGGATAAGACGATGTCAAAACTAGTACCACCGCATGGTGGAAAGTTAACACCGGTATTACTCCCTGAGTCACAAAGAGCAGATGCTTTAGCAAAAGCTAAAACATTGCCTGTGATTCGCATGACTTCTAGAGAAACTTCTGACCTATTAATGATTGGGATGGGTGCATTCAGCCCATTGACAGGGTTCATGGACAAAGCTAATTATGAGAGTGTTGTAGAAACAAAACACTTGACCAATGGTTTAGCATGGCCTCTCCCGATTACATTATCCGTTACTCCTGAACAAGCTGAAACTCTTAAGGTAGGCATGGAAGTAGCTTTAGTGGATGATGAAACCGATACTTATTGCGGTATCTTAACGGTTAGTGATAAATATGAGTATGACAAAGTCAAAGAATGCAAAGCTGTTTTCTTTACAGATGATGCTGCCCATGATGGTGTTGTCAAAGTTATGGCTCAAGGGAGTATCAATGTTGGTGGTGAGTTGGTAACCTTTAGCCAACTCGGCTACGCTTCTAAATACGGCGATTACTACGCTACCCCTGCTCAAACCAGAGCGATCTTTGATGAGAAGGGCTGGGCGACTGTTGCAGCTTTCCAAACACGGAATCCGTTGCACCGTTCTCATGAATTCCTATGCAAGATGGGAAATGAAATCTGTGATGGACTGTTCATTCACCCAATCGTAGGAAAACTTAAAGAGGGCGATATTCCGGCTGAAACACGTCTGGAATGTTATGAAGTTCTCTTGAAAAATTATTTCAATGAGAAAAATGCTGTGATGAAAGTTTATCCGATGGAAATGCGTTATGCAGGACCTAGCGAAGCTATTCTTCACTCCATTTTCCGCCAAAACTTTGGTTGCAGCCACATTCTAGTGGGTCGTGATCACGCAGGTGTAGGCGATTATTATTCCGCATATCAGGCACAAGAAATATTTGACTTATTCAAACCAGGCGAGCTTCTCTGCCAGCCTATTAAAGTGACAGCAGCTATGTTCTGTACAAAATGCGATGGTATGACTACAGAAAAAACCTGCCCGCACGGTAAAGAAGATCATCTGAAAATTAGCGGCACTAAGTTAAGAGCAATGTTAGCAGCTGGCGAACTTCCCCCAGGCAACTTCAGTCGTCCAGAAGTCTTAAAGATTCTGCTCAAATACTACGCTTCAAAGTAAGCTTAAGTTCGGTTGAAAATTAAACAAGAGAGATATCTCTCTTGTTTAATTTCAAAAAAATATATGAATGATGGAGGTAAAACGAATGCCAAGTTTTGTAATTGCAGAAAAGTGTGACGGATGTAAAGGGCAAGACAAAACAGCTTGCATGTATGCATGCCCAAATGACCTGATGATGTTAAACAAAGAAGTAATGAAGGCTACAAACCTTGATCCTAGCCAATGCTGGGAGTGCCTATGCTGTGTTAAGGCTTGCCCTCAGCAAGCAATGGACGTTCGCGGCTATGCTGACTTTGTACCACTAGGAGCATCGGTTACTCCTCTCCGTGGTTCCGACAGCATCATGTGGACTGTTAAATTCCGTAATGGCATGACTAAACGCTTTAAATTCCCAATTCGTACTACCGAAGAAGGTTCCGCAGTTCCCGATGCTGGTTATGAAGTAACCACTGACATTAACAGTCACGAGCTGTATACCGAACCTGCTTCAATGCATATGCCAGTATGGACCTATAAAAAGTAAGCTCTTGAAATAAGGGAATAAATAGGGAGGTTAAAATCAATGCCAATGAACTTTGAAACAGTAGAAGTAACTACCGACCTTCTCATTATTGGAGGCGGAATGGGATCCTGTGGCGCAGCTGTCGAAGCTGCTTACTGGGGCAAAAAACACGGACTTAAAGTAACCTTAGTTGATAAAGCATCAATGCCACGTTCCGGTGCTGTCGGAATGGGATTGTCTGCTATTAACCTATATGTAGGACTTGCCAAAGGCAAAAATACCGTAGAAGATTATGTTAAATACGTAAAAACTGACATGATGGGGATTGCCCGTGATGACTTAGTCGCTAACATTGCGCGTCACGTTGATAGCTCCGTCCACATGTTTGAAAAATGGGGACTTCCTTTATGGAAAGATGAAGATGGCGGATATGTTCACGAGGGTCGCTGGCAATTAATGATCAGTGGAGAATCCTATAAAGTTATCGTTGCTGAAGCAGCTAAGAATGCTTTAGGTGAAGAGAACATTTATGAGAGAGTTTTCATCACTGAGCCACTCCTGAAGGATGGTAAATGCGTAGGAGCAGTCGGATTTAGCGTTCGTGAGAACAAAATCTATGTCTTCAAAGCAAAAGCTACTCTTTGTGCTATGGGTGGTACGGTTGGTGTATTCAAACCTAAATCCACTGGAGAAGGCGCTGGCCGTTCTTGGTATCCTCCGTTCTCCACAGGTTCTTCGGCGTACTTCACCATGAAGGCCGGAGCAGAAATGACCTGTCAAGAAGTTCGTTTCGTACCGATTCGTTTTAAAGATGCTTACGGTCCAGTTGGAGCTTGGTTCTTACTCTTCAAATCTCGCGCCACCAATGCATTGGGCGAAAACTACATGGAAACCCGTGTAAGTGAACTGGATAACTGGGGCAAATACGGCAAACAACGTCCAATTCCTGCTAACCTCCGTAACCACCTCGGCTTGCTTGACATCAAAGAAGGCAAAGGACCTCTCTACATGCGTACTGAGGAAGCTATCGCTAACTTAGCCAAAAAATATGAAGATGATGCTAAAGCCTTCAAGAAAAAGATGAAAGAGCTCGAGAATGAAGCATGGGAAGATTTCCTCGATATGACGATTGCTCAAGCTTTACTCTGGGCCGCTACCAACGTTGAGCCTGAAGTTAGATCTTCTGAAATCGCAGCTACCGAGCCATACTTCATCAGTTCTCACTCCGGTTCTTCCGGTGCCTGGGTATGTGGACCAGAAGACCTTTCCGGTGGAACAGACTATTTCTGGGGTTATGCTCAAATGACCACAGTACCTGCACTCTTTGCTGCTGGAGACGCCACCGGTGCTTGCCCTCACAAGTTCTCGTCAGGAACCCATGCTGAAGGTCGTATCGCAGCTAAATCTGCCTGCAAATATATCTTAGAGAACAACACACTGACTGAAGCTGATCCTGCGGTTATCGAAGCTGTAAAAGCTGAGATCGTCAAGCCGCTCGAAATCTTCGAAGCACACAGTGGCTTCAGCACAGATCCTGAAGTTAACCCCAATTACATTATGCCTAAGCAATTCATGTATCGTTTACAAAAACTCATGGACGAGTATGTTGGTGGAGCTAACGTATTCTTCAACATGAACTCAGCTTCCTTGACTCGTGCAGCAGAACTGTTCGAGTTCCTCAAAGAGGACTCCCAAAAATTAGCTGCTAGAGATCTTTATGAACTGTTGAGAGCTTGGGAAAACAAACACAGATTATGGCAAGCTGAATCTCACCTGCGCGCTGTAACCTTCCGTGAAGAAACACGTTGGCCTGGATACTACTTCAGAACAGACAAGCCAACCCTTGACGAAGAGAACTGGCACTGCTTTGTTAACATGAAGTGGGATCCTAACACAAATGAATGGTCAGTCTTCAAAAAGCCTGTTATCGATATGTTCGGTGTTGACTAATACAAGAGTTTTCATTCAGATATTTAGCAAAATAGTCTATAATAATCTGAAATAGTCTAAAAACTTATTCAATGGGGGATGGATGCCAATTCTAGCTATGTCTACAAATAGGAATTGGTATCCTTCCCCGACTTTGGACATCGTAAGCATGCTTATTAAAAACATAGCAGGCTTACGATGTTTAACTCAAATGTAAATTCTCCTTTAAAATTTTAGGGGTAATAAATGGACAAGATATATTTGTTGGATTACACTTGAACGAATATTATAGTAATTTAAAGGAGGAATATAGTAATGGATAACGAGGAACTCATGCAAAAGAGTATTGAACTTGGTAAAGCAATCGCATTGACTGAAATATACAAGGAATTTAAACAGGCTGAGTATGAACTTTTTCATAACCCTGAAGCTCGCAAATTAGTAGAAGATCTACAAAGAAAGAAACAAGAATACCAAGGTAAGCAAATGGCTGGCATTGAATTAACTGAAGAGGAAAAGAATGCCATGCAAGATCTTGAGAAGTCGTGTATCAGGAATCGTCAGGTACTTCATTCTAATACTGCTAACACAAATTTTCAAGAGTTTATGGAGAAAATCTCGGCTAATATTAAAATCGGAATTAAGAGTGTGGAAAAATAGTTAGATTGTAAAATCTACTACTGACCATGATTCAAGATATGATAATTATATGTTTAAAGAGTGAAATATGAAAGACTCGCAAGGGAGATCGAAAGTAAACGGTAAATAATGAGTACCTGTCTTAAAATTACTTGTCATGTTAACCTTGAATATATGAATCTCTAAAAACTTGAGAACTTCTAACAGTTTTTCAAGTACTAGAAAAACTATAATCAAGGAGCTGTGCGTATGGACAGTAAAGTGAAATCATTAACTGCTCAGTATCGTTATGATAAGTGGGTTGCTATCATTTCAGAACACAATGCCAGTGGATTAGGCATCAGAGATTGGTGCCGGCAGAATAACGTAAAAGAAACATCTTATTATTATTGGCTTAAGAAAATCCGTCACTCTATCGTCGAATCCATTGATCAAGATGATAGAAATGGTGAGGTCTCTTTTGTTCCAATGCTATCACAACCGAAAACAAACGAATTAAGTCATGTTAAAAATGTTAAAGCTAACTCAACAGGTCAACCAGAAGTTATTATCAAACTCGGTGAAATTACCATCGAGTTTGGAAATCAAACATCGCAAGAGCTAATCTTAAATGTGCTCAGGGGCCTTAGAAATGTTTAATAGTGCCTCTGGATTTGATCAAATCTATATCGTCTGTGGTTACACCGATTTGAGAAGTGGAATAGATGGGCTAAGCGCCCTTATTCAGCAGAAGTTTCAGCTTAATCCCTTCCAAAATGTACTTTTTCTGTTTTGCGGAAGAAGAACCGATCGAATCAAGGGACTGGTATGGGAAAATGACGGTTTTCTAATGCTCTATAAACGTCTTGAGAACGGACAATTCCAGTGGCCACGTACTGAAGAAGCTGCTCGAAACATTACCTTACAACAATTTCGTTGGTTGACAGAAGGTCTCACACTTGACCCCAAGAAAAAGGTTCATCAATCTTCTCCAAAACGCGCAATTTAGCCAAAATACCTGTGGATAAAACGATTTAAAAATGTTAAATTTTAAACTTTTCCA
Organism: Desulfosporosinus burensis; assembly: GCF_054657535.1. NCBI lineage: Bacteria > Bacillati > Bacillota > Clostridia > Eubacteriales > Desulfitobacteriaceae > Desulfosporosinus > Desulfosporosinus burensis. Next base: position 33,966 of record NZ_BAAHYN010000022.1, read on the forward strand.
CAATTTTAAAAGCAAGCTCATTCCTTCTGTACACTGCATCTTCCGTGTGATAAAGTGAAATCATGGAGAAAAAATTGACCGAAAAACAACTAACTGACTATAGTAAGGAAACCATCGTAACCATGTACATGGCACTTCAGGAAATCACAGAATCCTTAAAGAAAACCAGTGACATGCAGCAGGAGCAGATGAATGTCCTTAACAAAAAGATCGATTTGTTACTGGAACAAGTCGCCCTGGCCAATCAACGACGTTTTGGCAGATCGAGTGAGAAGATCGTTTTAGATGGTCAAATGGAGCTTTACTTCAACGAAGCTGAAGCCATTGTTGACGCTAACGAATCGATCACTGAGCCTGAGCTAGACGAGGTTTATTCAAAACCGACTAAGCGCAAAAAGCAAAAGGGAAAACGCGAAGCAGATCTTAAAGACTTACCTATCAAGGTCCTCCATCATGAAATGAGTGAACTTGAACTAAAAGAGATCTTTGGTGACAAATGGCGTAGGCTACCAGACGAAGTTTATAAAAGACTTGCTTTTCATCCAGCGACTTTTGAAGTGGAAGAACACCACGTCGCTGTTTATTGTGGCGCAGATAATCAGACCATTGTGCGTGCGAAACGCGATAAAGATCTTCTTAGAAACAGCATCGTGACGCCGTCGCTACAGGCGGCGATCTTTAACAGCAAGTATATCAATGCACTACCGCTTTATCGATTGGAGCAAGAATTCAAGCGACATGATGTGAACATTTCTAGGCAGAACATGGCAAACTGGACGATCCAGTGCAGTGAGCGATACCTTTCTTTACTTTATGACAGAATGCATCAGGAATTACTTGAGAGTCCTGTTCTACAAGCGGATGAAACGCCCGTGAAAGTGAGTAAAGATGGCAGAGCTGCAGGAAGTAAAAGTTATATGTGGGTCTATCGCACAGGCAAAATGTACGATAAACAACCAATCATCTTGTATGAATACCAGCGAACCAGAAAGGCAGACCATCCCCGAACGTTCTTAAAGGATTACTCTGGGGTGCTCGTGACAGACGGATATCAGGTTTATCACACGCTGGAAAGTGAACGTGAAAATCTGACGGTTGCAGGTTGCTGGAGTCATGCTCGAAGGCGCTTTGCAGAAGTTGTGAAAGCCCAAGGCGAAGAAAAAGCCAAAGGCACCCTAGCCTATGAGGCTTTAAAGCAGATAGCTGCCATCTATAAACTTGACAATGACCTTTCAGAGTGCTCAAATGAGGAGCGCGTACGGCAAAGGCATCTCATCGTGAAGCCTCAGGTGGAGGCCTTCTTTGCATGGACAAAATCACAGGTTAATGAAGTCCCTGAAAAATCTGAAACGGGCAAAGGTCTTTTATACTGCCTTAATCAAGAGCGCTATTTAAAAGTATTTCTTGATCATGGGGATGTACCACTTGATAACAATGCTACGGAATCGGTGATAAGAGGCTTTTGCATTGGAAAACATAACTGGCACTTAATTGACACGATCAATGGTGCTAAAGCGAGTGCCATCGCTTACAGCATTGCTGAGACTGCTAAGGCCAATAATCTTAAGCCGTATCAGTACTTCAAACATCTACTGAGTGAGATCCCAAAGCATGAAGATGATACAAACTTATCTTTTCTTGAAGATTTGTTGCCTTGGTCAGGTAAGCTACCGGAGGAATGTAAAAAACAGACTAATCTATAATTCACAACGGACCGTCATTTGACGGTTTTTGTTTACTCTATGACGCACTATTTACCGTTTACGATCGAAACCTACTTGTGAGTCTTTTTTATGTGTTCAGATCACTAATGTGTTTGGTCGTGAACCTAATAAATTAAGAGAATGCCTATTAATGGGCTTGAAGATATTTTTCGGGTATGCACTTATATAATTATGTCTTGCACTTAAAACTGTGATTGTACTATTACTTACTATTGAATTACGAGGGATTGATTCTCTCATAGTGGCGTTAATGAACGAAGAATGGCAACTATTGTAGAAACTGATTGTGCGACGATAGGATTGTTTAATGGTTACCATATTGACTAGGAATAACATCAGTGCTACTCTAAATTTAGAGAAATAACATTTATATACTACTAGGATAGATTGTGCATTATGTTACGTACAAGACTGAATCAATTGATGTTCTATCTGTCCAAGAGGGGTAGTAACTAAGTAATATGAGCAGTTAGCAGCTGGAGGTGGTGCCAGATCATCCGATTATATTACAATAGTTTGAGAGGAATGTCTCATAGTCCCGCTAGAGAGGTAGATAATTTAAGGACTGAAAGTACAAAAGAATTATGGGATAATTAGTGAAAAGAATTTCTTTCATTTAATCCAATGCATTCTGTACTTTATTGTTCTTTCAGATGAATATCGGGTGAATGAGTGTTTTGTTCTCTAATGGTTGTCTTTCATTCGTAGCTATTAAATTCGGTAATGAAAATATATATGTTCAATGTTAATGTTAGCCATAGATAAATATTGTAGCAAACATTGATTCTGAAAGGTGGGGTTCAATTGTACTTAACAAGATTTAAATATATTCCTTTAATTGGGACTTTGGGGAACTATAAAAAGGAGTATTTTAGTAAAGACTTAATTGCGGCATTGACAGTGGCTGTAGTAGTTATTCCACAGTCTATGGCTTATGCACTGATTGCGGGTGTTAACCCAGTTTATGGTCTCTATACTGCAATCGTATCCACAATTATTGCCTCAGCCTTCGGAAGCTCGAAACACGCGATTGCTGGTCCAACTAATGCTATCGCTTTGCTCGTTGCTGGTAACATGAGTAAATATATGGGACTAGATAATGCCTATGAAATGCTTTTTCTGATGACTTTTATGGTGGGTGTTTTGCAAATCCTTTTTGGAGTCATAAAGCTCGGTAAAGTAATTAACTTTGTGTCGCACTCAGTCGTTATTGGTTTTACAGCTGGTGCTGGTGTCTTAATTGGGCTTGGACAGCTGAGTACACTTTTGAGTATATCAATTAAAGATTCTTCGCATATGTCCACAATGCAGAAGTTTTATTATGTAATTACCCATTTAAGTGAAACTAATTATTACGCACTCGGAATAGGTCTGATAACTATGGCTATAATCATAGTCTGTAAAAAAATTAGTAAGAGTCTGCCTGGTGCATTAATAGGAATTATTGTTACAATATTACTCATTGTCACTTTTTCACTGGAACAGAAGGGTGTTAAACTTACGGGTTTTATTCCTTCCTCTCTACCTCCCTTTAAAATGATACAATTCGATTTTGTTGCCATGCAAAATCTTTTCGGAGGAGCTTTAGCTATAGCGATCATAGGACTTGTAGAAGCTATCGCAATCTCAAAATCAATTGCCACTACTTCACGGCAAAAAATTGATGCTAATCAAGAATTTATTGCCCAGGGCCTTGCCAATGCAGGTGGCTCATTCTTCCAAGCTTTTGCTGGTTCTGGTTCATTTACGCGTTCAGCCATCAATTATCAAAGTGGTGCAGTTACTAGAATCGCTGGAATGTTGTCAGGTGTGATTGTTGCCCTTGTCCTATTGTTTTTCGCCCCATTTGCCAAATTTATTCCTAATCCTGCCCTAGCGGGTGTGATCCTAGTCATTGCCTATAACATGGTTGATAAAAAAGAAATCAAGCATATTGTAAAAGCAGGTAAATTTAAGTCTGATTCCATTGCTATGTGGGCAACCTGTTTTGCTACAATCTTAATGCCGCACCTTGATCTTGCAATATATTCCGGAATTGCATTATCCATTGCTTTATATCTGAAAGACACTAATAAAGCTCCTATGAAAATTTTAATCCCATCCCAGGTGAATACCTCTCAAATTATTGAGAAGGAAATTAAATCGGTTAAGTCAAAAGTAGATATTTTAATTATCCAATTGGAAGGAAATCTTTACTTTGGCTCATCCGAGGATCTTCAAAGTAAGCTTGACGATTTAGTGGATAAATCGAAAGTGTTCATCCTCAGGATGAAGTATGTTGCTTCTATGGATTTAACGGCCCTGAGTTCAATTAAGATTTTTATCAGGACTGTAAAAGAAGCTGGGGGAATAGTTATCATATGTGGTGTGAAGTCAGAGCTTAACTCATTGCTTACCAATTCAAACGTTATCGCAGATGTTGGTGAGGAGAATATTTTCATGTCAGAAAATGAGATCTTCGCTTCTTCCACCAATGCCTTAGAGAAGGCAAGAGCCGCCCTTAATTGTGATGATAACGGAGAAAAATCTGCTGCATGTACTTTACTTGAGTCAGTTACCAATTTTAATGGAGGTAATAGTACAACGAACAAGAACTCCGCTTCATTATAAAACTGGATTATGAACAATTTAATAGTGGATTGTAGTGATAATCTTATAAAAAAGTGTTAAAATATTGCAATATACAGCATAGGCTGTTACCACAGTTCTAAGACTATATAAGTTAAGTAATTTTGGGAGGGGGTATTGGACATGTTAGAATCAAAGTTTAACGTTCTTCTCTATTCAGATGGATCACAACAGGCTTTGTCGGCGGCCGTTTACACTGCTAATTTGCTTAAGAACATGCCGAATATGCATCTAACTGTTGTACAAGTACAAGAAAGTGATGAAGGTTCAACGGGGGTAGAATATAATTGGAAAGATACTTGGCCAGTTAGCCCTACCACAGAGTGGATGAAACGCGTCATCGATGAATCCGACCCGGTAGCTAATAAATTATATGAGAAGATACTTACGAAAACAAATAAATTATTTCTAGAGCGCTCTGAGGATGTTGGCCACCAAGTTATATATAGCAATCCGAGTATTTCTGATTCGGTAGACGCTTTACTTGAGTATGCAGAGAAGAAACGATTTCAGTTAATAATTATGGGTACAAGAGGATTAACAACTCTAAAAGGCTTGATTTTCGGTTGTTTAGCGCATAATGTGCTGAATAGGTCCCCAATACCAGTCTTATTAGTTAAGAAGCTTCCTCAAGAATTTATTGATGAATATATCTCAGAAACTTAATTTGTAACACTTATAACTTGAATAATTTTGAATTGCGTTGAGATGCCCCATGGATAAATCCATGGGGCATCTCAGCGCAATAGGTACAATATTAACCTAGTAATAATCTCTTATTGTGGATAATGACCCAGACATCAAGAGCAGAGGGAGATATTCATAAACTCCGTCATCAGTATGGGATTAGTTTGAAGTCAAATACCCAAGTATCACTTTGGAAGAAGATTGACACAAGGGTATTTGACTTTAGACTAACATCCTCAAATTGAGCTATAATTTTAGGCCATGTTTATTCATGCGATATAGTAGGGTTGGACGAGAAATTCCAAGATATTTAGCAGCCTTGGTCTGGTTATAATTATGCTTTTCTAATGCCTTAATAAAAAGATGTTTCTCCAACTCTTCTAAGGAGAAGCCACTCTCGGGAAGATTAATAATTGGTGAAGTCTCTTCAACGATATCTAATAATTCCTTAGGCAAGTGTACGGGTTGAATCTCATTACTCTGGCAAACAATAAGGGGTCTTTCAATTGCGTTTTGAAGCTCTCTTATGTTACCGGGCCAGTCGTAGCGAGTTAAAATTTTCATTGCTTCGGCAGAAATTTTTTTACTATGAGAAGGATCAAATTTTCCTAGGAAATGATTTACGAGCAGAGGAATATCTTCCTTTCGTGATCTTAGTGGAGGCATTTTAATATGCATGACATTTAAGCGATAATAGAGGTCCTCTCTAAAGGTTCCGTTAGAGATGGCTGTGGAAAGCTCAGAATTAGTGGTGGCAATAACCCGAACATCTACCTGGATGGTTTGAGTTCCGCCGACTCTTTCAAAGCATCTTTCCTGCAGAACTCGCAATAATTTCACCTGCATACTTATTGGCATATCTCCAATCTCATCTAAAAAAATAGTGCCTTTATCAGCCATTTCAAAACGGCCCTTCTTCTTAATGGTAGCACCGGTGAAGGCCCCCTTTTCATGGCCAAATAGCTCGCTTTCCAATAATTGTTCCGGAAGTGCAGCACAGTTTACCGCCACAAAGGGCATGAAAGCACGGTTACTGGCTTTATGTATTTCAACAGCAGCCACTTCTTTACCTGTTCCACTTTCACCTGTTATCAAAACTGTGGCATTTGTTTTTGCAACCTGCTGAATTAGGAGAGCAACCTCTTTAATGGCCTCACTTTGTCCAATCATTTTACCGTATTTTTTGCCTAATTCTTGACGTAAAAAATTAAGCTCGTTCTCTAAATTAGACAAATGTAAGGCCTGTTTAACTTGGAACTTTAATTCATCAAGTTTAAAGGGCTTGGTAATATAATCTGTTGCTCCAATTTTCATGGCTTCAATCGCAGTTTCGATGGATCCGTGGGCGGTAATCATAATGACAGGAATATTTGGGTAAATACTTTTTAGTTTTCTTAGTACCTCAATGCCATCACTATCAGGTATTTTCAAATCCAATATCACTGTCGAGGGTTCAGTTTCTAGGGCCATTTCAATCCCTTGTAAACCTCTTGTTGCTGTAACAACTTGATATCCCTCATGACTTAACGCCCGCTCTAGGGCCCAGCACATTCTTTCTTCATCATCAATTACCAGAATTCTTGGTATCATAATTATCACTCCTATAGGAAAATTATGAAATAATAGGTAGCTTAATAATAAAGGCCGCTCCTTTATTAGGGAGGCTATCCACTTCGATCATTCCGCCATGTAACTTTATACTTTGATAAGAGATTGATAGTCCTAGACCAGTTCCAGCTTCTTTGGTTGTGTAGAAGGGGTCAAATATTTTCAGCATTTCTTCTTCTGAGATACCTTCGCCAGTATCAGACATATTGATAATGATCATCTCATCCGTTTGGTTTGTTGTAATGTCTAAACGGCCGCCTGAAGGCATAGCTTCGGCAGCATTGACAATAATATTTACAAATACCTGTTTAAGTTTTTCGGTATCAGCAAGGATCTTGGGGAGTTTATTATCCAGCTGCAATTGAACCTTTACCTTTTGTTTTCGTAACATCGCAGCCGAAAAGGAAAGGACTCCCATTATTAAATCATTGATTGAACATTCTTTAATCGATACTTTGGTAGGACGTCCAAAATCTAATAGCTCTTGAATTACCATATCCTGTCTTTCCACTTGCTCATCTATGGCTCTTGTAAATTCTTCAATACCAGTCATTTGGGAGTATTCCTGCTTCATAAGTTCGACTAAGGTCTTGATAATGCCGATGGGGTTACGCAATTCGTGCGCTACCCCCGTAACTAAACGACCTAGTGCAATAAGATGTTCAGATTGCCTAAGTTGATCTTCTAACTTTTCCTTTTGGGTTAGGCTTACGGCCATCCGGTTCACTGCTCGGGATACTTGACCTAGTTCTCCTGACATTTCTGGTAACAAATGATGGATATCGTTTTCCATGCGATGCAATCCCTGCTTTAATCTGTCCACTCCGCTGGTGATATTCTTAATTGTCCTTAAAGTAGCAATCATAACCAATGCCAGAACGCCTAAGGTGAAGTAACGTAACAATTTTCGATAGAAACTACTTTGATAAAAAAATGGGTTAAGCCTTTCTCCCGCCCACATAACGGCTACCACTTTTCCTTTTATTACAACAGGTGAAATGTACTCAACTACTTGGTCATCTAAAGAACCGGAAATTCGAAAGAGTGGTTCATTGCCCATCTCAGCGGCTACAAGACCGGATTTCGTATTGTCAAATATCTCTCTCTCTCTCAGAGTTTCTTCTTCTGGTGAGAGATTACGATAGTTATGCAGGAACCCTAAGACCGTAATCTTATCTGTCAGGGGAACATATAAACCGAAGCGAATACCAGAGTTTGACGGTATGTAGGGTTCTACAACCTGAGTAAACTCATTGTGCAGAAGGGTTGATGAGATATGTTCTGGCTCAAGCCCTAAAGAATCTAGCTTTATCGAGAGTTCTTGATTTGTACTTTTTACTAGGGCTGCCAGTCTCTGCTCTTTGTCTAAAAAGATAACTTGATCCGTCTGTGAAGCGAAAAAGATATCATACATCAAGGCCAATAATGGTACAAGCATGATAACTGCAAAAATTATAACTAACTGATTCGTAAGACTTTTTCTCTTGAACGACAATAGTAAATCCTTATAGCTCATCAAATCACCTCCATATAGTGCGAGGATGATAATTGATCAATAGAATTATATACTACAGATTATTGTAGGAAAAGATACATATGCCATAATTCCCTAGAAGACTCTAAAAATGGAAGCATGAAGAATAAATCAGCCTAAATAAGGGATATCTACAGAGATTTGAAACTGAGAAGTGTAGCATTTGATACACTTATTTTATTACGAAACTATAAAAACCCGAATTTTTAGGTAATTAAAGCTGGCATGATAGTTGCTATTCAATATAGAGAATTATATCACAAACAAAGGAGGGAAGATATCTCTTTTATAGCACCTTTTTTAACAAACAAACAAAGGAGAGATGGCATATGAGCGGAGCACCCAAAGTAACCTTATCAAAAACAATTCTATTCTTAGGTTTATCTGCTTGTGCTTATTCGGTTATTTTCTTTAATATTGAGCAGTTGAATCAATTTTTCTTAAGTAAAGCAGTAATTCCTGCTTTCTGCCTTCTAGGTACCGTAATTGGCATCGCATTTCTGTACGGGACTGCAGTATCTACTGTTTTAAGTATACTCCGCTTAGACAGCGATCATTAGAAAGGGGGACGTATTAATGGCAGGCGAAACGATAAATCTAATTGGAGAAGTTATGACATTCATAGATATCACCCCGAAAGCAGCATTTTCTATCGCAGGACTTGGATTTTTAGGGGGGATGTTAAGTGGTTTTATTGGTAGCGGGGGTGCCTTTATAATGACCCCAGGTATGATGGCCCTTGGGGTTCCAGGCATCGTTGCGGTAAGTTCAAACCTGGCCCACAAATTTGGCAAGGCAATGGTTGGGGCAAGAAAACACTCCAAAATGGGGAATGTGGATGCACGGTTGGGAATTTTCATGGTTGCTTTTCTTTTAATAGGCGTTAAGTTAGCAGTCTTCCTTAACGAGCATATATTTAACACTTTAGGTAAAGCTGGCTCTAACCTGTATATAAGTTTGGTATTTGTTGTTCTCTTATCGGGTCTTTCCCTCTTTATTTTGAGAGATATTTTTAATCCTAATCAAAAAAAGGGAGCAAATAAACCCACGGGATTTGCTGAAAAACTTGCAAAAATTTATATCCCACCGATGATTAATTTTAAAGTAGCTAATGTTCGAGTATCCTTATGGTTCGTTGCAATCATTGGATTGGCAACCGGATGGTTAGCAGGTACTGTGGGTGTGGGCGGATTTATTGGAGTTCCTGCCATGATATATGTCTTAGGTATTCCGACAATGGTGGCTGCAGGGACAGAATTATTCTTAGCAATTTTCTCAGGGGCCTTTGGAGCCTTTAACTATGCCTTGAATGGTTTTGTGGACATTCGTTTAGTCTTACTACTTTACTTAGGTTCACTGTTAGGCTTGCATATTGGGGCTAATGCTACTAAAATGGTTTCTGAAATGCAAATTAAATTTGTAATGGCAGTTGTTATCGGTATGTCAGCTGTAAGCAGGGCCTTCGCCATTCCCAAATATTTAGTGGATCTCCAGATGGCTAATTTTTCTGTAGGAGTTGCCCGTGTTCTTGATTTGGCTGCTACGGTTACTTTGTATGGTGGTGCTATAGTTGGAGTAATAATGATTTGCCGTTATATTATGCGTTTTAAACAGGGCCAAAAGTTGAAGACTCATACTATTCATCTCAAAGAACATTCAAATCGAGATTCAGCATAAGGAATTTATTTAGACTCCATATGAGCTTCTTACAATTGGAAATTAATTTATAACTAAGAATGGTATAGTTACTTAAACTAGAATGAGGTGATGTTAATATGGAAGATGGTAAGTTATTAAAGGTGCTTCTTTATTTTGATGGTTCACAGCATTCCTTTTCCGCAGCAGTTTATGCTGCCAACCTATTTAATATGATGCCCAATATGTCTTTAACTGTCTTGCATGTCCGAGAAAATGTTGAAGGGTCTATACAGGATGATTGTAATTTGATGGAAATTTGGTCGACTGATCCTAACTCGGATTGGGCAAGAAGCTTATTAGAAAAGGTAGAAGTGAGTCAACGCAGCCAATATTCTAAAATAATAGCCAAGACGAACGAAGTATTTTCAGAGAGAGGGCATTACGTCAATCAACAGATCATCTATGCCAATACTAATATCCCCGATACGGTAGATGCGATTATCGATTATGCAACCAACAAGGGATTTGAACTAATTATTATGGGTACACGAGGGCTAACTAGCCTAAAAGGTTTAATATATGGTAGTCTAGCGCATAGTGTGCTCAATAAATCGGATATACCAGTTTTGTTAATCAAGAAACTTCCTCAAGAGTTTGTCGATGGTTTTTGCTCTTCCCCTTCAGGGAAATCTTCATCCGCTCGTATTAAAGAACGGAGCGATCATTTGCATCTGGCAAAATCAGTGTAATTCAGAAGGAAAAAGAATTAGTCCAGGAGAGAAAATACCTCTCCTGGACTTTAGTTTATAGTCAGATCCTATGCCACTTCGCTGTATCACTGATGAATGCAAATTGGCTATTTACAGGTTTCTTTATATCCATCAGTGGAAATGTTCTTTAAGTTCTAAAGGCAAAGTTACCATCTTTAAAGATGGGGACTTCTTCTTCATCAACAGTTAATCCAATGATATCAAGATCGCTAGTCCCAATCATAAAGTCAACGTGTACGAGTGAATCATTGACTCCCGCTTGCTCTAATTCTTTTGGTGTTAAATTTTCGCCATTTTTAAGGCAGACAGGGTAGGCTTTGCCAATCGCTAAATGGCAGGACGCGTTTTCATCAAAGAGGGTATTAAAGAACAAAATCTTTGAGTTTGAAATCGGAGAATCAAACGGAACAAGGGCTACCTCGCCGAGATAATGTGAGCCCTCGTCAGTTTCAATAATGTTCTTAAGTGTTTCAAATCCTTTCTTGGCACTGAAGTCAATAATTCTGCCGTCCTTGAATGTTAAGGAAAATTGTTCAATTAGGTTTCCATTGTAATTCAAGGGCATAGAAGAAACGACAATACCATTAACCCCTGTTTTTTCTGGTAATGTAAACACCTCTTCAGTGGGCAGATTAGCGATAAATTCTAACCCATCAGGTGTATACTCCGAACCACCAAGCCAAGTATGGTTATCCGGGAGGTTAATTCTCAAGTCAGTACCCCGTGAATTTTTATAGTAAAGAGATTTTAAGGCAGAGGAATTCAAAAAGTCTAGTCTAGTTTTAAGATTCGCTTTGTGCTCCTGCCAAGAAGTAGCGGGATTCTGAGTGTCGACGCGCACCGTTTTCAAGACGACCTCCCATAGCTGCTCAATCGACTTCTCTTCAGAAAGGTGAGGAAAGACTTTCATAGCCCAAGCTGCAGTCGGTATTGAAACAACGCACCAAACATTTTTATTGCTCATTAGCCGTTCCCTATAGTCTTTGAGAGCTGTACTGCTAGCTTTTTGAGCCTTTGTCATTCTTTCAGGGTTGACATCCTTCATAAGCTCAGGGTCTGAAGCAGAGATGCTTAAGAAAGCTGCTCCTTGGTGAACATAAGAAAGATAAAATTCCTTCTGCCAATCTGGGAACTCTTCAAAAACTTCATCTGGAGCGTGTAAAAAGCGAATTTTAGAAAACAGTTCATCTTTCCATTGGATCACGACATCTCGTGCACCAGCCGCATAAGCCATTTGAGAAACCAAACGTGTAAAGGGCGCACATTCGATCGGAGAAGTAATGACTAGCGTTTGCTTAGGCTGAAGGTTTAAACCTGTTTTTACAATAAGGTGAGCATATTTTCTGAGTAAATCGTTATCCATAAAGGCTCCTTTCAATATTCAAGGATACTTGAACCCAGCAAGAGTAAATTAAATTTTAACCTTGATTTAAGCTAGATCGAGTATCTAAGATGAGAAATTATACCATATTATACAGGGTAGATACAAAATTAGCCATATCGGCCGAAAGGTAATGTGGGAAGATATAGATATCGAGATATTTTCATTAGGAATTATGATATAATTTATAAAAATTTATTCTGAAGGAGCAATATAAAGTGATAAAACATTTAGAAGATTTGAGACAAGATACGGTATCTGAATTTCGTGGGGGGAAAGGCGTAATCCAGATGACACACTTTCTGGAAGTTGAAAAAGACGAATTTAAAGGCAAAGGTCGGTTATTTGCTAAAAATGTCTTAAAACCTGGCACATCTATTGGTCTGCATGAACACGTTGGAGATTCTGAAACCTATGTGATTCTAAGTGGAGAAGGTCTGGTCAATGATAATGGAGACCAAAAGGTTGTTAAACCTGGAGATGTGATCATTACTAGAAATGGAGAAAAACACTCTATTGCAAATACCGGAACTTTTGACTTGGAATTTCTGGCCTTAATCTTATTTGATTAGAAAGTCTTGCCAGTATGGCTGTACTCAGGTCCTTTGGATTTATTGGAAAATCTATAGATAGGTGATATAATTCCCTTGTTGAGAAAATTGTCAGAGGGATAATAGTTCTTGGACGTTACAGTTCGGAGCCTTGGAGTATGAAAATATTAGAAAGGTAGGATTAAATAATGGCGGTAAGACTTAGTAAAGGGCAGAAAATTGACCTCACGAAAAGTAATCCGAACTTGAAGGAAATTATCGTTGGGTTAGGCTGGGATTCGAACCAAGCTTCAAGTAGTTATAGCTTTGACTTAGACGCCTCGGCTTTTTTAATCGGATCGAACGGTAAAGTGAAAGATGAAAATGATCTTGTCTTTTACAACAATCCTTCAGGTGGACAAGGTTCTGTAAAGCACAGTGGGGATAACAAGAAAGGCTCCGGCGAGGGTGACGACGAGCAGATTCATATAAATCTCACGGCAGTGCCTACATATATCGAGCGGATTGCTTTTACAATAACAATTAATGACGCTCAAATGAAACGGCAGAGTTTTGGAGATATCAAAAATGCTTATGTGCGTATTTTGAACGGTGGCACGAACGAATTACTTCTTAAATACGAGCTAGGGCAGGAATTTTCCGTGGAAACCGCTATTGTCGCTGCAGAAATTTATCGACATTCTGGAGAGTGGAAATTTAACGCGATTGGGAGCGGGTTCCAGGGCGGATTGGCTGCCCTCTGTGGCAATTTCGGGTTAGAGGTAGAGGAAGAACAACCATCAACCAACGCTAATAGATCGGTGAGTAATAGTTACGGAAACACAGGAAATACGAACTTTGGAACCAGTACATCAGCTGTGCCTTACAGTGGTACCCAAAACCAAAATCAAAGTCAGTATAATAACGCACAGTCGTATGGACAAACACAAACTAACTCCCAGCCCTATGGTCAAACGAATTATAGTGGTCAATCGGCGAATCAGGGTGGTATGGCCTGCCCACGTTGCCATTCAAATCAGGTGACTGCCGGTAAAAAAGGATTTGGTATTGGCAAAGCTGCAATCGGCGGTATTTTGTTAGGCCCAGTTGGGTTATTGGCTGGATTTATTGGCAGTAAAAATATGGAATTTGTTTGTATGAGCTGTAAAGAGCGTTGGAATTCTGGAAGTAACACGAATACCGCAGAGTGGCTACAGAAGCAAACCGAAAATGCCCGTAGTATCGTGAACAAGTATATGGGGAAAGACCTTACAGAGGCCTTGGTCGCTGGTAGCGCTTTAGTAGCTATAGCAGACGGGTTTATAGACTCTTCGGAAAGGGAGAAGCTCATTGATTATTTCCGCACTAGTCAGGAAATGAAAGGGATTAATATTAATGAAGTAGATTCCCGATTTAATTACTTTGTCCAGAGAATTCAGAATGACCGTATGCTAGGTAAGGCTGAAGCTCTGCGGACAATTGGTAAGTTAGCGAGTAAACCGGAAGCTGCGCGTTTGGTGGTTCGCTTGTGCTGTGCAATCGGTTTTGCTGACGGGGAATTTGCTCCAGTAGAAAAGCAGGTTGTAGAGGAAATTTGCCGCGAGGTTCACTTGGACCCTAGGGAGTTCATTTTTTAAGTATTTGTTATTCTGAGCAGTTGCATAGTTGATACAATATACAAATACCCAGCCGAAATTTGAGGTTCTTATGCAAACTTACTATTGGAGTCGCTTGTAAAACAATTGGAAATGGGTTAAGCAGTAGTGAACTCGTTCAACTTCAGTTGAACGAGTTCACTTTGTGTTTATTCACTAATTAAGGAAAAATGAAGGAAAAATTTATAATTAGATAGAATATATCAATAGATTAAATATTCAGCAAAGTGTGACTTCTGGCTTTCTTTGCATTAACCCCTCTAAATTTCCATGTTATGTGTATTGTCAACTGGGCAGTAAAAAAACGGTATGTTTAAGGTTCTGCCACTTCTACTGGAAGGAGGATTAATTTGTTCTCTAACACTAGTGACCAAGAGAAAAGTATTTGGGAGAAGTTTATCGGTGGCGAGGATATTGATACCACGAAATTACAGTTAGAAGTTTTAGATTCATGGCAAAGGTGTAGAAGTATATTGAATCCGTACAAGGAAAAAAATAGCGATATATTAGCCCCTGAAGATTATGACCGAATAAAGTTTAAATATAGAGAATTAATAAATATTGCTGTCCCGGCTATGGAAAACTTCTACAATTTCGTCAGAGGTTCGGAATTTTCCATCACATTGGCGACAGTCGATAACGGTGATCAATTTTTGCTTGAAGTTATAGGAGATCCAGGGCAATTGGCCGCACATGAACTGAGCAATGCGATTCCGAGAAGCAATTGGTCAGAATCTGTGATGGGAACCAGTGCAGCCGTCTTAGCTGTCTATCATGATCGACCTTTTCAGGTTCATCCCGATGAGCATTGGTGCGTGTGTCTCAAGGAAGTCACTACCTGCGCCGCCCCTATTCACGACCCCGATACACATGCAATAATTGGCTCTCTGACAGTAGCAGCTAGTTATATTAAGGTTCAATCTCATACTTTGGGGATGGTAGTAGCTGCGGTTGACTCTATCGAGAAACAACTGGCAGTCCGCCGCCTAGCTAAAAAATTCGAGATTGCTAATCACTTTAAAACCGTAATCATGGAATGTTTTTCCGACGGATTAATTGCTATAGATGAATTCGGCTCAGTCATACATGTAAACCAAAAGGCTTTAGATATTTTGGGTTTTGAACAAGATCCTATTGGCCAAAATATCTTCGGCGTTTTGAATCGAACTTTTGGAACGATTAATCGCTACCGAGACCTTGCAGGTGTTATTAATTCCCAAGAAAGTGTTATGGATCGGTTCGTAAACATCCAAAACTCTGGGGGAATTATCAGGTGCGTGGTTTCAACGCGTTTTTTAGAATCAAACGGGGAGCTTCTCGGTAAGGTCTTGATTATTCAACAGATGTCCCGAGCTGCGAAGTTCGTTACCAGTGCCTTGGGAAATTATGCTCGCTTTACTTTCTCTGATCTCATTGGACAAGAGCAAAAATTTCTTGACTGTATCAAAATCGGCCTAAAAGTAGCAAAAACTTATTCGAATGTTTTGATTTTGGGGAAAAGTGGAACTGGTAAAGAATTGTTCGCCCAAGCAATCCATAATGCAAGTTCGCGGAAAGATCAACCTTTCTTTGCCATTAATTGTGCTGCTATTCCCCGAGACTTGTTGGGTAGTGAACTTTTCGGATATGTGGAAGGCGCCTTTACCGGGGCCAAAAAAGGAGGCAGCCCTGGAAAATTTGAACTGGCTGATGGAGGCACTATTTTTCTCGATGAGATTGGGGAAATGCCCTTAGACATGCAGACATCCCTTTTGCGTGTTCTTGAGGAAAAGGCGGTGACCCGGGTCGGGGATAAAGGTGCCATTCCTGTCAATGTACGTGTCGTTGTGGCTACAAATAGGAATTTAGAAAAAGAGGTAGAAAAAGGAGATTTCCGAGCGGATTTGTACTACCGCATCAACGTTGTCAGCATTGAACTTCCGCCCTTGCGAGACAGAACAGGGGATATCCCTCTATTAATAGCTCACTTTGTCAAAAAGATGTCAGAACGAATGGAAAAGAAAATAGAGATTATCACCCCGGATGTTTTTCTGAACTGTGCACTGTATGATTGGCCAGGGAATGTACGAGAATTGCAGAACATAATAGAACGGGCCGTGACCTTGGTAGAGGGAAATACAATAAGTTCGCATTTATTCCCGGAAAGATTGGCTAAATTATCGGATGATTTTCCTCATACCCCAGAGGCGCGCAGACTAAGAGATTTTAGGAAGACATTAGAGCATGACGTGATTCAAGCGTGCATTGAAACATGTGGAGGAAATATGACCCAGGTGGCCAAAGAACTCGGTATTTCCCGCCCCACGCTTTACCGTAAAATTAAGGAGTTTAGTTAAAAATCAAAATTGTTAAACAAATGAGACACGTGCCAATTTGGCGTGTCTCATTTGTTTAACACAGGTAAAATCGAGGTTATTAAATCATGGAGTTGAATGATATAACTATATTCCAAATAGGCAGGGGATGAAATGGTACATCTTACGAATGTATGCTAATCATTAACTTTAAAGGAATAAACTTTTTTCTATCAAACACTTGAGTTTTAAATATCAAGTGTTTCTTTTTTATTACACATATAGTTATGCATTACAGAAAACCTTGAATTTTCATAACTTTCTGAATTGGCATGGGTCTTGCAATATTTCTGTGTTAACTAGAGAAGTTTTTGTGCTTGCATAAATGACTTTTCAAGCAAGATTTAAGGTGGTGGATTTACAAAAATAATAAAACAAAAACTATAATAGTTAAATTAATTTTTGAGGAGAGTGGAATTTCAATGTCAGAAAAGTTTAAAAATCTTATGTCACCTTTAAAAATTGGTCCTGTAGAACTAAAGAATCGTGTGGTTCTCGCCCCTATGAATGAGACAATGTCAGGCTACCAAGGGCAGGCGACGGAGGAGATGAATTCTTACTTTGCCGCCAGAGCGAAGGGTGGGGCCGGACTTATTACCACAGGTGCGATCATGGGGACGAGGCTGGCGGCTAAATATGTGTGGCAGCGTAACCTTAACCTTTATGAATTAGGCCATGTTCAAGGACTTCATCAACTAACCGAGCGAGTCCATCATTTTGGCGCTCAGATTTCGGCTCAGATGACCATTGGTTTTGGCCGGCAAGGTCATTCAAATGATCACCATGACCTTGCGCCGGCAGCTACGGGAGGCCTTCCCTATGAAATGTCTTTGGATATGCAGCCGGTTGCGGTTGCAGCAGGTTGCCGAAAGTTTGAAAGTCCCCGTGCGAATTTAATAGGTCAGAATACACGGGAGATGACAATAGATGAGATTAGAAGCGAACAGAAAGAGTTTGCTCATAGTTGTCAGTTAGCCGGGATAGCTGGCTTTGATGCAGTAGAGCTTCATGGGCCTCATGGCTACCTGGAGCATCAGTTTCTTTCGCCATTGACTAATAAGAGAACCGATATGTATGGCGGTTCTTGGAGAAACCGCAAGCGTTTCCTGCTCGAGGTTAGTGAACAAGTGCGTTATGCCATGGGTTCTGGTGTAGCGGTTGGTTGCCGCATAAGTGCTGAGGAACACGTAGAAGGAGGTCTTACCCGCGAGGAGATGATAGACGTTGCCCTAGACCTGCAAGCCCTTGGTATAGACTACATCAGTTTATCTGATGGCGGCGGATATGAGGACGCTGGGCATTTGGTTCCTGAAGCTAACCGTGCAGAGCATTTCCCGGATCAAGCGGCCGAGTTCAAAAGGGCTTTGAAGGTCCCTGTGATCTGCACTTCGATACATGATCCGTTACTTGCTGAGTCAATGTTGGTAGAGGGTAAAGCAGACCTAATAGCTATGGGAAGGCAGCTTTTCTGTGATCCGGAGTGGGTTAATAAAGTTGCCGAGGATCGTATTCAGGACATCGTTCGCTGCAAGCGTTGTAATATATGCCTTACAAGATGCTTAGCCGGAGTCCCCCCCCGCTGCCCCTTTAACCCTAATCTTGGTAGGGAATGGGCGATGGATGAGTACAAGATTGGTCCACGTAGGAAGGACGAGCCTATGATGCCAAGGGCTTTAGGAGCAGGAATGCCGGCCTTGGATCGCCCCTGGTGGAAGAAGGAACTATCGTATATGGAAGATAGTCAGTATGTTTTCCGTGGTCCTGGTCCTCGGTAATCGATGGTAGGGTAGGAGTCTGTTCCTATTTGGTAGTTCCCATCCGGGAACTACCAAAGTCTCATAGAAAGTTACTGATAATTCTATAGCTAGTAACAACTAGAAGCACTTTTACTGTGGAAAGAGTAACTGTCATATGACTCTTTTCTAAATGAAAGTAACAAGGCTATCTAGGATATCAAAATTTCTGTTTCAAACGGGGAGAGGGTCTCAAGATGAAAAGGATTTTAGGGTTAGTTGCTTCCCAACGCAAAACGGCCAATGGTGAAATACTGCTTAAAGAGGCAGCAGCCGAAGCAGGGGGTGAATATGAACTAGAATTGATCCGGTTGGCTGAATGGCGATTCGAACTTTGCAGGGGGTGTTTTACCTGCCTTGTTCCAGATAAATCTTGTCCTATTGAGGATGATCTTTATCCCTTGGTTGAAAAAATTAAGACCGCTGACGGGATAATCTTGGCTGCACCCTGCTATGCTTTAGGGCCCGCTGCCGTTACCAAACTTATCGGGGATAGAATCATAGCGTTGAACCAATTGCTTGGGGATTTCTGGGGAAAACGCTGTGTCATTATCGCTACTGCCGGGAATCAAGGCTGGGAGGGCTATACCCTTTCTGCATTGATTGCCACAGCTAGAAATATGGGGTTAGCAGTAAAAGATGCCTGTATGTTCATAGGGGCACTGCCCGGTGAAGCCGTTTTGGCAGAAGGGGTTCGGGAACGAGTAAGGCTGTTAGGCAGCCGGTTGTTTAATGAAACTCGTCCACCCGAGGATGGTGAGTGTCCAACCTGCTGGTCGGATATTTGGAAGTTTCCTCAGCCTGGAATAGCTATTTGTTCCTTGTGCGGCCAAACAGCTGACCTCATTGCAGGGGAAGATGGGGTTAGATGGATTTTTGGACCACCTAGCGACAGACATAGCAAAGAGGGGCTTGTGCATCATACCCAGGAGTTGAAGGGTAAGGTTAATGATTATCTTTCCCGCCGTGAAGAACTGACAGTTGTCCGAAAGGCTTATAAAGGGGAAGACAACTGGATTAAACCGTGAACAAAAGGAGCTGTTCCTTGGATTCTGATGAATAAGGTCGTTGAAGAGCATCCTATTGGTCCTGAAATTACTAAAGTGTAATATTGAAAAGATCAATTATCTATAATTTTTAGATTCAGAATATTTAAACTATTATGCCTAACATAATAGGAGGTATGAGTAAAAACTAAATAATGTCTTGATTGTATTTTTATTTTTAATCATAGAAAGAACTAATATAAAGGAGGAACCAAAGAATGAATGCAAATAAGGCTGTTGTATATTTAAAGTATCGCTGGTTTGTCATGGTAACGATGATAATTGGGGTTATAGCTCAAGGGGTAATTATGATTGCACCTTCCCCGTTAATTGGCGAGGTGGCAAAATATCTGGGTCGCGATCTGGGCGTGGTAACATTTACAGTGATGGGCTTATGGACCGTTACTGTCTGTATCGGAGGCATTATCGGCGGGGCCGTTGTTGATAGAGTAGGTATAGTCAAAGTGTATTTAGTCTGTAGTGTGTTGCTGATTTTGTCAGCTGTCTTAATACCAGTGGTTGGCCCAAATCTACCTGCAATTATTGTTCTCCGACTAATTGGGGGACTTGGTACCGGACCGATCCTTACAACTATATCCCGCATGGCGGCAGAATGGTTCCCAGTAAAAGAGCGCGGGCTTATAACCGGGGTTAATGGCATGGCTACTGCGTTGGGAATATTCATAGGCTTTGGAGCCGCACCTGCTGTCTTCAGTGCAAACCAATCCTGGCCGGTAACAATGGTTTGGATGGCTAGCCCGGCTTGTATCTTTTTAGTTTTTGCGGTCATGATGGCTTTTGGCCCTAAGGCGCCAGAATTGATAGCGGAAGAGCATGAAGACGTTCATGCCGCCAAAAACGATTTTAAGTTGGCTTTAGGGGAGCCTATCATTTACCTGGTAGTGGTCTATGTGTTTTTATTCAACTGGTTAATCCAAGGAATTAATGACCTGACTCCAGGGTATTTTGCGATTCCGGCACCGGTGGGCGTTGGTTGGGGGCCTATGGTAGCCGGGCAATTAATGATGATATTCCAGTTTGTGTTTATGGTTGGTTCGCTGGTAAGCGGGTGGCTCAATGACAAGGTTTACAAAGGCAATTCTAAGTTGCAGATCATGTTGGCTTATATTCTGACGGGCGTTTATTTCTTTGTCAAATTCTCAGGGGTGACTGGACAAGGACCTAATCCTTTATTACTGGTCGTCATGTTGGTAACAGCATTTTTTATGGGTCAGGGTATTGCCACGATTATGGCGTTTATCGCCAAGAGTTATCCAGAGCACATTACGGGTAAAGTGGGCGGAATGGCGATGGGATTAGGCTTAATTGGTGGTACAGTAGGCGTTGGTATGGGTTCAAGTGCCCTAACTGCAACAAATACTTATCAGGTTTCAATCCTCATCGTAACCATCGTTGCTATCGTAGGTTTCTTCGCAGCGATGGCATTTAAAAAGCCTAAAGCGTTTGCACATCTACATGAGAACTCGGCAATGATTAATAATAATAATTCGAAAACATTGAATTAGTTTCCAATAGACTCTTAGGGTGTGGTCATGGTGCTATTTAAATAACCCATGACCAAAATACCTCCCAATAAATTAATTTTGATATGTAGCCATTTATGGTAAACAATTGTAATTGCGTTTTTGGGCCAACCTCTGCCATCACCCAGATTGGCGCTTGCAGGTTATGTGTAGTTAAGATCGAAGGCTTGCCTGATATACTCACTGCCTGTACCACCCAGGCTGAAACGGGAATGGTCGCTTGATTCAGTCAGGATGGTTGAGTAAAGAGAGGAGAATGATATCAATGGAAATGACGAAGCTAGACAATAAACAGAACAGTGGGGCAAAGCGAGTCAGTCTCACCGTCAATAACCAAACCCATGAGCTAGAGGTAGGGGACAGACCCGACCAGGTCAATGTGACGCACACCCTAGCTCATACACTTAGAGAAACTCTTGATCTTACGGGTACCAAAATATCTTGTAATCAAGGTGCCTGTGGATGTTGTAATGTCATCTTGGCTGGGAAGGCAGTTCCCTCTTGTACGCTCCTCACCGTTGAATGCGTGGGAAAAACCATTACCACAATTGAAGGGCTATCAGACAAGGTTACTGGGGCTATCGATCCCCTTCAACAGGCTTTTATAGACCACACGGCCTTCCAGTGCGGTTTTTGCACACCGGGCATTATTATAAGTGCCAAAGCCTTGCTCAATGAAAATCCTTCGCCCAGCAAAGAAGAGATTCAAGAGAGCCTTTCGGGGAATTTCTGCCGTTGTATCAGCCATTATCAGGTAGTGGAGGCTGTAAAGGATGCTTCTGGAAAGTTGAGGTGAAGGAAAATGGTCAACAAATATAGGCACATCGGTCAAGTTGCGGCTAGAAAAGATGCACTCGATATAGTAACAGGAAAGACTAAATATGTGGACGATATCAGATTTCCCAAGGACATGCTTCACGCCAAGGTCCTGAGAAGTCCACATGCTCACGCAATTATAAAAAAGATTGATAAGAAAAAGGCCGAGCAACTAAAAGGGGTAGAAGCGGTACTGACTTGGGAAGATGTACCTGACTGGAGAGGGGGCATACCCCCAATTTGCCGCATTCTTGATAAGAAGGTCAGATATGTGGGGGACGCAGTAGCTATTGTTGCGGCAACAACAGAAGAGATCGCGGATGAAGCTCTCAAACTTATCGACGTAGAGTATGAGGTACTGCCGGCCGTTTATGATGTGGAGGAAGCCTTGAAACCGGATGCCCCGCAACTGTTTGATGAGTTGCCTGGGAACGTTGTACCTCCGGAAGCACCCATTTTTCTTGGTCCCAACGGTCTTACGAAAATTGTCATGGGCGATGTGGATGAAGGTTTTGCAGAGGCTGATGTCATAACGGAAGGGACCTTCAGCTATGAAGGCACGCCGAACCCCATCCCCGCTGAGCTTCCCGGTGCCGTTGTACTTTGGGAAGAGCCCAACAAGGTTACTATCTGGGCAATATCCCAGCATCCATATAATGATGGCCTCTTCTTTAAAGGGGGGACTAATGGTGAGGTGGATGCCAGGGTCCTCGGCAATCCCTGCGGAGGAGGTTTCGGGTCCCGGGGTATGAGCTGGCATTTGCAGATGTATGCCGCACTTCTAAGTCGTGCCACTGGAAAACGTGTAAAGATTATGTATACCCGCGAAGAGCATTTGGCAGCCTTTTCTGTGAGACTCGGGTCCCGCATGAAGGCAAAGGTGGGCATGAAGAAAGACGGAACTATCACGGCCTTGCGAGCAAGATGGTTCGTTGATACCGGCTATTATTCAACCTTTACGCAGTTTATGGTTGCCGTTGGATGCGGTGAGGCCCAGATCATAACAAAATGTCGCAATTGGGATCTGAGACCGGTTATCGTCTGTACTAATCGGAACGCCTCATGTGCTGTGAGGGGCTTTGGCGGCCTGGAACTGAAGAGTGCCCTTACGCCGCTTCTCTGTCTGGCAATGGCTAAGGCCGACCTTGACCCTGTAGAATTTTTTAAGAAGAATATTGTACAGCCCGGTGAGGGATATTTCTGGCGAGATGGAAAATGGTACGTATTCAGAGGGGTAGACTACACAAAGGCCATGGATAAAGGTGCAGAAAAATTTGGTTGGCAAGAAAAGTGGAAGGGTTGGTTAAAACCGACATCCGTGTCAGGAACAAAGCGTATAGGTGTTGGTGTTGGTGTCCATGGCAATGCCGATGTAGGCGAAGATGTGTCTGAGACTTATGTTCGGCTCCTCTCCAACGGTACAGCTGTCATTAATTCCAGCGTGATTGAGCATGGAACAGGACAGCGGAGCAACTACATGAAGATGGTTGCAGAGGTCCTCCAGTTGCCCTTGGATGCTGTATCGATGTCGCCCTCGGATAGCGAGTTTAATCCATATGAGTTTGGACCCGCTGGCTCCAGGGGAACATTCGCCATCGGAAGCGCTATGATTAACGCAGCAGAGGATGCCCGGAATAAGCTCTTGGAGATTGCTGCTCCGGTGCTGGGCGAAAAACTGGAAGACCTTGACACAGTAGATGGATTTATCTTTGTAAAACATAACCCAGACAAAAGAATCCCTTGGATTGCGGCGACTGGATTTGACCGTGTCATCACAGGTCTGGGCCGTTTTGAACCCGACTATTCGTTGTGTAATTTCATGATGACTTACGTAGAAGTCGAAGTCGATACGGAAACAGGGAAAGTCACTATACTGCGAGTGCTGAATGCTACCGATGTGGGAACGGTTATCGATCCTCAGGGGTTGCGTGGACAGTTGAATGGCTGTTTCAGCGCTGCTGGTATTGATACCGCCATCTTTGAAGAAACCATTATGGATCGCAATTTGGGACGCATGATGAACCCCAATATGATCGACTATAAGTGGCGCACCTTTTCCGAACTTCCTGAGATGGAACATGTGATACTCGAGACGCCTTTTCCCAGCCATCGCTTTGGGGCAGTCGGTGTCGGCGAGATCGCTCCTGCTCCAGGTCCCTCAGCGGTGCTTATGGCCGTATCGAATGCCATGGGCGCATGGATACACGACTACCCCATAACACCAGACAAAGTATTAAGTGTATGGGAGACGCTTACCAAGGAGGTATCTCAATCATGAAGTCTTTTAAACATTTCGATGCGTATTCCGTGGAAGAAGTTAATGAACTCCTGACGCAATATAACGGGAAGGCAAAAGTTATTGCCGGAGGCTCTGATCTACTGAGTACTATGAAAGATGGAAGTATCCCTGAGTATCCCCAGGCGCTCATCAACCTAAAGACCATCGTTGACCTAGACTACATTAAAGAGGACGAAAAGGGAATCTCGATCGGTGCCCTTACGAAACTATCTGAGGTGGTCAATTCTCAGGCTGTGAAGAAGGCATATGCGATACTTGGCGAAGCGGCTCGTTCTGTGGCAACACCCGGCATCCGTAATATGGCTACAATAGGCGGAAATATAGCCCAGGATGTACGGTGCTGGTATTACAGGTATCCCAATCAGATCGGCGGCGCCATCATCTGCCTGAGAAAGGGTGGGAAGGTCTGCGATGCCTTAGCCGGGGACAATCGGTATCACTCCATCTTCGGTGCTGCTCCACTAAAAGAATATCCCTGTTCCGGTCACTGTCCTGCCAAAACCGACATACCTTCCTATCTGAGTAAGGTCAAAGACGGTAATTATGAAGAAGCGGCAGATATATTGCTGGATTTCAATCCTATCTCCGCCATAACCGGCAGGGTATGTCCCATCTTTTGCGAACCCAATTGTAATCGGAAAGATGTTGATGAGCCTGTGGCAATACGGTGTGTTGAACGTTCTGTGGGAGATTATACACTCGAGAACGCAGAGCGCTTCTTTTCGGCCCCTAGGACCGAGTCAGGCAAAACTGCAGCCGTTGTCGGTTCAGGACCTGCCGGACTGGCGACGGCTTTCTATCTAAGGCGTTTGGGCCACGCTGTCACCGTGTATGAGAGATTATCTGAAGCGGGCGGTATGTTGATGCACGCCATACCAGCCTATCGTTTACCTAAGGATGTGGTAAAAAAACAAATTCAAGCTCTTTCAGGTATGGGGATCATCTTCAAAACCGGCATCAATGTAGATAAAGATATGATTACCGACTTTGCAGTCCGCTTCGATGCTGTCTTAGTGGCAGGTGGGGCCTGGAAGGAAAGAACCATGGGAATCAAAGGAGAAGCATTCGCTATCTCTGGCCTTGGGTTTTTGAAGAAAATAAATGGCGGTGACAGGAGCCTACCAGGTAAAAAGGTAGCAGTAGTTGGGGGTGGTAACGTGGCCCTCGATGTGGCCCGGACATTACACAGATTAGGAGCCCAGCCGGTCATACTCTACCGACGCACCCAAAAAGAGATGCCCGCCTTGAAGGAAGAAGTGGAAAGGGCCCTCGCGGAAGGGATCACCTTTAAATTCCTGACGCTCCCTGCGGAGGTGGCTCAATCAGATAAAAATCTGGCAGTAACCTGTGTCGGCATGAAGCTGGGCGACCCCGATGCCTCCGGGAGATGCTCCGCTTCTCCCGTGAGTGGTTCCGAGAAAGTATTGTTCTTTGACGCCATCATTAAGGCAATAGGTGAAGAACCCGATACTTCGCTGTTACCTTCGGATATGTCAGGCAAACTTTTTACCGGCGGTGATTTTGTTACTGGTCCATCCACCGTAATTGAGGCAGTGGCTGCAGGAAAAGAGAGTGCAAGACGGATACAGAAGTCCCTGAAACTCCCATGGGATGAGGAGAAAGGGGAAGGACCTTCTTTTATGAATCCCTCTTCACAGATGACGCCAAGGGTCCGGGCTCCTGAACTTTCCGTAACAGAGCGGGTAAAGACCATCGATACTGAAGA
The DNA here is from genome assembly GCF_054657535.1 of Desulfosporosinus burensis. Classification (NCBI taxonomy): domain Bacteria; kingdom Bacillati; phylum Bacillota; class Clostridia; order Eubacteriales; family Desulfitobacteriaceae; genus Desulfosporosinus; species Desulfosporosinus burensis. Next base: position 59,699 of record NZ_BAAHYN010000022.1, read on the forward strand.
TGCACTTGGTATCAGCGCGCAGGGGATCGAACAGGAAGCGGGCAGGTGCTACAATTGTGGTTGTCTTGCGGTCAATCCCTCTGATATAGCCATTGTGCTCATCGCCCTTAAGGCGACAGTTGTAACGAATAAAAGAACAATTTCAGCAGAGGAATTTTTTACTGCCAATGCTACTGAATCAACAGTTCTAGGTGCTGACGAAATAATTGCGGAAATTAAAATCCCCAGACCAGCAGATGGTACAAGCCAGCACTATATCAAATATACTCTGAGAAAGCCTGTAGACTTTTCGGTTGTCAGTGCCACGTCAGTGATAACCGTCAAAGATGATGTTTGTACTGACGCTCGAATTGTTTTAGGAGCTGTGTCTTCGATTCCCTTACGGGCCGTCAAAGCCGAGGAATTTCTGATAGGGAAATGTGTTTCTGAAGAAACGGCAACCGAGGCTGCGCAAATAGCACTGACAGGAGCGCTACCCCTTTCTCAAAACGGTTATAAGGTTAAGATCGCCAGAACCCTCGTGAAAAGGACGCTTCTTGGGCAAACCTCTGAGTAACGGAGATTGGGGGCTTACCGCACTACAATTATTTTTGATATTAGCCCTTTATGGTAAACAACTGTAATTGCGTTTTTGGGCGCTTTATGAAGCTAAGCAGAGGGGAGAAAGTTTTGGAAACAATTGTACTAATTATCGATGGACTTGAAGTCAAAACAAATAAGGGTAAGACAATACTAGAAGCAGCACTAGATGCAGGAATCTACATCCCCAACCTCTGCCATCACCCAGATCTGAAGCCCATTGGCGCTTGCAGGGTATGTGTAGTTGAGATCGAAGGCTTGCCTGATATCCTCACTGCATGTACCACCAAAGCAGAAACGGGAATGGTCGTGAAGACCAAGACACCTAAGGTAGAGCGGATACGGCGGCTTGCTGTGGAATTGATGCTGACCGTACATCCAGCAGACTGCTCCACCTGCCCGAAATATGGAAAATGCGAATTTCAGTCTCTTACTCAGTATGTAGGTGTCTCTAATGGAAGATTAAGAAACAGACATAAAGCACTTCAGGTTAACACTACAAATCCGCTTTTTGTGCATGATCTCAGCAGATGTGTCCTTTGCGGGCGATGCGTGAGAGCCTGCCAGGAACTGCGTGGGGTAAAGGTACTTGATTACAACAAGAAAAACGGTGAGGGGTATATCAGTCCTGCTCTGGATCTTCCCTTGGCGGATGCAGGTTGTAAGTTCTGTGGAGCGTGTGTTGAGGTTTGCCCCACAGGTACGATTAGGGATCAGGAGGGACTTCTAATGACGGGGGTTATCCGCAAGGAGTCACTTGTTCCCTGCAAAACTACTTGTCCAGCTGGAATAGACATCCCTCGGTATATTCGTTTGATCCGTGAAAATAAGCCTTCACAAGCTGCAGCGGTGATCAGGGAGAAGGTTCCTTTTCCGCTGAGCCTTGGCTATGTATGTAACCATCTCTGTGAAAATGCCTGCCGCCGGAAAGAAGTGAACGAGTCGATTGCTATTCGTGATCTTAAGCGCTTTGCTGCTGAAAATGATGATAAGCAGTGGAAGAATAAATCCATGCAGGCGCTGCCAACAGGCAAGAGGGTAGCCGTCGTGGGAGCCGGACCAGCCGGACTGACCGCAGCTTATTATTTGGCAAAGCAGGGTCACGGTGTTACCGTATTTGAAGAATTACCATTGCCTGGAGGTATGCTGAGATTTGGAATACCAGAATACAGGCTACCATCACAGGTAATTGCCGAAGAAATAAAAGAAATTGAAAGCATAGGCATAGAGATCAGACTAAATACCAGAGTAGATTCCTTAGATACTCTTTTTGAAGAAGGCTACAAGGCCGTCCTTGTAGCGGTCGGTGCTCATCAAGGGGTAAAACTGCCTATTCCTGGGGCTGACCTTGACGGAGTACTTGTTAATATAGCTTTCCTCAGAGATACGAGGCTCGGCAATAAAGTCGATGTGGGTAAAAGGGTAGTTGTCCTCGGTGGTGGAAATGTCGCCTTTGATTGCGCTCGTGTTGCCCGCAGTCTCGGTGCCAGCGAGGTTCACATAGCTTGTCTGGAATCCAGAGAGAGAATGATTGCCAGTTCGGAAGAGATTGAACAGGGAGAGGAAGAGGGCATTGTCATCCATCCTTCCCAAACCTTTATCAAAATTTCCGGCGACCAGGGTCAGGTTACCGGAGTTGAGTGTTTTGATGTTCAGTCATTTGTCCTGGATGAGGATGGGAGGGCACAAATTAAAGTTGTTGAAGGTTCAGAACACATTCTACCGGCAGACACAGTTATCTTCGCTGTCGGTCAACGTCCAAAAGATATTGACAAGTTCGGTTTGACAATTGGTCGAGGAAATACGATTCTGGTTGATCCAGATACCTTAGCTGTAAATAAGGAAACTGTCTTTGCGGCTGGTGATGTTGTAACGGGAACGATTTCGGTTATTGAGGCAATAGCTGCAGGAAGAAAGGCAGCTGTCGCAATCGATAAATCTCTTGGTGGGGACGGTAGGATTGATGAGGAATTGGCACCGATAGAAGAGCCCCGTGCTTGGCTTGGTCGAGAAGAGGGTTTTGCCTTTCAGCCTAGGTGCGAATTGAACATTAAAGGTTATGATGAAGATTCAGCGCTGAAAGAGTCGCAACGCTGCTTGCAATGTGACCTTAGAACCTTAATTACCGAAAAGAAATTCTGGGGGGATTATGTTCGATGACATTTGAACAAATACAGCTCAAAGCAATAACTGAGTGGGGGTATTTGGAAGACGATGAAATCCCTCGCATTTACATTAACACTTCGGGATGCGGCCGCTCCTCCGGGGCGTTACAAGTGCTGGAACAATTCAAAGTTGAGCTTGAACAGAGTAACATCAATGCCAAGATAGTAGAAGTGGGATGCATTGGAAGCTGCTCCCTTGAACCCTTAATTTTTATTGCCAAGCGTGGTCGCCCTCGCCTTGGCTACAGCAAGGTTACTCTGGAAATTGTTGCTCAGCTTGTCACAGATTATCTGGTAAATGATAACCCTAGGGCCGACTTAGCTATAGGCAAAATCGGTGAGGGAGAGATTGACGGCATTCCCAACTTTTTCGATCTACCCTTTTTTAAGAATCAAGTAAGAATTGCAACCCGCAATTGTGGAATTATAGATCCTGGAAATATTGACCACTATATTGCCAATGACGGCTACAGTGGACTAGCCAAGGTATTAAAGATGACCCCTGAGCAGGTTATTGAAGAAGTTGAAAAGTCCGGACTGAGGGGGCGAGGTGGCGCAGGTTTTCCTACTGCTACAAAATGGAGCTCCTGTAACAATGCTCCAGGTAGTGAAAAATATATGATTTGTAATGCTGCTGAAGGTGATCCCGGGGCTTATTCAGTTAAGATGTTGCTGGAAAGCGACCCTCATGCTGTTTTAGAGGGGATGTTGATCGGGGCTTATGCGGTTGGCGCAGCCCAAGGATACATTTATATCAATGCAGATAATGGTTTGGCGATTGAAAGGCTGAGGAAAGCTCTCCAACAAACTGAGGAAGTCGGGCTATTGGGTAATAATATCCTTGCTTCCGGCTTCAGCTTTCAGGTGGAGGTTTATGAGGGAACAGGTGACTTTGTTGGCAGCGTTGAGACAGCCATGATCAGGACCATGGAAGGCAAAAGAACTATGTCATATACCCGGCCTCCCTACCCAGATACATCTGGATTGAGAGGCAAACCGACCTGCATTAACAGCACCGAGACCCTGGCCAACGTATCGGCAATTATGCAAAAAGGTGCCGACTGGTACGCTGGTTTTGGTACTGATAATAACAAAGGGAGCAAGTTATTAACCCTGACCGGCAAGGTGTTGTACCCAGGAGTTATTGAAGTTCCGATGGGGACCACGCTCCGTCAGATTGTACATGAAATTGGCGGGGGCATTACAGGTAACCAGGATTTGAAAGCAATGCTGATTGGTGGTCCTACGGGAGGCTTTTTGCCGGCCAGTGCCCTATACCTTCCGGTCGACTTTGATCATTTAGCGGCAGAGGGCGCGATTATGGGTTCCGGAAGGATTATGGTTGTCGATACCGATACCTGTATGGTTGATTTGGCAAAAAACTGTCTTTCCTTTACTAAGGCTGAATCTTGCGGTAAGTGTGTGATGTGTCGGGAAGGAACGGCACAGCTCCTAGCCATTTTGACGGACATTACGGAAGGTAAGGGTAAATCTGAAGATCTTGACTTGTTATTGGAATTAGGTGAGGGTATGCAGTCTGGGTCAATCTGCGGTTTGGGAAGGACGGCACCCAACCCAGTGCTGACTGCAATAAAGTATTTCCGTGATGAGTTTGAAGCACACATTAAGAGGAAGCGGTGTCCTGCACTGGTTTGCAAAAAGTATATCACTTATCACATTCTGGGCGATAAGTGTCAGGGCTGTCAGATATGCTTGAAGAACTGCCCGAACGATGCCATCGCCGGCGAGGAACAGATGATCCATGTAATAGACCAGGATGAGTGTACAAAGTGTGGGGTTTGCCTGGAAGTATGTCCTTCAGAATATCGCGCAGTAACAAAAGCTGGCGGGGTAAAACCAAAGACCCCCGACGAACCGATCCCTGTGGGAAGCTGGAGAAAGAGGTAAGGCAAAAAGGCTTCATATTACACACCTAAGCCATTACAAAAATGTAGAAATAGTTAATATGTTTATCAGGTGCATTTATAAATATTGAAGTTGAATTTAAAAATCATTTTAAGAAGGAGAGGATTATCATGAAAGAAGTCAATGCGGATGTAGCCATCATTGCAGCCGGTCCGGCAGGATTGGCTGCTGCCGTAGCTGCTGCGGAAAATGGTGCCAGTGTTGTGGTTTTCGAAAAATCAAACGTCACAGGCGGATGCGGCAACATGGCCATGGGACCGTTCGGGGTTGAAAGTAGATTACAGAAGAAACAGATTATTGGGCTTACAAAAGAAGAAGCGTTTAAAATGCATATGGATTTTAATCATTGGATTCCAGACGCCCGATTAGTACGAGCATTTATCGACAAATCCGGTAGCACCATTGATTGGCTAGAGGATATGGGTGTTGAATTTTTGATGGCTGCCAGGCACTTCGCGACTTCTCAACCTACTTGGCACATTATTAAAACCCACAATGGAGCTCACGGAACTGGAGGATTAATATTTAAAGCTATGACAGAAAGAGCAGAAGAACTTGGCGTGAAATTCTTTTTTAAAACGTCTGTTAAAAAGATACTTAAAGAGGACGGATGCGTTGTAGGATTTTTGGCTGAAGATAGTTCTGGAAAAACAGTTCAGGCCAAGGCGAAGGCTGTTGTGGTAGCTACTGGCGGCTTTGGTGGTAATGCCGAAATGATCAAGAAATATACAGGATATGAATGGGGACAGGATTTATTCTCCTTTAAAATTCCTGGCATTGATGGAGATGGTCTCAGGATGGCCTGGGAAGTTGGAGCAGCTAAAACTCATATGATATTGGAAATGTACTGTTCCATTCCAAAGCAACCAGATTATTGGCACGTTGATGCAGTGTTCCGGCAACCGAATCTTTTAGTAAATTTAAACGGAGATCGTTTCTTTAATGAAGAGGTTTTAGAAAACAATACATTTGCAGGTAATGCTATTTCCGGACAGAAAAATCGTTGCGCGTTTATGATTATTGATGAAACAATAAAAAAATATTATTTGAAGAATGGGTTTGACCAATTATGTTATGATGTTCCGATTGAAGATGCCAGTAATTTTGACAGCGAATTACAAAGCGCTATTAATGAAGGAGGTAATAACTTCTTTGTAGCAGATTCTCTTGAAGAATTAGCGGATAAAGCAGGGATAAACGTAGAAAACCTCAAGAAGACTGTTGCAGAATATAATAAAGCCTGTGAATGCCGCGATGAGTTATTTAACAAGAACTATAGATATATGAAGCCTATCAAGAAAGCTAAATTTTATGCAGGTAAATTAGTCCCAAGTGGATTCGGAAGTCTGGGTGGAATAAAAATTAATTTTAAAGCAGAAGTGGTAGACGAAGGATTTGAAGTCATTCCGGGGCTTTATGCGGCTGGCACCGATGCTAATTCCATCCATTCTGACAGCTATACATTTATAATGCCGGGCAATACCATGGGGTTTGCCATCAACAGCGGACGGATCGCCGGTGAAAGTGCCGCAGAATATGTAGAAACTCTGTAATTGCGTAATTAAGAAGTAGTCAATTACAGGTATCTGTGGTTCACTAAATTCGAAAAAGGAGAGGTTTGCTATGTCAACTAGCTTTAGTAAAGACGATTATTTTAAAATTGATCCAGAGTTTCACATTATAGGGAATATGGAACATATAAACCATTTTCCTGGGGTACAGACCTGGTGGAAATCAATTGAAGGGGTAAAAAGACCGATGAGTGCTTTTATGCCAAAGGCCGCCTGGCAGGGCATGGAACCTTGGGAAAAAGAAAAACAGACTGATCCGGAAATGCTTGTGCAAATTTTAGACAAATACGGTATCGATATTGCGTGCCTGTTGCCCGAATCTATGATGGACACTACTGGATACACTTCCCGCTGGTGCTCAAACGGGGAAATGGCCAAGGTAGTCGATAAATATCCGGACCGATTCATATATCATCCCAACTTGTCACCTATAAAACATAAAGGGGTACAAAACACTATCTGGGAGATGGAATACTGGGTTAAGGAAAGAGGCGCAAAAATATTCAAGTTTTTCCCCTGTGAAGATACCTACATTAACGACTCGGACCTCTGGCAGTTTTATGAGAAGGCACAAGAACTGGGTATTGTGCTATGTATCCACACGGGATTTTGCTGGACTCCTCCAGGGAAGAGTAAGTACACTTTACCAATAATGCTGGATGATGTAGCCAGGGATTTCCCGGAACTAAAATTGGTCGCTTTTCACATGGGATATCCTTATTGTGATGATTTAAATATGGTTGCCATGGGACACCCCAATGTTTACCTTAGCCTAAGTTTACTTGTTCCTTGGGCTTTAGATGCTCCGCGAAAATTCGGTAAGATACTGGGAGAGGCCTTACGATTTGCCGGACCCGAACGGATTCTATGGGGGACGGACTGTCCAGGACTTAGCTTTGTAGCGAAATTTGCCGTCCTGGGAATGCGTGAATATCAGTTCTCCAAGGTACTACAAGAGGAATATGGCTACCCGGAAATTACCGATGAAATGCGACGCATGATTTTTGGGGGTAACTTGGCTCGGCTACTGGGCATTGATCCTACTGTCAGAAGAATAAAATAGACTTCGTGGGAGTCGGTCAGTGAGACTCCCACTTCAAGTGAAGTGGTACCCCGTACTCTGCTTCGGTGACGATAGTCTCCACTGGAGACTATCGTCACCGAAGTCTCGATGTTCAACTTTAGTTGAACGAGTTCACTCACGTTAACCAAAACCTTTAGATTCATGAAAATCTGGAACTGGAAATTACTATACTCCAGATTTGCAGTTCCAGATGACGAACTACCAGATGAGATATAAGGGGGGGGGGATATGAGTTGCTTAGTGAAAAGTACTCTGATTTTAACTCTACGGGGGATAATTCTCTTAATAACACTGACTTGTTAGAAACCCTTGTTTATTTAGCCCCATTTATTCAGCAACTATTTTCTGTGGATTGCTTTATTGGAGTTACAGATCGAGAAAAATTTTTGTGTCATTTAAATGGGAAAAACATAAAGCTTCCCTATGGAATTGACCGGAGTACCTATTCCAGAAGAATTTCCTCACATTAAGGCCATGCAAGGTAATACATGTTCCAACATAGTGACCCCTAAGGATGTTCTAGGGTTTAAATTTAGGACGTCAGTGGTACCCATTAAGAACAGGGATGGTTATGTTGTCGGATCAATAAGTTTGGGAATCATTCTGGAAAATCGCGAGAAACTTGTTACTTTGGCAGAAACAGTCTCGTCTTCATCCCAAGAGGCTACTGTGGAACAATTAGCAAAATCTGCTGAACACTTTGCCGAATATCAGGAAACCCTTAAGCAAATAGGGAACGAAGTCAGCGACGAATTAAATAGGACAACAGAGATCCTGAAGTTTATTCGTAGTGTAGCACAAAATTCCAATTTGCTTGGTCTCAACGCAGCCATTGAAGCAGCCAGAGCAGGAGAGCAGGGCAGAGGTTTTGCTGTAGTAGCGGATGAAATACGTAAAATGGCTGTTAATAGTGCAACTGGGGTTAAAGATATCGAGAAGATTCTTATGAATATCAGAAATAAATCCAAAGTAATGACGGATAAAGTAATGGAAACAGCAGCTAATAGCCAAGAACAACTCGCGGCAACATTAGAGATATCTAACTTGGCAAGGGAATTGGCGGTATTTGCCGAACAATTAGAACATTAGGCCAGAGATGTACTGGGTTAATACGTATGACACTCTAGTAAACATGCTTGGAGTCGGTAGTATTCATGGATATAACAATTGAGGTAATATTCTGTAGTAAATGTTTGTAAAGAGGAGAGATTATTTTGCATGAAGTAGTTATTGTAAGTGGTGCTCGTACTCCTATTGGTGACTTTTTAGGTTCTCTGAGAGATTTTTCGGCCGTTGACTTAGGGATTATTGCCCTTACAGGTGCGATAAATAAAGCGGGAATTGACCCAGGTCAAGTGGAGGAAGTAATAGCAGGTCATGCTAACCAGACCGGATGCAAAGGCAATACAGGCCGACAAGTGGCTATAGGCGCAGGGTGCTCCTTTGAAACAGTGGCAACAACAGTTAACCAGCAATGCGCATCTTCCATGCGGGCAACGGAAATTTTGTCTCAGGAAATTCTGTTAGGCAAGGTAGGAATCGGGGCAGTTGTTGGTCCCGAGAGCATGTCCAATATTCCCTACATGCTGCCCGGGGCTCGGAACGGATACAGGATGGGCAATAATCAGATTGTCGATATCATGATGCATGATGGATTGATGGATGCTTTTAATAACATTCACATGGGGGTTACGGCGGAAAACCTTGCGAAAATGTATAATATAACCCGCAGGGAACAGGACGATCTTGCTCTTCTCAGTCACCTTCGGGCAGCTCAGGCTATCAGGGAACAAAAGTTCAAAGACGAGATTATCCCTGTTGAGCTCAAAACCAAGAAGGGGTCGGTAATAATTGATACCGATGAGCATGTCAGACCTGACATTAAGCTAGATGATCTGGTTAAGCTAAGACCCGTTTTTGATAAAGAAGGAACCGTTACTGCGGGTAATGCCTCAGGCTTAAATGATGGGGCATCAGCCTTGATTATGATGTCCGCGGCTAAAGCCAGGGAACTCGGCTGTAAGCCATTAGTTCGGATTGTTTCAACGGCCTCGGCGGCAGTAGATCCTAAAATCATGGGGATCGGAGTAGTTCCGGCAGTTAAACGGGCTTTGCTGTTTGTTAACCTAAAGCTTGACGATATTGGCTACTGGGAAATAAACGAAGCTTTTGCAGCTCAGTTCTTAGCAGTAAACTGCGAGCTCAACTTGGATATGGATAAAGTTAATGGCAATGGCTCAGGTATCTCCTTAGGCCATCCGGTCAGCTGCACAGGGGCTCGCTTAGTCGTTTCCCTGGTGAACGAAATGAAACGCCGCAACGTCGAGTATGGCTGTGCCTCGCTTTGTGCCGGGGGTGGTCCTGGTACAGCAATCATTGTACAAAATATGTAGATTTTGTACAATGACTGCATGGCTATTCATCAGGATGTACCTTTTTAGGTTCATCCCGACGGTGGGCATTAGTGCATGTGCCTTAAGTACTAGACTACGCTGATATTTCACGCCTATGCTTTATCATAATTTATAAAAAGACTGACACAAAAAAGAGACACCCAAAAAGTAAGTGTCTCTTTTTTGTTACACTCGAAAAAATCCTTAAACTCAAGGTATTTTTCAACTTATTTTTTCATTTTCTAGTAAGAGTGTTTCATGATTGTTACAGAAGAGAATGAGAGACTAGTTGAAAATGAGGAGTTTTCTGAACTTTCCTAACTTTCTTGCAAGCGGCACGTGTCTTGCATTAAACTACGTTAGCTAAAATAGTTTTGTGTATCGGAGGTGTGCGCGCCTTGAGAAGTTAATGCCTTATTAAACCCAATGGCTTTTGCTAGCCACTAGGAAAAGGAGGGGTCATAATGGATTTTAGCCTAAACGAAGATCAACTAATGCTAAGGGACAACATGCGAAAGTTTTGTAAGAAAGTACTTACTCCCGAATACGTAGCCTGGTTAGATGAAAACACAGATTTTGTACCTGACGATTTATGGAAGAAATTCTTAGACCTTGGATTTTTCGGAATATGTATTCCTGAGGAATACGGCGGAACAGGTATGAGCTTTACCGACTTTGTTCTTGTCGGTGAAGAGATTGCTACCGCATCTTGGACGACTGCAATGTGTGTAATGGGCCCGGTAAGCTTTGGTTCACACATTATTATGCAAATGGGAACCAAAGAACAAAAAGATTTTTTCTTACCTAAGATTGTAAATGGGGAACTCAAGTTCTCGCTGGCGATGACCGAACCTGGAGGTGGAACTGATATTATCAATGCTCTGAAAACCACTGCAGTTAAAAAGGGTGACAAATGGGTTATCAACGGGCAGAAGGTTTTCATCACAGCTGGACATGTATCTGATTATCATCTGGTAGTTGCTTTAACAGACGACGCTAAAACCAAAAAACGTCATAATTGTATATCCTGCTTTTTGGTGGATGCCAAAAATATCCCGGGCATTACTGTTCGAATGATAAAGAAGGTTGGTGGGCATGGCTGTGGAACTACCGAGATATTTTATGATAATGTTGAAATTCCTGAAAGTGCCTTGCTGGGTGAACTAAATAAAGGCTTTATGACTCTTTTGGAAGTAATAAACCCCGAGAGAATCGTAACAGCCCTCTTCTCCCTGGGGATTGCTAAAGCTGCCTACCAGGCTGCCCATCAATATTCTCTGGAAAGATTCGCTTTTGGCAAACCTCTCGGTCAGTTAATGGTTATTCAACACTTCTTAGCGGATATGATGATCGAAATTGAGAATGCGACTAATCTTATCTACAAATGTTGCTGGTTAATGGAACAAGGGCTGCCCTACAACAAAGAAGCGATTATGGCAAAGATAGTAGCGTGCAGGGCATCAGAAATTGCTGCCATCAAAGGATCAGAGATTTTTGGCGGGTACGGTTTTTGTATGGAATATGAAATGCAGCGTCACTTTAGAGATTACAGACAAATGCAATTCTCACCCATTTCTGACGAAATGGCTAAAAACATGCTCGCAGGATGGTCGGGCTTACCTAAGTCGTATTAAGAATTTAGACAAAAAAGGAGGTATACGTATGAGCAAAGGAGAGTTAGCAATTATCGGAACTGGAGAAGTACCGTGCGGTTACTATCCAGACCGAAAAATGCTTGAAATTGCATCTTTGGTTGGTCACAAGGCAATCAAAGACGTGGGTATCGAAAAAAACCAGATTGACGCAGTTATCGGTCAGATGGCGATCCTGGATGGTGACTGGAACACTGAGGTTACATTTGGAAGATTGCCCGAGGCTTTAGGACTCAAGAATTGTAAAAACACCCAGCTGGTTTCCGGAGGTGGAGGTTCAAGTCATGCAGTGCGGAAAGCTGCAGCAGGACTGCTGTTAACCGGAGCAGCAGAAATGGTGTTGGTAGTTCACGCCCAGAAGTTCTCTGATTTTACACCAGGGCAACAGGCGGAAGGCTTTGCCAAGGCTGGTTGCGATCCAGAATGGGAAATCCCCTACGGTATGAATTACAACGCGCTAGGCGGTATGATTGCTGAGAGATATATGTACGAAACCGGTACTACCCCAGAGGAAATAGCGGCAGTCAGTGTTTCACATCGCAAATGGGCTCAACTACAGGACAACGCCATGTTTAGGAAAGACCTAACCCTTGAACAGGTACTCAACGCTAAAATGGTTGCTACTCCATATACCACCTATATGTGTAATGTGCTGGCTGATGGGGGATGCGCGTTTATTATGACGACTGCCGAGCGGGCGAAAAAACTGGTACCCAAACCCGTGTACCTGTTGGGCGAGGGTTCCAGGTTTTCACACCGCAACCTGACTAAGTGCGCAGATTTGACCAGAATGGTGAATGAACCACCAGCTTTAGACGCTTACAAAATGGCTGGAATCGGACCTGAAGATATGGACATTGCACAGGTTTACGGTGCTTATCCGGCCAATATAATAATGTTTTTCGAAGCGATGGGATTTGCCAAGCGGGGGGAAGGCGGAAAAGCTTTCCTTAGAGGAGATACTTGGCCGGGGGGCAGGATTCCAACCTGTACTAACAGTGAAGCCATGTCCTTTGGTCATACAGGTACTGGGGTAGGTACAGCTTTATTAGTAGAATCTGTTCGCCAGTTGCAAGGTAAAGCTGGCAGAGCTCAAGTACCGGGAGCCCGTTTCCTAATTGAGAATTGTGGCGGTGGTGCTTGGATGGATGCACATATGGCCATACTTGGCAATGAAATTCCGCAATAGAGGGAGGATAAAAGATGAGTTCAGATTACAATAAGCCACTACCCCAACCTCAGAAGTGGAGTCAAGAATTCTGGAACGGAACTAAAGAAAATAAGCTCCTTCTGAAAAAATGTCAAGAATGCGGACATATCGATTTTCCGCCGTATATGTACTGTACTGAATGTATGTCCACGGAATCTGAATGGATTGAATCTACAGGGAAAGGCATAATCTATTCCTTTTCTACGACCTATTTGGGAGCACCCCCTGCTTTTATTAAAGACCAGCCTTATACGTTGATCTTTGTTGATCTGGAAGAAGGAATCCGTATGCTCAGTAGAATCGTGGATTGCGAAGTTATAGATGTAAAAATCGGCATGAAAGTAGAGGCGGCATTTGATGCTGTAACCGAAGATACAACTCTAGTCATGTTCCGGCCGGCGAAATAAGAGGGGGTAAGGTAAATGACAGAGTATAACCCCAATTTTAAACACCTTATTTATGAAAGAAAAGGGCCAAATGGTGAGGCGCTTTGGCTGACCATGAATAATCCTACCATGAAAAATGCGCTCAATGAACCAATGCAGTTGGAGCTTATTGAAGCGCTGGAACATACCATGATCGATAATTCCATTCGTTGTGTGGTACTAACCGGATCGCCGGAAGGCGGTGCTTTCTGCGCTGGGGGAGACATTAGTCTGCTCAATAAATTGAACAACCTAGACGGATATGACTATTCATATCATCGCGGGAACCATATTCAGCATTTATTTACTTATATGGAAAAACCGGTCATTGCAGCGGTTAATGGATATTGCTTGGCAGGTGGGTTGGAATTAGCCTTGTGTGCCGACTTCATTTATGCCTCGGAGAAAGCCTCTTTTGGATTGATGGAAATCAACTTGGGTGTTCTAGCGGGATGGGGCGGAATGACCCGACTTCCCAGAAAAATACCAGTTAACCGAGCTAAGGAAATGATTTACACAGCAGAACTGATTAAGCCCGATGAAGCATTGCGGATTGGTTTGGTAAATAAAGTATTTGCGCCCGATGAACTAATCCCTGCAGTTGAGAAAGCCATCGCAGCCATATTGTCCAAGCCTCCGCTGGCTGTTCGGGCGGCCAAGACGGTAATTAATGACGGAATCACTTGTGATAGCATTCAGGCTGCGCAGACGATCGAACGGGCTATGAATATGTGGTTGGTGAACACCGAGGATTTCAAAGAAGGTACTGCCAGCTTCCTGGAAAAGCGTAAACCAGAATTCAAAGGAAAATGATCGGGGTACAAAAGGCTAAACATAACTTCCTTGTAATACCCTTAACTAAGGCGGAAGTTTGCAATTGATGAATCGTTTATTACCCCTAGATTCTGCACAAGTGTTTGTTTAGGTAGGGAGGTGGAAGTAACAGATGGCAAAACTAGTTAGTCTGAAAGAAGCGATCAGCAAGGTTGGGAATGGAATGACCCTAATGGTCGGAGGTTTTATAGGGTGTGGAGCCCCCGACCGACTTCTGGAAGAGGTTTGCCAGCAGGGAATCCAAGATTTGACTCTCATCGCTAATGACACGGGCATTCTCGGGGATGCGATGTCCCAACTTATCGTACAACGTTGCGTTAGTAAGCTCATCGCAACCCACATAGGCACGAATAAAGAGACCGGAAGGCAAATGACAGCTGGTGAGCTTGATGTAAAGCTTGTCCCCCAAGGAACGTTAGTCGAGCAGATTCGTGCAGCAGGAGCAGGTTTAGGAGGATTTTTAACGCTCACAGGGATTGGAACGATTGTAGAAGACGGTAAACAGAAACTTGTGATTAATGGAACTGAATATCTTTTGGAACTCCCTGTTCGAGCTAATGTTGCCTTGTTAAATGCCTATAAAGCGGATAAAGCCGGAAATCTAGTTTATCGTCGTTCAGCCCGTAATTTTAATCCCATAATGGCCATGGCAGCTGATTTAGTGATTGTGCAAGTGAATCATATCGTTGAAGTAGGTGAAATCGATCCAGATGAAGTCATGACCCCAGGAATCTTTATAGATTATTTAGTTCAGAAACAGCCACGGGAGGTGACTGATGTTGGATAAGGAAGCAAGGCTGGAGTGGCTAATAAAACGTGTGGCTACAGAGTTTAATAATGGAGATGTCGTTAATTTAGGTATTGGGATGCCAACAAAAGTCGCTAACGCTTTACCAGAGGGGATAAAAATAATTCTTCAGTCTGAAAATGGCTTTATGGGTGTCGGTCCTGCCCCGGAAACCGGAAAAGAAGATCCTGATACGGTTAATGCCGGAGGGCAATATGCTACCATTTTACCGGGAGGTTGCTGCTTTGACAGCGCCATGTCGTTTGCCATCATTCGGGGTGGTCATGTTGATGCTACGGTGCTCGGTGCACTTCAAGTAGATGAAGAGGGGAATTTAGCCAACTGGATGATTCCAGGCAAGCTCGTTCCTGGCATGGGTGGGGCAATGGATCTGGTCGTAGGTGCTCGACGCGTTATTGTTGCCATGGAGCATACGGCCAAAAATGGTGGTTTTAAAGTTTTGAAGAAATGCACCTTGCCTTTAACGGCAGCCAAACAAGTCAATCTGATTATCACGGATATGGGAGTCTTGGAAGTGACCCCCAAGGGTTTAGTTCTTAAGGAGATGGCACCCGCCGTAACCTTCGAGGAAGTACAAGCCTGCACTGAGGCTTTCTTGATCACTTCGGAAAAGATTGCAGTTGATAATAATGGCTTTATCTAATTACTAAGTTAAAAGACAATTAGTTAGCAAGGAGGAGATTCTTTGTATTCAAGATTTCAAGAAGAATACAAACGGAAGTATAGGTCACTGGAAGATGTCGCAAAGCTAATTAAAACCGGGGACAAGATTCTGTCAAATCAATGTGTCAGCGAACCGGTTGGATTATTAAATGCAATTGGTAAACGGGCTATGGCCAAAGAATTTGATGATGTTGAGTACATTGGTTTTGGGCCTACATTATCGTTAGATTGGATAAAACCCGAAGTTTATCCCCACTTAAGGGTAAGCACAGCGTTCATTTTTTCTCCTAAAGTGAGAGAAGCCGTAAATAAAGGATACGCTAGTTTTATTCCAAACAATGCACATAGTCTTCCTGAAACATTAACCAATTA
>NZ_BAAHYN010000023.1:0-57424 GCF_054657535.1 Desulfosporosinus burensis
GCCCGATGTTAATATCGATTAAACGTTTAATAATTAACTCTTCCGCTACTTGCTCAATCTCAACACCCCCAGCCGCAGAGGCAATCAATAACGGCTTGCGGCGTGCCCCATCATACGTAATCGCCAAATAAAGTTCCTTTTCAATGCTTAGTTTTTGCTCGACGAGGATTATATCGACCTTAAGTCCCTTAATGTCAGTTGCCAAGAGTTCCCGCGCCTTTTCACTAGCCTCTTGAGGGTCCGAAGCAAACTTAATTCCACCGGCCTTACCCCTCCCCCCAGAGAGAACTTGGGATTTAATGGCGACAGGACCGATTTGGGCAACAAACTCTGCTACCTCTTCGGAACTAGTAAACACTCGTCCCTGGGGAACTGGGATCCCGTTATTCCTAAAAATTTCTTTGGCCATGTACTCATACAGTTTCACCTAGATAGCTCCTTTCAGCGTACCTTAATACCTTAGTGAGTGAGCGAACGTTGGTCTGCATTATAGCTCGGTTTATAAACTTTTCAAAATATTTGTTTCTTGGTAGTTCTATGTCGTTAGAGCGAATACCTTCTCAAAACATATATTTTGTATACATTATTATGAGCGGAGTGTAACGGGAGAGTGGAGTGTAACGGGGACGGTCCTTTTGACACATTTTTGAAGGGCCGTCACTCTTGATCTTACACGTGCCCTTACATTGCCTTTACATGCTTTTAAATGTTAAACCTCTTACATGTTGGCATATTATGGCATATTAAAAAGCGACCCCAACTGGGCCGCTCCATTCATTGATATAATTTAATAATGTTAATCCTTAAGTGCTTTATACTTATCCCAATAAACCGTTTCCGTCAATACTTCGCCGCCAATACCCATGTTACTATATTCGTGCTCATCTAGGGTGACAGTAAACGCTGCCATCGGAATACCTAAAGCTTTAGAAGCAGCTTGGCTCATTCCATGAATTAAGCTCCTCTTTTGATCAATGGTCAGGGCAGGTCCATCAAAACTAATCATTGGCATTTACAAAAGCACCTCCGCTAATTCATTTCTTAACTCTCATATAAAATCCCCATTAAAGCCACAAAACATGTAAATTATTTTGGCTTCTTTAGTCCTTTTTGTTTTTACCTAATTTGGTAGAAATGCCCTTCCTAAATGTCTAAATGTAAATGCAGAATCTGTAGTAAATGAGTGCAATCCAACGGACAAATGTCGTGTGGGGACAGTCCTTGTGTCAAAAGGACCGTCCCCACGACCCCACGAAAGGACCGTCCCCACGACACGCCTAAATCTTCTTAGTCTTGCAGACAGGACAGTTCTGCAAGGCCAATGGCACCTCAAGCCCACACTTATCCATCAAGTCTGCATTGACTAGAATTTCAGAGGTCACCCCATCTGCTGCAATCTCTCCGTTTTTGATCACGATGGTCCTATCACACATCTCGAAAATCATATCTAAATCGTGACTTGTAATAATTTTTGTGTGTTTAAAGCTCGTCAGCAGTTCCATGATCCTCCGCCTTGATTTCGGGTCCAAAGCAGCTGTGGGTTCATCCATCACCAAAATGTCTGGTTGCATTGAAAGCACAGAGGCAATAGCGGCAGATCGCTTTTCTCCGCCTGATAATTTGAAGGGCGCGCGGTCTTTTAAATGAAGGATTCCAACCAACTCCAAAGCGTTAAGGACGCGCTTGTCGACTTCCTTTTCGTCAAGCTTGTAATTACGAGGCCCAAAGGCCACATCATCATAGACGGTACTCATAAATAACTGGTCGTCAGGGTCCTGAAAAACCATACCCAGGCTTTGGCGAATCATGGGAAGCGTCTTTTTTGTGACATTAACGTCTCCCACACAAACTTCTCCTTGGTTTGGAAATAGAACCCCCATGAGCAACATTAGCAGCGTCGATTTTCCTGCTCCGTTTGCTCCTATGATTCCCACCGACTCTCCATGATAGATACAAAAGGACATCCCTTTGACTGCTTTATGGTCATCTGGATAACTATAATGCAGATCCTTGACCTCAAGTTTATGATGACTCATCTTATCACTCCCGTTATCAGTGAACCTATTAACATCGGAATATTGTAAATCCTCGCCGCCGCAAAGAATAACACCCATCCTGCCAGATAAGCCAAATCCCAGACTCTAATTTCTTTGAAGCCCCCTGTATGGTACTCCCCTGCAAAACCTCTTAAACACATTGCTTCGTAAATACGCTGTGCTCTGTCAAACGTGCGGAGGATAAGCTGTCCAGCCAGTGACCCCCAAGCGCTCCTGTGGACGCCCTTTTGTTCCGGAGCTCTTAGTGAATACGCCCTTAAGGTCCGAGCTACCTCCTCCATCAGGACTGAGATATATCGATAGGTTAATAGCAGTTGGAGTACAAATATACGCGGAATTTTCAACATCCTTAATGCCCCTGCTAGCCGGTCCATTCCCGTGGTAGCAATAAGAAGAAGGGCGGCGGTTACTGTTAATCCGCTTTTTAACAAAATAGAAAGAAAGGTGATCCACCCTCTTGAGATTTCTCTTCCACCCAGCAGATAGATTTGATGGTCGAAGAAAGGGTTTAGTATACCTATTCCAATAATGAACGGTGAAACAAGTAAGATCCTTGAAAATATAGGTTTAACTGGAAGTTCTGCCAAAGTAAAGACCATCACCGGGTATAATAACAAGGGCAGCAAACCGCCAATATCATATCTTCCAAAGGATACAACCACAGTTAAGTAAATAACTGTGGTTAATAATTTTATGAGAGGATGTAGCTTGTGTATCACGGTTTCCTGCCGGGCCAGATCATCGAGAAGCCGCATATTATACAATGAATTCATGATGTTCGCCATATCAACAATCCAATCTTAAGCACTTGCTCCATTCTTCCTTCGCTTCAGCAAACTGATGCCCGCACCCACAAGGGCGGCTAAGGCAAGCGTCATCCCGCCACCCACTAATCCCGCTGTACTCGTTCCTCCACTCACTGCAGGCCAAGTTTCTTCGCCTTTTCCAGCACTTTGTTCCGTTTCATTTTCTGGTGCCTTAAAGGAATAATCAGGTAGAAAGGATGTTTTCGTCTGTATGTCAGACAGCTTCTGATGTATGCCATCTGGCGCCTCCAGTTCGGCTGTACCAGCAGTCTTTAGCATGGCCCATTCCAAACCATCCGGATTGGAAGAGGCAAACCAAGATAACCCTACCCCTGTAATCAGCGCAATTGTGACGAGTCCTGCAACAACCTTCTTTATGGAGACATTGCCTATAGCTTCTCCTGAGGCGGCCTTTTCAATAATTTCTGGCCGCGAGTTCCAAATATACGTTACAATAGCTGCTGTGACAAGACCTTCTACGACGCCAATCGCAAGATGAATCGGCTGCATTAATAATACAAACGTCCCAAACGGTAATTCGGTCTTGCCGGAAAAGAACGTTTCTAGTACGACTCCGAAAGCACCCATCTGAAGGCCGATGATAGCCGTAAGCATTGATGCACCAAATATTCGCTTAGTAGAATACCCTTTTCGCATGAACCATTTATAAAGCAAGGGGTAGGCAATAAAACATGGAAAAAAACCAAGATTAAAGACATTACTACCTAAGGCCAGCAAACCTCCATCTGCAAAAAACAAAGCTTGTATCGTGAGAACTGATGCCATAGTCAGGAAGCCCGCATACGGACCAAGCAATATAGCAAGAATTAAACCTCCTCCAAGATGTCCGCTGGAGCCTGTTCCCGGTATTGAGAAGTTGATCATCTGGGACGCAAAGATAAACGCTCCCATAACTCCCATTAAAGGTACTTTCTTTTCATCCATCTCGGTTTGAATCTTCTTAATCGAATAGGCCGCAACACCCGCTGTTGCTACCCACATGGTACCACCTACTATAGGTGAAATCAAGGCATCTGCCATATGCATAAGTATCCCCTCCTAAAATATTATACATCCATATCTTATTCTTTATCTTTTTCGAGCTGATGATTTCTAAAAAGTTCGATATTTTTTAATGAAGTATTACTCTCCCCCTTCCTCTTAGATAAACAAAAAAACCACAAAGTTGACTCTAATGAGTCAAACCTCCATGGTTTTTGCAAACACCTTCATGGTCTTGCTCTACATATATTTTACTTAATATTCTACAAGCATTCATAGATTTCCTGCAAAGTAAAAAAAATTACTTTTAAAAATTCTCATATCCCTGATTTCCCGGAACGTTTGCACATAGGCAACTTTCATAACTAACCTTCGCCTTGTTATAGATAGTATCGAAAAACATCTTCCCTAAGAGTTCTTTGATCCGCCCTAGCTTGACTGGTTCATTATGTATCTCACTATTGATTTCTTGCTCTTCATCGGATAGGAAAGAGTAGCTCTGATCTGGATGTTGCTCAATATACCTGGTCTGTTCTAAGCGAGCTAGGGATTCCTTGACCGCGTTTTCCAGAGGTAAGCGTTCGCTATGAATACTGGGTATCAGCAGGGTTGCGACGTTATTCGCTGTGGCTTTAATCGCCTCGATACTCTTAATCATATAGAGAACCGTTAATACTTGTACATCAAATTCCAGCAATCCTTCATTATTGCGCGCTCGGTCCTCGGCCCGGGCAATCGTGCTGGTAATAGAGGAATCCAAGAAACTGCGGATCGAAGGAATACTTTGCGGAACTTGTCGTTCTGCAAAGGTACCTGGAACCTAGGCGGAACGACAAGAACGACAAACAGACGGCTCACAAGCATGTTCCGCCGAGTACCAAAATAGTAAGCCTTCCAATAAACTGGAAGGCTTCTGTCTTTAGGCGGAGGCGTAGTGTCCTCTACACTGTAGGATATAAATCTGCTCATCATCAATTTCATAGATAAGTCTATGCTCAAGTGTTATCCTTCTGCTCCATAAGCCACATAATTCATGTTTGAGAGATTCAGGTTTTCCTAATCCTTCATTTCCATTTCGTTCAATGTCTTGAATAACTTCATGATCCTACCTTATTTTTTATTTTCTGATATGTACATGCAGGAATTTACAATTATCAAGAACTGATTGTCAAGATAATTGTTGCATTAAACCTGTTATTAAGACAGTTTTAATCTGGTCTCCAATCCTTCCCCATCAGAGTTAATTATTCACCAGTTTACTGGTATAGCTTTCTTTGGGTGAATCAAAAACATCCACCACAGACCCATGTTCAATAATCCTTCCCTTGTACATGACATATACCCTGTCGCCAATTTTCCGGGCCAGAGCAAGGTCATGTGTGATATACAACATGGCAAAACCCTTTGAATTCTGCAGTCCCTTGAGAAGCCTCAATACATTGGCCTGTGTGGATGGGTCAAGCATGGAGCTGATTTCATCAGCAATCAGAAGCTTAGGTTCCATGACAAGGCTTCTCGCAAGAGCTACCCGCTGCCTTTGTCCTCCACTTAAGCTATGACATTTTCTTGAGATAAACTCTTCATCACCGGGAAGTTGAACATCCTTTAGCGCCTGCCTCACTTTGTCAAGTCTTTCATCCTTTGTTCCTAGCTTTAATATATCAAGAGGCTCCCTGATCACTTGTGCAATGGTCAAATGTTCATTGGTGGCTGTGAATGGGTCCTGAAATACGATTTGTATGCCACTTTTACGGCAGGTAGCACTATTCCCTTTAACCTTTTCACCTTCAAACACAACCTCTCCTTCATCTGCCGTCAATACTCCCGTCAGAATACCAGCAAGGGTGGTTTTACCTGAGCCTGATTCTCCAATTAACACTACCACTTCTCCTGAGCGGATTTCTATGTCACAGTTATCGCAAGCCTTAACAGTTTTCCCTTTAAACACAAAGCTTTTATGAATACCTCTTCCTATTAAAAGTGTTGCAATACCTCCACGGTTGCAAGCCACTCTTCTTTCTATCGATATATATTCAAGCTGCGGTAGTTTTGTCTTGCATTCTGATACCTTTTGGTTGCACCGGTCATAAAATGGACATCCTTCAAGGCTGTTCCTATCTGCTTCCCCTGGTATACCCCACAGGTCACGGTACGGATTTATGGACGGGGATGCGTGAATCAGCCCCCTTGTATAAGTGTGCATGGGATTTTCCAAGACATCCTTTGTTAGGCCTTCTTCCACGATGTGCCCCCCATACATCACCATAACTCTGTTTGCAAGCCTGGCAATGATTTGCATTTCATGGGATATTACGATTAAGGCAAATTTCTTCTCTCTGTGAAGTCTTGACAAAAGCCTTGTAATTTCATCTTTTGCAACAGCATCCAGGGCAGTTGTCGGTTCATCTACGATTAAAACCTCAGGATCGCAGGACAAAGCCATGGCAAGCAACACCCTCTGTCGCATACCTCCTGATAATTGATGCGGATAATATGTATTCCATCCTGCATCAAGACCAACCAGTTCAAGCAATTGGGCGACTTTTTTATCTGCGTCCTGCCCGGTCAGTAGGGTATGCCGGAGCAGACACTCCAATATCTGTTCATGTACCGTCAAGACAGGATTTAGAACATCCAAACTGTTTTGAAAGACAATGGCAATCTTTCCCCAGCGGTAAAGGTTCCTCTCCTTTTCCGAAAGGCTGTTCAAATCCTTATTTCCGTAGTAGACTTGGCCATCAACCGTGGTAGGCTTCGTTAACAACCCCATCATGGCCATGGCAATAGAGGTTTTCCCGCTGCCTGATTCACCAATGATGCCAAAGCTGCTCCCCCTGTCCAGGTTAAAGCTGACATTGTTGACAGCCAGAGTTCTTATTTTATCTGAGTGATAGCAAACCGAAAGGTTTTCTACCCTTATGATCGAATGCTCCATTATGCACCTCTTCATGTTTTCGAATTGATTATTTTTTCAATATCCCTGCTGATAAATGCGATGGCAGTAACCAGAAGCATAATTGCAGTAACTGGACTGACCACCCACCATTTCCAGTAGTCGGTGAAGTATATCCCCTTGAAGTTGATGGCATGGTTCAAAATCAAGCCCCAGCTTTTTGAAGTAGGGTCTCCCAACCCTAAAAATGCCAATCCCGCTTCTGCAACGATGGCTCTACTTGTAAGTCGGATTACACTCACCATGACAAGGGGAAGTATATTGGGAAGGAAGTGTCTCAGCGTCAAATGCCAAAAGCCGGCTCCATAGCTTATTGCTGCTGTAACATACTTTTCCTGCTTTACAGACAATACCTTTGACCGGACAATCCTCGCCGGTACAGTCCATGAAAACAGAGCCAATACAATAATGATGTTTCTGACACTGGGTCCGAAAAAGGCTCCCAGGACAATCATCATGGGCAAATCAGGCAGGACAATCACCATGTCGGTAATACGCATGATCATTTTGTCCGTCAGCCCGCCAGAGTATCCCGAGAAAATGCCGATGATGCTTCCACCTATACCAGCAAGCAAGGCTGTACCAAATCCCACGATAATACTGATTCTTGCTCCGAAGCAAACCTGTGCCCATAGGTCAATTCCCAAATCATCAGTACCCAGCCAATGTACTGCTCCCGGAGCTTCAAGAGAACCTCCTGAGGGGATGTTATAGGGATGAAAGGATAGCCAGCCTGAAAATATACCTAAAAACAAGACCATTAAAACAACTGCTAGACCCATTTTTCCCATTACGGTTAATCTCTTTATACCTATCATTACGTGCTTGACATACTTCATTTAACTCACCCTCGGGTCCAATCTACTATAAATGATATCTGCAAGAAGATTCATGGTCAGGACCGTAACCGCTACAAATAAAAAAATCCCTTGAATAAGTACATAGTCTCTTACCATGACGGCTTCTCTCATCAAATAACCAACTCCTGGATAGTTAAACACATTTTCCACCAGTATTGTACCGCCGAATACAGCGCCAAGGGACAAGAATATCCTAGTTACAATTGGCAGCAGGGCATTTTTGAGCGCATGGCGAAATATGATGCGCCTTTTGCTGAGTCCCTTCGCCCGTGCAGTTTTCATATAATCCTTTGTGAGCACCGATACCATGCTGTTTCGTGAAAGGAGGTAGAACTCTCCTAATCTGACTATGGATAAGGTCAGCACCGGTAAAAAAGCATGGTGTAATATATCTGTTATTTGATCAGCAAAGCAGCTATAGTTTGCAAAGGTTTTCATGCCTCCGGATAGCGGAAACAATCCCAGCTTTGCTGCAAGGATAAAAAGAAACATTATACCAATTAAAAATGCCGGAATTTCAGATATTGCAGTTATGAAGGAATACAATACCTTATCAAACACCCCGTTTCGGTACCATGCAGATAGGCTTCCAAGCACTGTACCTATCAGGCAGCTTATTAAAATAGCCACTATAACAATAGCAACAGTCCACAGCATCCTTTTTCCTATAAGATTGATAACACTGTTATTATAATAAATGCTGTAACCGATATTACCCTTCAGAAGGTTTGTGATATAGCTTGTATATTGAACAACCATTGGTTTGTCAAGTCCATAGTAAGCCTTGTATTTAGCTATTTGTTCCTCTGAATAAGTTATGGTAATCTGTCCTTCACTTGATGACAAAAAAGTAAAGGGATCCCCAGGCATCAGTCTGGGGATAAAAAAGTTCAGAGAAATTATTACAAAAAAGGTCATAAAATACTCAGAGGCTTTTCTTAGTATGCTTATTCTCATTTACTACTTCACATCCAGATAGGAAAGCTTGTTGTGTGTTACTTCATGATGGTCGAACATATATTTCCACCCATCATACTTTGCAAGCTTGAACACAATATATCCGGTTGTATTGTATAAGGGTATTTGCGGGATTTCTTCAGCAATAAGCTCCTGGATCTTGAAAACAAGGTCTTTTCTTTTTGCTGGATCCATCTCGTATAATTGCTGCTTGCACAATTCGTTTAGCTGGTCATTACTATACCCAGGTATTACAAATGATGTTCTTAAAAGGTCTGCATCACCACCCCAACCACCATGGCCATTCAAAGCAATTTCATAGGTTCCCTTTTTTATAGCAGCATCTCTGGTTTTTGTGTCTACGCTGGTAATGCTTATATCAATCCCGGCTTTGGCAAGGCTTATTTTGAGAAGCTCTGCTATTCTTAATTCGTCATTGGAGTTTCCGGTTAAAAGCTTAAAGGAAAGTTTGTTTCCCTTGAGCAGTTGCTTTGCTTTTTCAATATCAAATTCATAGTTTCCAGCATTGGAATTGCTCCATATATTCCCTACAGGAAGATATCCTGCATTTCCCGGTACTGCCGCTTTCCTTGCCACCTTTTCCACAAGCTCGTTTTTATCTATCGCATAGGCAAAAGCTTGACGAATTTCCTTATCTTTTAACTCAGTCCTTTTATCCATATTGAAGATGAGACGATAACCCCAAAATGCAGGGTTTTGCATTACCTTATACTCTTTGTCGTTTTGGTACTTTGAAAGAATATCCGTAGTAATACTCCCGGTCAGATCTATTTCACCCTTGTCAAAGGCAAGTACACTATCACTGACAGGTACAAACTGCAAGGTATCCACCTTTTGCTTTGGTCCCCAAAAATCCTTAAAGGCTTCATATTTATATGCCCCTTGCTCCTTATTGTAATCCTTGAGCACGTAAGGTCCGGTACCTATAACTGCCTCGGGCGTATTAAATTTTTGCGGGTCTTCTACCTTTTCCCATATATGCTTGGGAATAATCCTTGTGTTCCCGATTTTACCAAGAAGAATTGCCAGTGGTTTTTCCACTTTAAATCGTACTGTTTTAGCATCCACTACTTCGACCGACTGAATAAAGCTTTTGTTGTCAACCGTCAAATCATTGGATACAGGAGGATGCTTTGCAAAATACTCGAAGGAAAACTTTATATCCTCTGCTGTCATTGGCTTGCCGTCCTGCCATTTTACATTTTCCTTGAGGGTAAAGGTATATATAAGTCCATCCTTTGAGATATCCCATTTGTCTGCAAGCCAAGGAATATAGCCTTTTTCTCCTCTTTCCAGCAAACTGTCAAATATCAAGGTCATCTTGTAAACTCCCGGGCCTCTGGAATAATGGCTGAAAGGTGTAGGATAACCCCAGTCCCCTCCTTCAAGGCTTATAACAACCGGCTTATTTGTATTTTCACTTTTACTCTCTGAAGGCTTTGAATTACTGCATCCTGCAATCCCTACAGTTGTCACAAGCACTATTGCCATTACTGTATTTAGTATTCTCTTAAACATGTTGTTCCTCCATAATTTCAAATTTTCCAGTACATCCATGCAATCTTCGCATCAATTATTTCTTTAACCTGGCCATTTTTAGAAATTTTCCCAAGATAATCGGCTAAATACCCCTTTTGTTCCTTACTTAAGGTCTGTTATTAAAACCCTGCTTTCTTAGTTCATTTCAGATTCTTAGGCAACCGTAAGAAGACTCGTCAAAGTGGATATTGTCGATGGCATTCTTAATATATTTTCTTCCTGACTTGGTCCAGCTACACAATGACTTTTGTAATAGGCCGTTGACCGTGACAATCCTAAAAAGTCACATTGATGCTTAACCGTGATCTTTGGATTCTTGGGCTCGATTAACTCCTTCTTTTCTTTATTACTGAGATTTAATCTTGTTTTTTTAATGAAATATTACTCTCACTTCCTCTCAGATAAACAGAAAACCACAAAGTTGACCCTAATGCAATCTTCGGAAGAGTCTTAAGTTCCGGATAGGCCAACATATAGGGCCTTCCCGTCGGCGATTTCTTTTCCATATCCTCTATGCCAACGACCGATCAGTTCCATTGGCGTAAATAACCATGAATTTGAATCTAATAACCACAAATAAAAAACCATAGAAATCATAGGCGCCGTGTTGCCGCCCAATGACCTCCATGGTCTTATTTACAATGATTCAATTTCATTTTTTAGCATTTGTTAATTAGTGTATTCTACATTAACTTTGAAATCCCTGCTTAACGTGACAGCATTTTACCTTTCATCATACCAAAAGCAACAGCCGCCATTGCCCCACCAACGCCAAGTATAGCCAACATACTGACACCGCTGGCTTTATTCTGTTTTCCTTCTTCGCTAATCTCATAAGCTTTATACTCTTGGGTATTTCCTTTTTGTTCACCAGCGGTATTTTGTTCCTGTGCATCCTTAGCTGTTGGTTTAACCTGCTCTTCGGAAGCAGCAGGTAAGTTGCCAGCTGCTGCAACCGCTGTTGGTGTTTGGGCTGTCGCCTCATCTTGTGTATTTTCCATTGAGACTGTTTGCCCCTGCGTAGCTGTCTGCTGTGGCTGTTCTATATTTATTGGTTCAGGTTGGTCATCTACCACTTTATCCAAAAGCTGAATTTTTTCCTCAACTTTATCAGACGAACTACTATTACTTGTAGTTGTCGGAACAGATTTAGTTTGCA
Source organism: Desulfosporosinus burensis (assembly GCF_054657535.1). Lineage (NCBI taxonomy): Bacteria > Bacillati > Bacillota > Clostridia > Eubacteriales > Desulfitobacteriaceae > Desulfosporosinus > Desulfosporosinus burensis. The sequence continues at coordinate 11,355 of NZ_BAAHYN010000023.1, forward strand.
TTGCGATATTTACATTTTGTTGTGTTGCATCCGCTAGTGTTTTTTGAAACAATTCACGTACCCTGTCATCCAAGGTAGAAAACTGTGCCAACCACTCATTCATTAAAATATTTTTACAAGTATGGTGACAGCACACTACCCCATAATCAACCATAGTCTGCATATAAACATTACTCAACTGCGTCAAGTCTTCCTTGGATGCTTGCCACATTCCCTTGCGCGCTGCTTCCAATTGGTATCCTATCATTGCCTGTAAGGCATAGGGGTCAAGTTTGGCTCGTACTGCATCGTTAAAAATGTACGTAGCTGCAAGGTCATGCCAAGCGTTATCACTGATAGCACCTGTTGTTGCGGCAATCAAAAATACATTGCCTATCCACTTAGCCAGAGTTGCCGAACCAGCATAGCCTTCTTTCAGCATTGCTTCTACGAACTTTGGATTCAGAAGACGGCTGTCCAGTTCTTGAGACACAAACTCTCTAAGTGTCTGAATTTTTAAATTATCTACTCCTAAACGAGTATTAGCGATATAAGCGTCCACATCTTTACCTGAAGCCCATTTGGCAGCTAACGTCAGTCCCCCTAAATACTGAGCGACATCATCATTATCGAGAGCTCCATATGTGGAATCTCTAACTTGAACTGTCGCTTGGACATTTTTCAAGACACTCTCGAAAGTATCTTTTGCTGCTTGTCCATAAACAGGAGTTCCATCTTTATCAGTACCATAAATATACGCTGACCGGGTTAGGTAAGTATCTACCAAATCTTCACTTGTGTTCCAACTTTCAGTTGCTCCTATCTTCGCGGCAAGACCATTCCCATAGGAGCCTGGCGCTTCACTGTATACTCTTGATGCCGCTAGAAATTCTGCATCATCTGTACTTTTGCCCTGACTCAAGTATTCACTCTTCAATGTCTCATAATGCTTTTTGATATAGTTGTCTTGACCATTGTCAGTATTTATTGCTAGTTCTCGAATTGCTTTATCGAGCAGCGTCATTACATTGGAGAAAGTATCCCTGAAAAGACTAGAAGCCGTAACAACCACATCAATTCTCGGACGTCCTAAATCTTGGCTAGAAGTAATCTTATAACCAGTCACCTTACCCGTAGCATCCCACACAGGTTCAGTCCCTAGTAATCTCATGATCATAGCAACACTTTGACCTTTTGTTCGCATTGTCTCGACCGCCCACAAAACAACACCCACGGATTCCGGGTAAGAACCATGCTTCGCATAATAAGCAGCCAATAAGTCATCTGCACATTTTTTACCAATTACCCATGCTGTTTTATCTGGAACTTTACGTGGATCAAAAGACACCAAATTTTTTCCCGTTGGCATTACACTTGGATCTCGCACTGGATCATTACCAGCATTAGGAGGAATATAACCGGCATTAAGCGCTAAAAGAAGCATGTCCATTTCTTGTGTGGTATTCTGCAAATTAGCTCGGATCTCTGCTTCCAAAGCGCTGCGGGTTGCTGGATCATAATTTACAATGGCTTTGACCATGCCTTCAAAAGCGTCTCCTTGAGGCGGCACCCCAAAGGTATGCAAACCTAAAGGAGTCACATCTGCTTCTAAGTCATCCAAATATTGTTTACATTTTTCTAACGATGAATCAAAATTTTTATCGAGATCATCGGCACTAACCCCAACCTTTTCCCCTACTCCTTCATTTACCACTAATATTTTTACCTTGACTTTAATCTTTTCGATATCTTCAGCAGGTAAGTTATTCACAACTGCAGTATCATATTCATTGGCTAGATCATGAAGTTCTCTAAGATTACCATAAAGTTCTGTATTCACTAGAGCTGACGTCAAATGGTCTATCAGTACCGCATACCCTCTTCTTTTGGCTTGAGTTCCTTCGCCAGGGTTATTTACGATATAAGGATAAATATTTGGCATATCCCCTTGCACAATATCTGGCCAATCTTCTCCTGATAAGCCGACAGATTTTCCCGGTAACCATTCTGCCGTACCATGGGTTCCCAAGTGTATTGCCGCATCTGCTTTAAACTCATGTTGCAACCACCAATAAAAGGCCAAGTATTGGTGGCTTGGAGGTAAAGTTGGTGAATGGGTAATTTTAGTTACATCCTCTCCCCACCCTCGCATGGGCTGCGGTCCAAAGAAAACATTACCATTGATAACACCCGGGATAATTATTTGCTCATCCTGTACCATGACTTTTCCGGGAGCAGCTCCCCAATCCTTTTCCACTGCTTCACGCAGCCCGACAGGAAGCTGGTAGTACCAGCTAAGATATTTGTCCAAGCTAATTTTGATGATTCCCTCTTGGGCAGCGAATTTTTCCAGTTCACCAGGCGCCCAACCGCCAATATTACGTCCTTTGTTAAACATCTCATTAAAAACCTTTTCTTCGGTGATTTCTCCTTCACTGCTTAACGAACCATCTTGGTTCACAGTATAATCATTATTTTTAAAAGCCTTTAATATTTCTGTTAAACTCCTTGGTACATTTAAATAAGAAGCCCCAATGCCATCTTTACCACCATCATGGTTATAATAAATAATCGCTACTTTCTTATCCTGATTCTCCATCTTGTGTAGTTTAGCCCAATTTGTCGCCCTTCCTGCCACCCGTTCTATTCGGTCAGGTATGGCAACTTTTTTATTGATAATTGCGCCTGTTGCTTCATCGACATTTAAAGTCTTATACCCCCCCATTAATACTGGTTCAATTCGGCCGTCCAGCTCAGGCATGGCTACATTCCAATATATGCTGCTGGAAGTGCCTGCTGGATCACTTTCCCATTTTTCTAAATCACTCGCATAAATTGGCGCTAAAACAGGTACATTCATTTCTTTAAATAAATCTATGGTATTTTGTTGATTTTTTGAGTCAAAGGCAAAACCCATCGGACAGATGAAGGTATCTATTGCCGGTTCTTTCTTCCCGTCTCCATTTAAATCTCTGTAAAAGTAACTACGCACAGAGTCATTTTTTTTACTCGAAGGGGTAAATATTAAAACAACATTATTACCTTTCTTTTCCAACGATTTTAATAGTTCTGTCGTTAAGTCATAATCCCCATCGATATAAGCAGAATCGTAATCCATAATGCCAACCCAAGGTGCTGAGGGATCATATCCAGATCGGCTTGTATACCAGTTATAATAATCCTCTGGATTTAAAAATGTCCCATTACCCTGGGCATCAGGATGGTAAGCGAACGTCCCTCTACTCCCAATGGGAGTTAAATCCTCGGCTGTCGTCACATCTCCTTCTCCGTATTTAGAAGCTAAGAATAACAATAAACGCTCACAGTTATCTGTACCTCTTGCACTAATATAGTTTGTCAGTGCCGTCAAATCGTCCTTATTAATATTTGCTTGGATCGGTAAGTCTTTAACAATATTTATTGCGAAACCCTCCGTGCAACCTTGGGTAAAGATTGCAGGTGCCTTCCCATTTTTCCATTCTGCCTCCCAACTGTCACTTAAAATAGTATGAAAGTCCTCTGTTCTCGTATCTGAAATCATTTGCACTAATACGACATCTGCATTTTGCACCGCTTGCTGCACTTTAGCCGTATTGGAAGCTAAATCATCTGCAGAAAAAATTCTCAATCCAAACTGGTAGGGCGGGTTTCTTTTCTCCGTCAGGTTATGGTAAGCCTCCACAAGCGGTGACACAAGAGGTTTTGAACCTGTAATGATCACCACATTTGTAGGATAACCATTAAACACCTCAACTTGACACTGAATACTGATCTCGGAACAAACGACAGTAATCGTTGTTATCCCGACACTAACTGCCGTAACCAGTCCATTCTCATCCACTGTCGCTACTTCTGGCTTGTTGCTACTCCAAGTTACTGTCTGCCCGGTCATTATTTCATCTAATTGATTATAAACGGTTGCAAGAACAGTTTTATTAGCTCCAACGACTATTTTTACACTGCTGTTATCTAACTCAATCTTAGTTACCTTTGCCTCTTCTACCGTAACTTCACATACGGCTTCTACCCCGTCACAAGATGCTGTAACTGTAGCCGTGCCCTCACCAATAGCTTCCACTAATCCATTTTGGTCCACTGTAGTAATCTCGGTTTTGTCGCTGCTCCAAGTCACTGTCTGCCCGGTCATTATTTCACCAAGCTGGTTATAAACGGTAGCCTGTACAGTTTTACTAGATCCAACTGTTATTTTTACGCTGCTGTTGTCTAGCTCAATCTTACCTACACTATGATCCTCAGCATTAACAATAGGTGATAAAAGACTTAAACACATCATAAACAACATCAAAATCGCAAAAGGTTTTCGATACCTACTTAGCGTGTTCTTTCTTAGCATGCTCCTTTTCCCTCTCCCCCGTGTTCTTATTTACCTTCATCTACCGGTTGCACCATAATTAACTTACCTGTTTTAGGGTCTTTAAACACAGTCCCCATTTCTTCAAAGCCGCTCCCTGTTTTTGAGTCAACTTGCGGTAAGCTTTCCATTTCTTTTCCTTGTTTTACATCAATAATAGCTTGTTTTGGTTTACCGGCACTACCACTAGTAGGACTGACATTATAAACATTAACTAACGCAACTAGTAAACCTACGCTAAAAACAAACATAACATCCGCTAGATTAGCCAAACTGCTTAATGGATCAAATTCTTCCTCCGATTGCAACTTTCTTCCCCGTTTGCGAAACATACTCTCTCACCTCAATAATTGTTTCTAGAATTGTATCCAAATTATTCAAGTAACGTCCATACCAGCGCCGACGCACCTTGGATATGGTAAAGGCTAAACTGCCGGCAAAAACACCAATAATGGTGGCATCAAAAGAAACAATCAGGTACTGGGCCAGCATGTTAAAATCTCCTTTACCCAAGCCTACCAAACCTGGTCCTAAAGGAATCAAAGTACCCATTAAACCCAACAAAGGACCCATTTTAGAAATCAAGTCTGTTTTTTCGGTTCTTTTAGCAATTAAATCTTCTTGCTCACATAAGAGATTTTGAGCAACTATCCGTTGACGAGCTCCTTCTGCGGAAGCTAAGGTTAGGAATTCTGTGACAACTTTTTTTAGTTTAATAGGCAATTCGCTATTTTCCACATAAAGCTCAATGTTATGGGTTTCTGGTAATTTACTCAAAAACTCTTTTGTTTTAAACTGATGTATTTTTTTCTCCCCAAACTTTTCCCCGATCAGGGCACCTGTCTCGATTACAGCTGTCACTACAAAATAAAGTAAAAAAGCATAACAAGGTATCATTAAACTTTGGGAAATAATATGCATAATTTGATTCAAATACTGGGAACCAACCATAGCCATTTCCTAATCATCTCCTCCAACTTAAACTATTGAAACGGGTTAACATTTCTTTGCCAAACCCCAACGTAAAAAGAACAAAAAATCCAACTACAGATAAGAGTAATTCTTTTTTGGAACATAATACCATCGGTATAAATGTGTCTTGCATGGTTGCCACAATGTTAGGAATTAAAAAAGCAGATAACAACGTAAAAACACCTAAAAACAATAACCCTTGATGAAAAAAACTAGCTACGCCAAAATTAAATCGGGTCAAAAATCTACGTAAAATCCAGCTTACCAAGACTATACCTAAAGAAAATGCAATACCTGTAGCGATAGATACAGCATACAAAGGTACCTTTAAACCACCTGCCGTATAAATCACAGATATAACCAGTGCTCCAACACAAAAGGGACATGGTAAAAAACCCAGCCAATAACTAATTTTTTGTTTTTTCCCAGGGGTTTCTGTTTCAGAAGTATGTTCTAACCCTAAGTAAAGGAAAAGTAAACCTGTTATGCATGCAAAAGCAAATGTATATTTGTCAATAAAATGTCCAATAAGCTGATATTTCCCGTTAAAAATATAACTTAACAAAACAACAGAACTGCCAAAAATTGTTGCATAACCAGAAATTTTAGGTATGGTCAACCAGGAAGACCCTAAAACTAACCCTGTTTTGATGCTTAAAATGAGAAGGGCCACCAACAAACTAAGAATTAACATCTATTTCACCTCCTTCCGGAATAAGCCACTCGACGCAAAAAGCCTCTCAACCGATTGGTCAAGAGGCTAAAAATACTGATAAACATTTGTTCAGCACTAATAATACCTCCTCTATCGCTCGTAGAGTTATTGGCGTGTAGTATTCAGGCAGGTCTTCTGACTCTGGATCATCAATGTTTCATACCTTCCCAGACTCAACCAGTGGTATAAATGAAACATTTCCCCATCACAGCGGCGGGACCATGCAGGAATTACACCTGCTTCCCTTTTAAACCGAGGTTCTCAAACTTCGGTACCTAAATTTTCTAAGTATTTAGTTTTTATAGAATCCAGCGATATTCCACTCCTAATAAAAAATAAAGAGACAACCTCACATCACTAATCCTGAAGACAGCAATGTATCGGTTGTCTCGGACGGCGCGTTCTCCTCCGCTTTCAAGTCGCATTCGCATTTTTGAAAGCTGATCCCGCTTGAACAAGACATTTACCCTACAGGTCAGTTTCCCTCGGGAAACCATTTATGTACACATAAAAATATATAAAGCCCTCCAAAATATGAAGGGCTGAATTAAATAATTCCTGCCACCCATCCATCGTGAGTAAAGCATATGAGCAATCAGGTCTCCTGGCTCAGGTTCCTCGTTTAGTGCCTCCTTCCCAAGTCTCCTCAGTGGATGTGGCACAAACTCCCCGTTACAGTGGCGGGACCGCGCCGGATTTACACCGGCTTCCCTGTTATGATTTTTCGGCTAAGAAAAATCGCTTGCTCATCTATTAAATTTGCAAATTAAATGTATCACAAAGGCAATACACAGTCAAGTGCCGACCAACGGGCACCAGGCACAACACCCAGTGTCTACTAAAAGTGAAACTCCCCGCTTACAGTGGTGCGACCGTCAGGAATATCCATCATGGGTATAAACCTATTAAAAACGTCATAAAAAAAATAAAAAACGCAGAAGGGTTTAACACTTTTGTGTAGAATACTATTAACATAGCCAAATATTCATTATGAAAAAAAGAGACCATGGAGGTCTTGACTTGACATTAAGTCTGGTCATTCTTTCCATGGTCTTTTTCATTTTACAAAGGAGGTGATTATAGGCATATGAGCCCATGCCAGATGTTTTTCCATAGTTTGTAATGGAATGAATTCCACGTTCCAAAATACCTTCAAAATCTTCCTGCATCTTACGTGCGAAAATGTCAACTCATAATCCCTAAGGAAAGTTTGGATCCTTACGGAATACTATCAACTTCAGACCCAATGATATTCTGATCTGACCGTCACGATATCATTGGGTCTGACCCTAACTTAAAATGAACCTTTCCCAGGCATTTCTTATGAACTTGTTCTGGTAAAGCTTTGATAATTCTTAAAAGAAGGAGCTAACTGCAATGTGTGAATCAAATGCCTTTCTCAAAGATGGAGAAAACGAAGTGATGCTCATGAAGTCCGTTGATACCATCGAGCCCTATGAAGATGGCCTTAAACTCGTAGATATCTTCGGAAAACAAATGTTTATTAAAGCCAGAATTAAAGACATGACTCTTCTCAACCACCGTATTATTTTAGAAAAGATTTACAATAATATAACGTAGAGGAGAACCCTTTATGCATATCTCCGACATCTAGCACATCCTCAGAACTAGGCTGCTCGCCATTTTTTCTCTCCCCTTAACCGTCAATTTCACGCACCATTGCTTTGAGGGGCAATTTAATACAAACCAACACCCTGGGCAACTTTTTGTAGCCTAGGGTGTTGGTTTGAGTAAATAGTTATGTACTGCTTTTTCAGTTTACTATTGTTTAGTGAAGAGTCATGTTCTCGAACTCTGATAACAATTGGTTCCCCTCTGTAATATGGTTTTGTAAATGCTGAATGCTAGTTTTATCATTACTTTTTTGCAACTCTTTTATTTCTAGATTATGGGCATCCAGTGACCCCTTGAGGTCACTATAAAGAGTCAAAGCATCTATGAAGTGAATATCCCCCTGGCCCTTCATTTGTTCATAGCGATGTTTTATACTTGAACAACTCATAAAATTTCACCAATCCTTTCTACATTAATCGTAGTATGAGGAAAGGATGCTAACTTTATTCCTTGAAAGCAGCACAATATTTTCCCTCAAGGATCATGCCCAGCATAGTTAACGAACGGTATAGATTCTCGTCAAACGACGTTGTCCCACTACTATTGCTCGCATAGCATGTTTTAACAGACCTATCGAAGGTAGTATCTAAACATGCCAAAGTATTCTGTGTGTCTTTTTATTTATTTAATACGAGGACTCGCGACTCGTATGGTTCCACACATTCCGGACAGGCAATATGCCCATCACGAACACTCGCCCGCTGTTCCATTACTCCCTCACCGCAGAAAGCACATTGCACCGTTGGATTGAGTTTAGGACCATGGGGTAGGTCATATGCGATTTCCCGCCAGACAAAATGCTCTTCTGACGGAGTCTCCACTAGGTGCATCGAAATCTCTCCGTGCAGCTTATAAAATTCCTCAGACTCAGCTGAGCTTGCAGTGTTATCCATCACTTTGGCCCGTAAAGCTTGATGCCGTTCATTCTCCATAGTCCCATGCTTCAGGGCAACACGAACACCACGCCCATCCTGACGGCGTATGAAACTAAAAACTTGCTTCCCATGATCCAAGAACATAAGATTTCCTTTGCCAAATGTGCTTGAAAGTAACATCTGCACAGCATCCACTCCACAAGTATCGTTTTGTACGATGCTTACTATCCCGCTTTTCGGATTGTACGGCTCCCCCGCTAAGGAAGGAAGCACCTTTAAAGCGATCTGCGCGGCCTGGAAACCGATCGCCAAACCAGGGCAAATATGCCCGTGAAACGCTACACAACGTTCCCAATCCCTCTTCACTTGTTCCTCCATCTTTTCATCCACTCCCTCATTTTAGTAAAAAAAGAGACCACGAAGCTGGCTTCTGTATTGAAGCCAGACCTCCATGGTCAAATTTTTCCATTATTTATTAATCTATGGTTCTTCTACATGAATTTAAGAATTCCTTCTTTTTCTTACTTTTTTTAGACTCCGTTTGTTAGCCGAAAACATATGCTCATCTGATCAATTTGCTTTGCTGACGGGATAATTCTTCGAGCTCGTCATCAATATCCATAAGCTTAACCAGCCACTGAGAGCGCTGTTCCCTTTCTGATATAAATTTCCCTAAGATTTCTTCTCGCGCATCCTGTAGTACTTGCCTTCGCTTTTCCATCTCCTGTAGCTTGTCTTGGCGACTCACATGTCATGCCTCCTTCATGTGAAAATGAAATATCTTTCTTTCATTCCCAAATTTAGTAAAAAAAGACCATGAAGTTGACTTTCGTATTGAAGCCAGACCTCCATGGTCAAATTTTTAAATTATTTCGTTATTATTGCTACTTCTACAAAAATTGAGGAATCCCTGCTTTATCTAACTTTTTGGACTGTATAAGTTTACTGGAACCATAAAGATTGGAGTTAATTTATTCATTTCGGGCATATATCTAGCAGGAATTCATGAAATATTGTAGAATAAAATACATAATCATAGCCCGCAGGACCATGAAGGTGTTGCCAAGACCATGGAGGTCTGACTTTTGATAGTCAGTTTTCTTTGGTCTTTTTTTGATTTTTTCTAAAAAAGGGGGATTAATTGTATGTGTAGAGAGAAAACAAGGTGGGAAAAAGCAGTGGAATTCCATGGGCACGAATGCCCAGGACTGGCGATTGGCTATAAAGCCTGTGAGGCCGCGATCAAAAAAATGGGCATTCGGTTTTCTTCGGATGAAGAAATTGTATGTGTCACCGAAAACGATGCCTGCGGAGTCGATGCCGTACAGGTAATTACGGGCTGTACTTTTGGGAAAGGGAACCTCTTGTATAAAGGCACAGGCAAAATGGCCTTCAGCTTTTATAACAGGTCAAATGGTGAAAGCCTGAGAATGATAATAAAACCAATAAACGAGGAAATGGATCGCCAGCAGCGCCAAGAATACCTTCTGAACTCACCTGCAGAAGAACTCTTTAATTTCTCCAAGCCGTCGTTTGAGTTGCCCGAAAAGGCAAGAATCTTTACAACCGTAATTTGTGAGAATTGTGGAGAAGGTACTCCAGAGCATAAGATTCGAATTAATGACGGCAAAAAAGTATGCCTAGACTGCTTCAAGGACTATTCAAGAGGGTGGTAAAGAGATGGATATACAACATTACACCCGTCTATGGAGCGAGGGAAAGGTTGCCAAGGCATTTGGGACCTCCTTTTGGGACAACCGGGCGGATGAGTTCAATAAATTAGTTTCTCAAGGCACTCCTGACGAACGAACTCGCAAAATCGTTGAATTTATGTCACATAATAATCTTCTCACCGAAAATAGCAGCGTCATGGACATAGGCTGCGGTCCAGGACGGTTTGCCGTTGAATTTGCCAAAAAATCAACTGACGTTACAGGCCTAGACATATCCGATAAAATGTTAGACTATGCGCAAAAAAATGCCGCAGCCGCGAACCTGACCAATGTCTCGTTTAAAAACTTAAATTGGGATGAAGTCAACCTTGAAGAATACGGTTGGAAAAAAAGGTTTGACTTGGTTGCCGCAATCAACAGCCCTGGAATTCATGATCAAATCACCCTCGAGAAGATGATCGATGCCAGCAAGGGATACTGCTTTTTATCCAATTTTGTGGATCGTTCCGACTCTGTTCAGGACATTATTCGTACGGAAATCCTCCAGCTTAAAGATCCAAAATTTTATATTAATACAATTTACAGCATTTTTAATATTCTTTGGCTAACTGGCTATTATCCCAATATTACCTATGTCGATACGGATCGAGAGCATGTCCGAACCATTGAAGAAGCTTGTCTTTACTATGGTACACTCTTTGAAACTAAGAACAACTCAGGTGATCAGAAACAGACGTTAATTAGAAACTATCTCGAACAGATCTCTCAAAAAGGATTTGTGAGAGAGAGAGTTCGGACGAAAACTGCTTGGATCTATTGGAAGGTCTAATCTGAGAAAGAATAGACCTTCCAATGAAGAAGGGGATGTAACGATACTTTAAGTTTCGGCGCATCCCCTACTTAAATGAGAGACTTTTTATACAACATCTAAACAATAGCGTTTTCTAGAATCTGAGTTTTTTTCTATTAAAACACTTTTCGCGTCTTTTTCTAAGTTGTCTAACCCAATTGCCATTGTCTTCATACATCTCACCCCCTAGTGTTCTAATCATGCGTGTACCATTCACCGTCTTTGCCTCAGGTACACCGTAAAAGGAATTGGTTAACTGAGTAAGTATAGTAATTACTCGATTTTTCCTCACGATGAGCACGACCTGATAGCCCTCTTGTGTAGGATCTGGGGCTAAGTAGTACTTAGTGCATCCTTTCATTTTGTTCAATATACAAGCTACCTCATTAGCCTCCTCAAAAGAAACCTCGTGTGCAGTTTGTAACCACTCCTCCATAAAACGGTTAACTGTGAGTGGGTCTAACCCGAGTCTGCAGATAACACCTTCTAAACTATGAACAGTGGCTGTAATCATGACAATTCGCTCCCATACACTCTGTATTTATACATATCTACGCTTTAGAAATACACCCCTCAAGTGACTTACACATCAACTAATCGATGCTCTTGTGGACTAACATATGGTAATATTCAATTGTACAACACTTGCCTGCGCTCTTCCTTTTTGTTAATTTTCTCCCAGCGTCTCACCAGTCAGGCCTCTTTCATGAGAAAATAAAGAAAACTTGGCTGGCGCCAAGCCTTAGCGCAGGCGGCCGCCTTAGTTGCACTTATGCTTACCCGAAATTTATACTTTCTGATAGTACAAAAAAACCCTCTACAGATACCTGTAAAGGGATATAGCTGACTTTGCTAGCCGGACAATATTCGCTGACTTCCCGGCATAATCGGCACCTCCCCTATCTTCCGTAGGTTCCTGTGTTGATCTATAACGAGCAGGTCTCCTGGCTTAAGTTCATCGCAGCCTTACGTCTTCCCGGTTGCCCAGTGACATTATATAAGGCCGCTCACTATCACAGTGGCGGGACCGCGTCAGATTGACTGACTTTCCTTTTCAATACTTCCCTGAGAAAGTATACTCGTTACGTACGTATTAAGTTTTTCATTTCGGGCTAGCAAATAAAAATGGGCTTGGTCAATTTCCAGACCTCTATTGACCTATTCCAAATTTCAGCACTTTCCCTAATCTGTTACTTCTACAAAAACTTAGGAATCCCTGCTTTATCTAGCTTATTTTTAGACTTACTTAGATTAATAGTTTCTAGTGAGTCATTTTCATGCTTTTGCTCTTCGTGTTAAGTAATTATCACGTTCATTCTATTTAGAGCCTTTAAAATGGTACTTCTTTCAGTGTTAGGTAGCGTCAGCTTTAATAAAACTACTTTGGCTTTGCTGACTCCACTAAAATTTTTCCTTACCCACTGCTCAATGTCCACTCCTGTTGGAGACTTTGTAAACAGACTGCACCGGTTTGCTAACCTGGAGTTATTATCAAATAAAGGCTTAATGCACTTAACAAATAAATCGTCTCCACTAGCGCTAGGGTTCTTCATTTTTAACTCGTTGTTTTTGACAGTGGCTACTCTTTGAGCAAAGGAATAGATAGCCCTTTTATCTTGTTGGTTATTGTCCTCGCAGAAAGCATAGTATGCAGCGATAAAAGGTGAAATGGTCCATTCTAAAAGTGGAGTGACAAGGCTGTAATGCAGACCTGAAGCCCACCAATCATCATCCGATTCCATTTTTTCCGGATTTGATTCCCTCCTGTCCTTGGTGGCATACTTAAATCTTTTAAGATGTATTAAACTATCCTTTCTATCGTACTTTTTCAGCATTCTATCCAAAGTTGATTCCAATAACCATTCAGTAGACCTCTGACCCCGCCATATATAATTACGAGTGTTCAATAGTCTCCCTGTTACTATGCTAAAAAACTCTTCCCAAGAGGAAAGATCTGCAGTGATTACTCCTTCACTAAGATTGCTGGTTATATAATCACGTGTCAATATCACAGTTTTCCCTCCTCAAAATGGTACACTATTTTGTATTTGAGGATCTATTGTCAATTTGGAATAAAAGCCCTACTAAAAGCAGGGCTTTAGTCTAAACCGTTAAGAATTGCCTTTGGAAGCACAAATGGCAAACATAGGGGTTGGGTAATATAAAATTCGCTCAATTTCATCATGGACTAAATGACTAATAGTTTCCTCAACTTCTATCTGCTGAAAACCACAGCTGGGAAAAGCCTGTTGATCCCATGATGGCCGTCTTTCATACGACAAAGGAAGTTTCCTGGCAATAGCCTCACTTTCTTCCCTCTGCTCTGGAGTAAGTTTATTATCTTGATAGCCTTTTTCGATGGCAAGCTGACGATACTTATCACATTGAAGTTGAAGCTCCGGGTCACTGAGGCGCAAATTCCAGTTGGCATCAAACACCAAGACCTTGCCGTTCGGTTTTAAAAGCCTGTACCATTCTTGGTATACTTCTAGCGGATTAGGCATAAGCCAAGTGACATTTCTCGATACAATCACATCAAAGCTCTCGTTCGGTAGATCAACAGCATGGGCATCTGCTTTGATAAAACGAATGTTCTTGCGAGCTGCCTCAGCATTTTTACGGGCTTGGTCCAACATATCTTGACACTTATCTACCGCTGTCACCGAATAGTTCAGCCCTGCTAACAGAATAGCAAAGAAGCCTGGTCCGGTTCCTACATCTAATACCTGCAGATTCTCTCCTTGTCCAGCATATTTAAGCAGCAGGGACTCCCAGGCTTCTTTTTTCTGGCAAGCCATTTCCTTTTGTACAACTTCATTATAACTGTCAGCCCGCTTATCCCAATACTTTTCAATCCGATTTTCTAACATAGCTCATCTCTCCTCTACTTTACTTTATCGAACTCATGGCCATAACATGGAGAACGCCATCACTGCCCTGATGAATAGCGGCCTTCACTTGATACACCATCCGGAGCATATCCGTAGTCAGTACTGCACTAGGCTGTCCAGTTGCATACACCTCGCCGTCAGACAATACAACGATTTCATCGGCAAAACGGGCTGCCATGTCCAGCTGATGCAGAGTCACGACAGTCGTCATATTTTGGGTGATGGTTAGTTTTTTAATTAGCTCCAGCATTTCCAGTTCTCGATGCAAAATCCAAACTGGTTGTCGGTTCATCTAAGAGCAAAATATTAGGTTCTCTTACCAACGCCAGCGCAATAAACACCATTTGCCGTTGACCGCCGCTCAACTCGCCAATATTCCTGGAAGCTAAGTCTTCTAGCAGCGTAGACTTGCCTGTAGCGTTAGGACCAATAACAGCCGTCATCTTTCCCGGTCGAAACGTTAGATTAATGTTTCTCAACATTGGTTTCAATCCATATCCAAACGATAAATTACTTATTTCCAGCATTACCAATACTCTCTTTTCTGCGTCAAAATAAGGGAAAAGAAGAAAGGTACACCGATCAGCGATGTAACAATCCCTATTGGGAAAATCGCACCCGGAATAATCATCTTACTGCCAATCGAAGCAACCGAAAGCAGTAAGGCTCCGCCAAGAGCCGACAGAGGCAAAAAGAATCTCTGATCCTCACCTACTAGCATTCTTGCGATATGGGGACCAACCAAACCAATAAACCCGATTGTACCTACGAAACATACTGCCGACGCAGTCAATAGTGAAATAAGTACAAAGGTTTTTAACCTCAGCCTTTCAACATTTATCCCCAAGCTTTTGGCTTTCTCATCGCCCAACTTCAGGGCAGTGAGCTTCCAAGTGTCTTTGGCGATCATAGGAACGGCCATCACTAGGACTGCCGAAACTCTATAGTCAGACTACAAATGACAAGCCGTGAAATGATTGATTCCGATTTTTTTTATTGTAGGCTTTTCTCTCAAGCATTTTGCCTCACATTTTGTACATCTGGAGTTAAAACTACATCCGGGAGGTATTTCCGAAGGACTCGGCGGATCCCCTTTAATTATTTCAATTTCTGTATTACGTTCTCCTTTTACTGAGAATACGGACGCCAGTAATGCTTTGGTATAAGGATGAACTGCCTCTGTGGTTAGCACCTCACTGTCGATGAGTTCAACAATTCGGCCAAGATACATGACTGCGATTCTATGGCTGATATTTCTAATCAACGCCAAATCATGCCCGATAAAAATATAGGACAAACCCATCTCCTTTTGTAAATCCACCAAGAGCTGAACCACCTGTGCCTGTATGGAAACATCCAAGTCGGATGTAGCTTCATCGCATACTATGATCTCAGGCTTTAAAGATAAGGCTCTGGCTATTGCCGCTCTTTGCTTTTGTCCTCCGCTTAACTGATGCGGATATCTGCTGATAGAATCCTCTGAAAGACCAACCATGAGCAGCAGTTTTTTGGTTTCTTCCATAGCTTCACGCTTATTCATAAGCTTAAAGTTTAAGAGCGGTTCACTTACCATGTCCCCTATCTTCATACGAGGATTGAACGATGCTGATGGATCTTGAAATATCATCTGCATCGTTCTTCTATTTTGCCTAAGCTCTTCGCCCTTTAAATGGGTAATGTCTCTATTCTTATAAAGGATATTACCCGATGTCACACTTTCCAAATGCGCAACGATCTTTGCTAGCGTACTTTTGCCACAGCCACTTTCGCCAACGATGCCTAAACTTTGGCCAGAATATAACTCTAAACTCACATTATCAACTGCCGTTAATTTTTTGCCGCCTTCTAAAGCAAACTGCTTAGTAAGATTTCTTATTTCCAGTATTGGTAGTTTGTCTTCAAACAAGGCGACGGCCTCCTAATTCAGGTATGGCTGATAAGAGATTTGCAGTATATTCATTCTGCGGATTATTAATCACCTGAGCTCTAGTGCCCCATTCCACGAATTCACCTTGCCGCATGACTCCTATTTTATCCGACATATAGGATGCCACACCCATATTATGCGTAACTATGATAATGCTTGTATTAAACTGATTCCTCAGGTCCATCATTTGTCTTACAACCTGTGCTTGGATAGTAACATCAAGAGCACTGGTGGGCTCGTCAGCTAAAAGAAGCTCTGGCTCCATAGTCATTGCCATGGCAATAGCCACTCTTTGCTTCATACCACCGCTCAATTGAAAAGTATAGGAATTCATGATACATGCTGCATCAGGCAGCCGCATTTTCCCCAGCATATTGATTGCTTTATCATAGGCGTCAGCTTTTGAACAATCAAAATGACACTGTATACTTTCAATATACTGGTTGCCAATTTTTTTGATAGGATTTAATGATGCGCCTGAATTCTGAAATATCATGGCTATTCTATTTCCGCGTAGTTCTCTCCATTCTTTCTTCGAATACTCAAGGAGATTTCTGCCTTTGAAAATTATCTCACCGACAGAAACCCTACCCCCAATAGGAAGCAGGCCTAATACAGCACGAATAAGTGTGGACTTTCCGCTGCCGCTTTCCCCTACGATTCCTATTATTTCCTTAGGATTAACTGACAAATTCACGCTTTTCACAACCGATCTCTGCCCACCATAGCCTATTGATACGTTGTTTATCGTTAGAATTTCCATAGCATCATTCAATGTTTACCTTGTTATTGAGCAGATAGTACTCAACAGGATACATTTTTATTCCGCTAACCGTTTTCTTACTAATTAAATTCAGCGTCGGCGTAACAAGGAAGAGATCTGCATTGTCATTCAATATTATTTGCTGTGCTTTGGTCGCAAGGTCATATCTTGCTTGGGTGTCACGTTCCGTACTCAGTTTATTAATTAGAGCATCTACCTCTTGGTTATTATATCCGCCATAATTTGCGCTTCCACCTGTTTTAAAGTACAACGTTAGGAAGGACTGGGGATCCCCTGTCGTTGCCGTATTGACACTGTATAAGCAAAGATCGAAATTTTTGTTTTTCAACACTGTGGAAACGGATTCATAAGATTCTAGCTTAAGGCTTATCCCAATTTCTTTAAGCTGTGACTGAATTGCTTCCCCAAGTATTGGAAGCTCTGAACGGGTTGTATAAAGCGCCATCCTTAATTCTAGTTTTTTTCCATTTTTCTCTAGTATGCCATCGTTGTCTGTATCTGCATAGCCCGCATCAGCCAAGGCTTTAGCTGCCGCTACCTTATCATACGTATATCCTGTCAGCTTTTTTGCCCCAAAAGGCAAGGATGCCGGGAAGGGCCCGACTGCAGCGACAGCAGTCCCCTTCAAAAGGGTTTTGGCATAAGATTCCCTGTCAACGCCTAAAGCAATAGCCTTACGCACGGCTGGATCCTTTAAGAACTCATTACTCAAATTTTCATAGGCCATTATGATACGCAGGCTAGATATTTTGTCCACCTTATAGCTCGAATTACCCTCATATAGTGATATATTACTACTTGAAATATTCTCGGCAACATCAATTTCACCACTCTGCAGGGCCATTGAACGCGTATTATGATCCTTAATATAGTTAAAGGTTGCCACATCTGTAAGAGCTTTCTCGCCCCAATACTCCTTGTTTTTTTCTACAACCACCTGTTTATTTTCAGAATAGGATTGAATTTTGAAAGGGCCTGTACCTATCGGAGCCTGGGCAAAGGTATCTGTCTTCGCAGTGGTGTCCACTATGATAGCAAGAGGATCGGCCAGATTGCCTAGTAATGCTTCATAAGGAGTTTTAGTAGTTATCGTAAGATTTTGTCCATCTGCTGTTATAGAATCGATCAGTAATATCTCCGCCGTTCTTGGATTCAGCTTTAAAGATCGTTCGATCGATGATTTTACAGCTTCAGCCGTGACGGCTACACCATTATGAAATTTAACCCCTTGCCGGATGTGAAATTTCCACGATAAATCATCTGCCCTATTCCATGAATCAGCCAGCAGTGGTTCAATTTGCATATCATCAGTGAATCTTACCAAGGTTTCACCGATACCAAACTTGAAAACATACCAGCCATTAAATTCAAGTGCCGGGTCTATATTCTTCGGAAACTGCCCTATTCCAAAGACAACGCTTTTTGTTCCTCCATTAGCCGTCTTATCAGCGGAGTTTCTTTTTCCACACGCTACAAGGCTTGTACATATTAACACCATGACCAGTAAAAGGGCTATTTTCTTTTTCATTTACATTTCCTCCAAATAGTTTATTAATACTCTTTATTTGGGTCTAATATATCTCTAAGTCCATCGCCTAATAAATTAAAGATCATTACCGTTATAAATATTGCCATACCCGGATAGATCATCAGCCAAGGCTCCGTCTGCATATTGTTCCTGCCTTCACTGAGCATATAACCCCACTCGGGAGTTGGTGGTTGAGCCCCAAGACCCAAAAATGAAAGAGCTGATATTCCAAGCATCATAACGCCTATGTCCATCGCCGCCATTACAATAAGCGTTGGAATTATATTGGGCAAGATGTATTTAAGAATTACTTGATACTGTTTAGCTCCTCCCATTTTAGCCGCCAGGATATAATCTTTTTCTTTGGCAGCCATTACTAAGCTCCGACTTACCCGCGTATATTTAGTCCAGCTCACTGCAGCCAGTGCTATAACAACATTCATCAAGCTGGCTCCAAGCACTCCGGCAATGGCAATCGCAAAAACCAGGCCAGGGAATGCAAGAAAAACATCAGAAATTCTCATTATGATGGTATCGACTCTTCTGCCCAAATACCCAGCTACTGTGCCGATTGCCGTACCTACCGCGAGTACCATGGCCACCAGACAAAAGGTCATTTTCAGAGAAGTCCTTGCTCCATATAAGAGTCTTGACAGCAGGCATCTGCCCAGCTGATCCGTCCCGAGTGGAAACTCAGCACTTCGACCTTGCAGCGCATGGGCCAGATTGCTTTTAAGTGGGTCATTAGGCGCTAGATATGGCGCAAACACACTGATGCCCACCAGTAACAGCGCTAAGGCCGAGAAAAAAGCAAATGATTTATTTTTTCTTAGAGCTGCACTAAACTCTTCCACATCAACCCCCCTTTTCCCAATGGATACGGGGATCTAACAGATGATAGGAAATATCCACCACCATATTAACCATTACATAGATGACCGCCATCCATACGACATAGCCCTGGATCAGGGGATAATCCCTGCTAAATATGGCCTCGACAGCCAATTGACCCACGCCCGGCCAAACAAAAATAGTTTCAACTATGGCAACACCTCCCAATAATGAACCTACAGATAAGCCTAATAAAGTGACAATTGGTATTAATGATTTCTGTAGGATATGCTTTAATAATATAGATCTATCTTTAAGGCCTCTGGCTTTAGCCCCAATGACATAATCCTGACCTATTTCTTCCAGGATAGCGGCCCTCAGCTGTCTTGTATATTTTGAGGCCATTGCCATCGCCAGAGTGACCGTTGGTAATAGGATGCTTGTCAAGTCTGAGTTTCCCATTATCGGTAAAATTTTAAGCTTAACGGAAAATATATACATTAATAACAGACCAAGCCAAAAGCTCGGCATTGATATTCCTACAAAGGACAGTATTCTAATGATGTAATCTAAGGCCTTATTCCTGTACAGCGCTGATATAATGCCTAGGGGCAGTGCGATGATCATCATCAGCAACAGTGATGTCCCAGCAAGCTTCAGAGTAGCTGGCAATCTTGATATTATTACATCAGATACAGGTCTGCCATATTGATATGAGAAGCCAAAGTCGCCTTGTATTACACCCGTTAACCACTCACAATAGCGAGTTAAGAACGGTTTATTCAGCCCCATTCCCTCTCTCACCTGTTCTACCAGTTGTGGAGTTGGCGTCACCCCTGTGGCATTAAGCATGATAACAGCCGGATCACCCGGGGAAAGATAGGTCAATGTAAATGTTAAGAATGTAATTCCCAATAAAACAGGAACCAACTGCAGTAACCTTTTCATGATGTACTTACGCAACTTGTTTCTTGCTCCCCTCAACGAGCTCCTTGATGTCAACATAATCAAAATAATTCTGTTCATTTCCGGTTAACAATCCATATGCCTGCACATGCTAAAGCTAATGCTGCCATCCCGTTGTCACAAAAACATCATTGGTTTTTACTAATTTCTTATTATAGATACTGCCGATAGACCCCATTGCCGTGGACAAAATGATAAATCCGTCGCCTATTAAGGTAAATGATGCATCTAGGCTTCCTTTTCCTAAATTAATGACTATTATTGCTAAAAACCCAATCATACCCCAATTTAATTGCCAGGTAGGCGCTCCCCCATAAGAATGTACAGAATATGGCTAATAAAGCTATGTATTTCTTGTTAGTAAATATTCTTTCTGCTGTAGTTTTTGTATCCAATAATCTGTCCTTCACGTTTTTTTCTGTCCCATTTCCCTCGGTTATTTTTCTCCACCTACCAGGAACATCGGGGTCGATCTATAAACAACCTTGTCTTCTTCATCCCAAATACGGTCAGTAATTTCCGTATTGATAAATATTTCCTTGAACCCAGCATCGATCAGGGCTCCGGCATCCCAATGTGGACGAAGGCGGGTACTTAGAAATAGCTCTTTCGCGATCCGGTCTCCTTCCTCTGGATCTACATGTCCTTGACGATGAATCCCCCTCCGTTCTGCCTCTGCCATGTCTTCCAAATATTTCGCCTGTCTTTCAGGGTCGTTCAAACGCAAGGTCCAATTAGCATCGAAAACCAACAATCTCCCACCCCTCTTAAGAACCCGATACCATTCTCTATAGGCTGCCAGTGGGTCGTAAAGAGTCCAAGTCAGATTTCGGCATAGAATCAGATCAAAAGAATTATCTGCAAAAGAAAGAGCATGAGAATCCATAAGAAACAACTCGGCCGCCAGACCTATGTGTCGGAGGTTGCTTTGCGCTTCATTCAGCATGTTCTGTGTACAATCCGTGCCAGTCACTTTATGTCCTATTTCAGCGGTAAGCATGGCAAAAAATCCTGGGCCAGTGCCAATATCGAGCACCTTTAACGAACTACCTGCGGGTCTATACTGCTCAATCAAATCCACCCAGGCTTGTTTCTTAAAGCTATTCATCTCTTTCCAGATTCCGTCACTGTAGCGGGAAGCTTCTCCCTCCCAGTAGTTTTTAATCCTATTTTGCATTTGCATCGCTTTCACTCCATTTCTCTAATTTATTTCTCCATTGCTTTTTCTTTTTTGGCAAGTTCTGCCCAATAAAAAAAACCATGAAGTTGACTCTAATGAGTCAAACCTCCATGGTCTTTCAGACACCTTCATGGTTCTGCTTAACGTATTATTTTCCGCTTATTTAGACAGTTAATTCTACCGATTCTACAAACCATCCGTAAATTCCTGCTTAATGTTTGTCATTCAAAAAAATTGTTCATTTACCAAAAAAATTAGATGGAAAAGAAGTTTGTGTGAAAGGAGGCTAAACTAGGTGTATGGCTTACACCTAGTTTAGGAACAGCAACCTCAAGCTCATTTAAGGAGTCAGTAGAACTTAATAACAAGTCCGGGGGTTTCGCCATCATTTATTTTTTTATGGTCACAGAAACTATGATATATAAAGGAGAGTCAGAATGAATAGAAACCGATTAGCCACCCTAATAATCGCGCTGTTAGTAACTATGTCCTTTTTAGGAGGGTGCAGTCAAAGCGCTCTAGCTAATCACTATCTAGCCTTCCTTCACTGCCTGTTGTAAGCTTGGCGGGGGATTTTTTCTATATCTAACGGGATACTGTTTTATCGCGTGCAATAATGACTTTAAAGACATTCCCTTCGCGATCGTCTAACAATTCAATTGAAGGATAGGCACTAAGTGCTCTGCGGATCCCACTGCCAAGACCCCGATAAGGCAGTATTCTTGTGGCAAAAGAAGCCAAAATGGGATTACGAATATTTGAGATACCTTTTTTGATATTCTCCACCGTGAGATTATTGGGAAGATGACCTGGACTGATAATTTCGATGCGGTCAGAAAAGATGAAAATTCGGATCGGGGCAGAAACAAGGTAATCCCGATGTCGATACACTTCCTCTGTATGCTGCACTATGAAATCATCCAGGTAATCCTCAGAAACACTAATTACTTCAGCGCCGTTGGGGACTCTTAATACAGCATTTTCATCTTTTTACACTGCAAGCTCCTTTGATTAGAGGCTTGATGGATAGTTCTATAAGTCAAAACATTGATCCTCTATTCCATCAAGCCAAATTTGATTTTTATCCGGTCTAGCTTTTTTAGCCAAGGTTTTGCCAACACAAGAAGGAAGATTAGGGTTGACAATGCGTGGGTAAAATCAAACCAAAAACTTGATATGTAGGCGGCTATTATAGCTTGCCAGGTAATAGGATTGATAAATCCGATAATAAACCAGAGATTCATGACCCATCCAAAGGCAAACCCTGATAATAGTCCATAGGTGGATAAGCTTAATCTCCCTTTGAGAAAACCTGCATTTCTCAATACCCCTGCGATAAAACCGATCATCCCCCAGCAGAACATTTGCCACGGGGTCCATGGACCTTGTCCGAAAAATATATTCGAGGCTACCGCAGCTGTAGCACCTGTCAAAAATCCCGCCTCAGGTCCGAACGCCATAGCTGTTATTATTATAATTGCTGATGTCGGCTTAAAATTGGGAATTGGGGCAAAAGCAACCCGTCCTAAGGCCGCAAGCGCAGCCATGACAGCAATAACAACCAATTCTCTGGCTTCCGGCCTACGTCTTTCAAACCTTAAGAAAAAGGGAACCATCGCTACGATCATAAATATCACACTTAATAAACCGTAGTTCTTATCCCCACTTAACGTAGATAGCACCAACAATAACGGTAATAAAATGATTAACATTATTTTTACTACTTTTGTGTATTTGCTTATACGCTTATCTTGCATAGTGCAATCACGTCCTCACAAGTCACTGCCTTGGGGAATATTCCTCTGGCCATCCGGTTGGCAGCGGTCGTATAAAAATTATTTCCTGCAAAAAACTCCTTCGCCTTTCCTTCTGATACAATATCCCCGTCAAACATCATGGCACATTGATCAGCATACTCCGCCGCAAATTCGATATCATGAGTTACAATAACTATCGCAACATCTTGGCTACCTAACTTTTTCAAGATTTCACCTAATTCTTCCTTAGACTCTGCATCAAGCCCCTTTGTCGGCTCATCTAATAACACTATTTTGGGTTCAATAATAAAAGCTTGGCGAGTGCCACCTTTTGCTGCTCTCCACCACTTAAATCATACGGATGTCGTTCAAACAATTTAGTGATTCTCAGGTCTTTTGCAACCCTGTCAATTTCAGCTCTTAGAGTCTCTTTATCCAGTCTAAGAATAGTTGCCGCCTCTTCCAGATCCCCTAAGACGGTGTCGCAAACAAATAAAGCCGTTGGATTTTGAGGTAAGAGAGCTATATTGTTTCGGTAAAGCTCGTTAGCTTTGAAAGCCTCTATTTTTTTTACCGTTAATAACAACCTTTCCTCTATACTGTTTTAGTAATCCTGAAATCACGCCTAGCATTGTCGTTTTACCGGTTCCGTTGCCACCTAACACACAGAGTATTTCTCCCGAGTAGGCCTTAAGCGAAAATCCCCGCAAAATGTCATTCCCTTCCTTTGAATACTTAAACCATATTTCTTCGGCTTCAATGACAGGCTTTTGCTTTTGAGCTCGATCATTAACTTGATCATCGAATACCTTCTCGACTGGGATCATATATTCATCGAGCCATTTTCTCCCGTCCCTCACGCTTAAAGGACAATCATTGCCCAACCTTATCTCGCTATAAATTCGAATCGCAGACGGCAATCCTTTAAACATAGTCTGTTTATCATTCCTATTCGCTAATAGTTTGGCTGTTTGCTCTGGTGTAGCAAAGGAGACTATTTCTCCATTTTCCAGGACCACAATTCTATCGGCCATAAGGAATACTTCTTCGAGTCTATGTTCTGTTAAAATTACCGTAACCGCTAATTCCCTATTTATTTTTGCTATCGTTGCCAGAAAATCTTGAGCCGCAATTGGATCTAGCTGAGCCGTCGGTTCGTCCAAGATTAGTAGCTTGGGTTGCATGACCATCACCGAGGCTAAATTTAAGAGTTGTTTTTGTCCGCCTGACAATTCATCAACCGATTTTCTAAACCATCCATCTATACATCAGCCGTTTCTATCGCATCCTCCATTGACCAGCTCAGCAGTATGGATATTACGGCTATCAACAGGCCTGAATTTTCTATTAAGTTCAATTTTCCTCAATCACCTATGAGAGATTTCTCCTCGCGCATCAAGCAACGCTTGCCTGTGCTCTTCCATCTCCTGATTCTTCTCTTGATATCTCACCAGTCATGCCTCCTTCAAGAGAAATAAAGAAAACTTGGCTGGATTTATTGGAAAGTCTAATCTCAAAAATAATACAACTGACTCCATAAAAAAGAAAGCCATGAAGCTGATTCTACTGAGTCAGATTCATGGCTTTTGCTCTGCCTTACAATTTTTTCCCTTTAATCACATGCCAGTCTTTATCGCCATGCTTGTCTTTTATTCCCTCAAGCATTATTCCTTGCACTTCACTAAAACCAGCCTTTTCAAGAGCTGTTATAAACATTTCTTTGGTACCACCTTTTAGTGGCAGCATATCTTCAATTTCTTGGCTATAGTGGTTATCAACTGTCCCTTCCCCTATCGAACAAAAGCACAATAGCACACCACCTTGTTTAAGTACCCTCAGCCATTCCTTTAAGGCCACATCCGGCTGAAGCAGCGTCCACATCACACTGCGGTTCATAATGACATCCTTACTGTTATCTGGGAATGGCAATTGTTCGACAGCGCCTTTAATAAAGTTTATATCCAACCCTTTTTCAACGGCGTGCTGCTTAGCGATGGTCATCATACCTTCCGAGATGTCCACTCCCGTACACTTATATCCTAGTTCGGCAGCTTTTAAAATCAAAAATCCTGTCCCTGTCCCCACGTCTAAGATTTCGATACTCGGGTCCTGACCCAGATGTGTCTTTAAAGCACTCTCCCAAAGTTTAGAATCTTCTTTACTTAGATGACCATGGTGTCGTTCATCATAACTTATGGCATGGGTATTCCAGCGCTCTTCAATGTTTTCTAAAACTTCGCTCATTTTAAACACTCCTAAATAATTATTTCGATTTGATTCCATAATTAACAACAGTTTACCGAATAAGATGGCAGGCTAATTTTCTCCCCTCTCCTATCGGGAGAAGTTTAGGATTCTCCACTTCACAAATGGGCTTACAATCTGGACAACGAGGATGAAATCGACATCCCTGAGGCAGAGCAAACGGATTAGGTGGTTCACTGACTGCCAAATTGAACTTGCTTTTCCGTTTTGATGGGTCGAGGATTGGCAGTGAAGAGATCAACAGCTTGGTGTAAGGGTGTAAGGGATTCTTAAAAATGCTCTCCGTCTCTCCCACTTCCAAAAACTCCCCCAAATACATAACGGCCATCCGCTGGGTCATTACCCGAACAATTCTGAGATTATGCGATATGTACAGTAGTCCAATCCCTTTCTGTTCCTGCTTCGTTTTCAGCAAATCGAGCACCTGAGCTTGAACGGACAGGTCCAGAGAGGCCGCTGGTTCATCTGCCACGATAAACTCCGGTTCTAACGCTAACGCCCTTGCCAAACCTACTCTTTGCCGTTGTCCTCCTGAGAGCTCATGCGAATGCCTTTCCAGTAATTCTGGGCCCAGATTAACCAGTTCCATTAACTGACTGATCCTTTGTTTGCTGTCTCGTTCACTTCCCTGACATCGTTTAAACGGCTCTGCCAGCAGGCGAGATACTGTGTATCTGGGATCTAGCGAATTATCGGCATCTTGAAAGATGGGCTGCAACTTAACACGTAAATTTTTCATTTTTTTATTCGAGAGGGAATAAAGATCCGTTCCCTTATAATACACGTTTCCCTCTGTCAGTTCTGAAAGGCGCAGCAGCAGCCTACCCACCGTCGATTTGCCGCACCCACTTTCCCCGACTAGTCCAAAACTCTCCCCTTCAGCAATAGAAAAAGAAAGACCATCGACCGCCTTCACAGGCTGGCGTGCCCAAAACATCAAATCACTTTTAGGATAATAATATTTAGTTAGCCTTTCGGCTTGTATTAAATTGGACAAGATGGCATCTCTCCATTTTATTGTTAAAGTAGCTGGCTTGGGGCCGTATTTCCCTGCACAGGGTGATCGCATCAGGGCATCTGGCATAAAAAGAACACCCCTGTAATCGATCTGTAAGACTGGGAACATTTCCATGAATAGGATTTAAAGAGTTACCTTCTACTACCCTAATTAACGCCCTAGAATAGGGATGTCTTGGGGTAAAGAAGAAATCATGAACATTCGTAATTTCCAACAAATCTCCAGCATACATCACGGCTACTTGGTCACCCATCTCCGCCACAACCCCCAAATCATGGGTAATCAGCAGCAACGACATGTCATAGCGCTCTTTTAACTCACCCAGTAATTGGATGATCTGAGATTGAACCGTCACATCCAAAGACGTCGTCGGTTCGTCTGCAATGAGCAATCTGGGCTGACAAGCCAAAGCCATGGCAATCATGACCCGCTGCTGCATGCCGCCACTCAGTTCATGGGGGTAATCTCTAAAACGTCGTGACGAGATGCCCACCTCTTCGATGAGCCGCTTAGCACCGACACGAACTTCCTGCTTGGAACACTCTCTATTGACTCCATAAGCTTCCATTATTTGCTCACCGATGCTCATGACTGGATTTAAACATCCCATCGGTTGTTCAAAGATCATAGCTATTTCTCGGCCTCTGACCTGTGTCTGTTCTGGGGACGAGTAGGGCAAAAGGTTGTTTCCTCTATACCACACCTCACCACTCACCAAGGCATTAGCTGGCAGCAATCCTAATAGAGCCAGGGCCACAACGCTTTTTCCACACCCGGACTCCCCTACAAGACAAAAGGTTTCTTTAGGCTTGACCTCAAAACTAATCAGGTCCGCTGCTCTCACTGGACCATGTCTGGTCTGGAATTCAACGGCCAAGTCCTTTACTTTCAATAACGGCTGTTCCATTTACAATTCAATTTCCTTCCTGAGACGGGGATCCATAAAATCCCTCAAGCCGTCTCCAAATAAGTTGAAACCTAAAACTGTTATCATAATCATCAACCCCGGAAAGATGAAAAGATGCGGAGCCGAACCCATAAAAGAACTTGCCTCATTCAGCATACTACCCCACTCGGGCGTTGGCGGTTGCGCCCCAAGGCCTATAAAACTCAAGCCACAAATCGCTAAAATAGTATGGCCCGCCTTGAACGTAGTATAAACAATCACTGGATGAACCGCATTCGGCAAAATATGGTCTTTCATGATCTCCCAGGTGCTAAAACCCATGGCCTGGGCAGCCTCCACATAGGGCAAGTTTTTCAGGACCAAAACACTACTACGCACCATTCTGGCATAGCCTACCCAAGAAGTAAGGATCAGCGCTAGGATGATATTAGCCAAGGAGGGCCCCAATATCCCGGTAATGGCAATAGGAAGTATAAAGGAAGGGAACGCCATCACGACATCCGCCAAACGCATCAGCAATTCATCAATAATACCGCCATAATAGCCTGCTACTGCGCCAACGACTGTTCCTATGGCTAGGCAAGCCAAGACTACGCTAAATGTTGCCGTTATGGACGTCCTAGCCGCATAAATGACTCGACTCAACAAGTCCCTGCCTAGCTGATCAGTTCCCATAGGGTGTTGCCAACTGATCCCCTGCAATCTCTCTTTCATATCGACTTGAAACGGGTCCGCGGGCGTTAATAGTGGTGCAACAGAAGCCAGAAACATGAGCAGTACGATAAACGCAATGCCTAACCAGATCGTTTTTAGCACCTGCTTAGCCTCCTTTTGTTGTGTAGGTTATCCTAGGATCAAGGAAGACATATAACAGATCCAGCACCAGATTGATACCCACAAAAATAAGCGCACTCATGAAAACAAATCCCTGAATTACCGGTATATCACGGGCATTGGCAGCTTGGACCAAAAAGCGGCCCAAGCCCGGCCAAGCAAATAACATTTCTACAATAACTGCCCCACCCACCATATGGCTGACACGTAAGCCTAACGCCGTAATCACAGGTATTAACGCATTGCGCAGTACATGTCGGATAAGTATCACTCTATCCCTTAGTCCTTTGGCCTTAGCCGTACGCACAAAGTTGCGCCACAACACCTCCATCACACTAGTTCTAGTGAGCCGCATCAATTCCATAGCACCCGTAATCCCCATAGTTAGGGCTGGCAGTATGATATTCGTTGGTTTTTCATACCCAGACGCTGGCAACCAATGAAGCTTAACTGCAAAAACGTAGACCAAAAGCATCCCCAACCAGAAACTGGGCAACGATATACCCGCTAAAGCCACTGCTCTGGAGATATTATCTATTCTAGAATTGGGCTTAAGTGCAACTAAGGTGCCTAGGGGCAATGCTATAGCCAAGGCAATAAACTGTGCAACGATAAATAGCTTCGCTGATGCATAAAATTTTTGGTTAAAGATGACTGAAACATTTTCTTTAGTGCTCAACGAATTACCGAAATCCCCTACTGCTGCTTTTTTTAACCAACTCGTATATTGAACCAGCATGGGCTTGTCCAAGCCATTCTCATGATTGAATTGATCAATTTGTACCTGACTAGGTTCGCCTTGCAACTCTCTTTGTAGAATCAGACGAGCAGGCTCACCTGGGCTGAGATAGACTAGAGCAAAGGAGATAAATGAAACCACTAGCAACACTGGAACCAAAAGCAAGACTCTCCTGAATACATAATAAGCCAGATTTTCACACCTCCATGAACCTGCTATCTGCTATCCGTTACTACTTCTTTTTCTCTACGACCACACTGTCGAAACGAGGTTCGGAACTCACATATTCAATATTCTTGATGTTCGATTTGGCCACTACGAAAACCGCATCGTAATAAAGTGGTACTCCCCCTGCTTCCTCTTTGAACAGGCTATATAGCGTTTTAAAAGAGTTTAACCGTTCTTGTTCATCAAACGAGGATACTGCTTTATTGAGCACTGTTGTTATCTGAGGTGAGCTAAAATATCCGGATCCGCCAAACTCCACTGCGGTTGGGTTAAATCTTCCGTCCAACCTGGTATAGGCACGTCGTCCCGGTCCGCCGATATAATAGGTGCGTAAATCCCAATCCCCCTTTTTTTGCCTATCCGTATAAACCCCCGCTTCCAAGACATCCAACTGCACATCGATTCCGACCTGGGCCAATTGGAATTTGATCAATTCCGCCAGTTTAACCTCATCAGGGTTCTGACTCTGCACGATCATCTTGGGCTTGTAGCCTTCTGGAAAACCTGCTTGCTTAATAAGTTTCTTTGCTTCTTCGACATTGTAGGGATACTCTTTCACTCCCGCTTCCTTCACAAACGGTGCCGTTGCAGAAAATATACCTTCCTTAGCCGGAGTAATCCATCCATCAAACAAGGCTACCAAATCGTCTTTATTGATAGCATAATTTATCCCCTGGCGCAGGGTTACATTATTCCACGGAGCTTTTTTATAATTAAACGCCAGCGCCGTGGTCATGGGCATTTCTTTTTTCAAGACCTGAAAGCCGTCATCCTTCAGAGATTTAAGCAAATTTCGGGGAGTATAGGCCGATCCGCCATGATAATAATCGACGATAACATCCACATCCCCGGACTTCAACGCCAACACACGTCCTTCAGCCTTAGGAATATCTTTAACCGTCACTTTTTGCAACGTCGCTTTTTTTCCGTAATAATAGTCATTTGGAGCAAAGACTGTGTACTGGTCTTTCTTGTAATCGATCACTTTCCAAGGCCCCGTACCAATAAGGGTAGAAAAGGGTGCCCCAGGATCGCCCTTAGGCTCGACTGAATTGGGGCTCAGGATACTGCTTTGATACTCACCAAAAGAAGTCAAGACAAGATAGCCCCCTTGACCAGCGACAATATGAAAGACTACAGTGTATGGATCGATAACCTCTATCTTTTCAATCTTTCCTATTTGTGTCCATTGATTATGGTTAAATTTAATCAGGCGATCATACGTGAATTTAACAGCCTCTGCTGTAAATGGCGTACCATCCGAAAACTTAACGTCCTTACGGAGATGGAAGATTATTGTGTTTCCATTATCCTTGATGTCCCATGAAGTGGCTAAACTCGGTTGCACCTTTCCGTCAATCAATTCCACCAATCGGTCTGTGGAGAAAATCTTAAGCAACATATCTCCCGTACCTTTAATCGATTTTGCATCCGTATCCTTGCCGTAAGCAATAGTCAATTCCTGGGGTACATTTGAAGATCCACTTTGAGCTCCCGGGTTGCTCTCCTTGCTACATCCGACCATGGATGACATAGTTAGCGAAAGTATTAACAAAGTAACCAAGAGTTTTGCGAAGCGTTTCATGTCTTTACCTTTCCCCTCTCTAATTAAGACTTTATAATTAGTAAACCTAAGTATTTATTTTTTAACGCTGTAATAATACGTATACGTAAACTGTGTATCGTAATAAACCCCTGTCTCGCCTTCGGGTGAACGGTGACGTGCTATCAGCAGGTACTGTCCTGTTTTATCAACTTTTATATTAAGCTTTCCTTCTCCATCCGTCTTCATCTTCTTTTGTTCCACAGAGCTTTCTGCATCATCTGCACGCGCCATATCAATGTCATTATCCGGCAACACATCTTTATAAAGGTATAAAGTAAAATTTATATCTTCTCCTGTCTTCCATTTTTTCCACTCTTCAGGAACAATAGCCAACGGAAGTTTCGGTGATGTAGATAACTGTTCCTTTGATAAATCATGCCCAACAAGCATTGTCAGATGCGAAAACTGTGTATAGGATGTGGCCTTAGGAGCATCGGGATAATCCTTCAATGTTCCCATCAAATGCTTTCCTTCCCTATCAATTACATAATAGCCCTTGTTTTCACAAATAAAATGATATAATCCTTTTTCTTTCGGTGTAAATTGCATTAAATAGCTGCTTGGTTTATAATCCTGTATCGCTAATTGATGCTTTTGTCCGTCCGGCAAAATCACATATGCGGATAAACCTTCTTTTCTTGCAAGCCCATGAACTTGCATATTGTGACCCCACTTAAAATATATTTCCACGGGATCGCCTTCATGGACATGGGTTGTGTTTGGCTCCAACCAGCCCTCATGACCATGTACCATATGGTCTGTGGTATCAAGAAACTCTACTTTCATATTCGTTCTCCCTTCACCTTTATGCACCTTAAATACCTTTAATTATATATACCATGCCGTGTCACCTTGTCACCATTCATATTACGGACACCTTCCAGTGGAATGGCTTTGACTTCTTTATATCCTGCTGCTAATAAAGTGTATCACTTCTCCCAGTTGGCTATTTTTATTTATTACTCACCCCCTTATTTTTAAGTAAAATAAAAAGACCAAAAAAGCTGACTATAAAAAGTCAAACCTCCATGGTCTTTGCAAACACCTTCATGGTCTTGCTCTGCAATATCATTTTTTCAATAAATGTTAATATTCTACAATAGTCCATGTATTCCTGCTAAATAGTTCCTCGTTATAGAATAAATTATTTTATCTAGGGATCACGACTGTCTGATCCCGCACCCTTTCCACGCTTACTTGAACCCCATACGCCTGAGTGATATTTTCTGATTTCTTAGGTCCAAGTTACTGGTAGGCTCATCCAATAACAGAACCTCGGGTTCCTGGGCCAAGGCCCTAGCAATGACGACTTTCTGCAGTTCCCCTCCACTCAGTTCATCTAAGTAGCGCAGGGCAAATTCCTCCAGACCTGTTTTTGCCAATATCCCTTGCACCAACGCCAAATTCGACGCTGTCGCCTCCAACTTAATGTAGGGTTTGCGGCCTAAGAGCACAGCGTCAAAGACGGTCTGGCGGTTGCTCTCGTAGTGCTGTGAGACATACGCCATTTTAAGGGCTATTGCCAAGCGACTAAGCTTAGACACTTCCTGCCCCACCTCCAATGTTTTTTACAAGTTCTTCAGTACACTCCAAGTTAAAATTCCCAGGCGTGATTTAGACTCTTGCCTGAAAATACCGTTATCAGCTTTTTCCAGCACATATGCACTTATCTTGTTTCTTAATTCCTTTGTTATGTCACTAAACAACCAATAATAATTACAAAGGTTTTCAATGGCTTCCTCTACAGTTTCTGCTTTTTCAAAAGAAACGTCCAGGTAATCAATTTTTGGATAAAAACCTAAATTATACAAGATATTAAAAGGATAGACAATATCATTGCCACCACGCTTAAAATCCTCTTGGAAAATAATCCGCCATAAGTCTGACCTGACCAGATCATCCACACCACCAGCAAAATATATTAAACAACAGTATTTTCTGGAGGCGCTGATAAACTTGATTAAAGTTTCATAACTTGCTATACCAGGCATCAGTGAAGCAAAAACCAAATCAAAAGCATTTTTTAACCCTTCACCTTCAAAATTTGTTTCTGCCCATAGACTGTTAAGTAAAACAATATTGTCCAGCTCAAGATTTTTAGCCCTTTCAGCAACAACATTACACATTTCCGCAGCCCCGTCCAATGCTGTAACCGACCTTACTTTATAAGCCAGCGGTACGGTATATGTACCAGGACCACAACCAACATCCAATATATCTGATGCGGGTGTAATCATCCCCTGAGTTTCCAGTAAATGAATAACCTCATTTAAACGTTTCCCATTTTCACCTGCTGTCTCTTTTTCGTAACTGCCGGATAACTTGTTCCAGTACTCCATAATTTCTTTATCACTACGAATTCTCTTACAAAGGGATGGAGCTGAAACTACTGCGCTCTCCCAAGCATTTTTCCAGAATTCCAGATTTTCCACGCCAACCATTGATTCCTTAATACCTCCTTGGATCATTTCCAAATTTATTTATCACCACAGATAAATCACCATAATTAGGTTAAACTACCCCACTCGATGGCATGCTATCATATGACCGTGAACATATTCAGTCAACTGTGGCTCCGTATGCTTACATTTGTCTACAGCATATGGACAACGCTCATGAAAAGAGCAGCCCAGCGGCGGGGCAGCCGGGTCAGGGGCTTCACCTCTGATTCCGGCAAAGTTTTCAGCCCTTATACGGGGGTCAGGAACTGGCACCGCAGTCATTAACATTTTGGTGTAAGGGTGCCGACAACCTTTATTAAAACTGGAATTATCTATTAACTCCACAATTTTGCCCAAGTACATCACAGCTACCCGGTTGCTTAAATAGCTGACTGCTCCTATGTCATGAGAAATAAAAATGTATGATAGCCCCAGTTTCATTTTTAATTCTTTAAATAAAGTCAAAATCTGGGCTTGGATTGAAACATCAAGACTGGCGGTAGATTCGTCACAAATAACCAATTTCGGGTCACATGCCAGAGCCCGAGCTATTGCTACCCGCTGCCTCTGTCCCCCGCTGATTTCATGTGGAAAACGGTCCTTTATGGCCCTGTCAAGGCCAACGATATCCATAAAATAAAGAACTCTGTCCCCTAATTCTTTAGCATCAATAGAAAAAAAATTCTTGATAGGCTCACTTATTATTCGTTCCACAGTCATTCTGGGGTTTAATGAAGAATAAGTATCCTGATAAACTATCTGAATATACCGGCGGACACTCGCCCAATGTTTTGAATCATCTAAGGGAGTATCATTAAATAAGATTCTTCCCGACGTAGGTTTCTCAAGCCCTGCCAGCAACCTGGCCAGAGTGCTTTTGCCACAGCCACTCTCTCCAACTATCCCTAAAGTTTGTGTTGGCACTAACTCAAATGAGACCCCATTCAAAGCATGCACCAGCCCTTTTGAAGCAGATAAAAAACCTTTTTTTACCGGATAATTTTTCACCAGGTTTTCAACTGCAAGCAGCACCGGCAACTTCCTCCCTATTTTTAAAGTCCTGTCGGTCAGGATAATGACATGCTACAAAATGTTTATAATCGTTCGTAATTAAATTAGGTGCAGTTTGACAGCACGTTTCCGACACCCGATTGCAGCGGGGAGCAAAAGAACAGCCCGTGTTTGGTTCATAAGCGGATGGAGGCTGTCCTCCCAGCAACTTTAATGTCCACCGATTCCCGTCTTTCTTGGGCCGGGAATTTAATAAGGCTATAGTATAAGGGTGTGCCGGGTTAAAAAATATTGTTTCCACCGGCCCCTGTTCAATAATCTCTCCGGCATACATAACACCCACCTCATCCGCAATACTGGCCACAACCCCCAAATCATGGCTGATCATTAGAATTCCTGTCCGGAATTCTCTCTTCAACCGGTTTAATTCTAGCAAAATCTGCGACTGTACGATTACATCCAAAGCTGTAGTAGGCTCATCAGCTATAATCAGAGATGGGTTTAAAACTAGGGCCATTGCAATCATAACCCTTTGCAGCATACCGCCGCTTAACTGAAACGGGTATTTCTTGAGTATTCCACTGGGGTCAGGTAGGGCAACCCTGCCCAGAAATTCTACAGCCAATCTGCGCGCCTCATCTTTGGAAACATCCCGGTGGCATAGTATAGTTTCAATAAACTGGCTTCCTATTTTGCGGACTGGATTGAGGCTGTTCATGGGATTTTGGCATATCAAAGCCATTTCCTTGCCCCGTAATCGCCTTAACTGAGCATTACTCTTATCAAGAAGTGACTGTCCGTTCAACAATACCCTTCCCTTAACCTCGGCTTTACTGCCCCTAGATAAACCCATTATTGAATTGGCTGCCACACTTTTACCACAGCCGCTTTCACCGACAATCCCCAGAACCCGCCCTGCATTCAATGTGAAACTTATTCCCCGGACCGCCTGGATAATACCTGACGGTGTCTTAAATGATGTGTATAGGTTTTCTACTATTAACACAGGCTGAGACATTTTCAGTATTCCCCCTATGAACGCAAAGTCCCTCTTGGGTCGAAGGCATCCCGCAGCCCGTCACCGAGCAGATTGAAGGCAAGTACTACAACAGCTATAGCAAATCCCGGAGCAAGCATTAACTGTGGAGCTACCTGCATATAACCACGCCCATCGTTTAACATAGCTCCCCATTCGGGAGCAGGTGGCTGGGCCCCAAGGCCCAAAAAAGACAACCCACTGATTCCGAGTATTATTTGACCCATGTCAATCGTTGCCAGCACAATAACCGGTGAAACAATATTTGGTAAAATGTGTCTTGTAACAAGCTTAAATCCTGATGTGCCAGAGGTCCGGGCCGCATGTACAAACTCTTTTTCCTTCACCGACAATACTAAACCACGGACAACACGGGCATAGCCTGCCCAGTGTGTCATAACCATTGCCAGCATCAGGTTTTTCAGGCTGGGTCCAAGCATACCCGCTACCGCCATGGCCAGAATTAATCCCGGAAAAGCCAGGATTATATCCACACATCTCATAATCAGATTATCTACCCTCCCACCGATATAACCCGATAAAGTACCTATGCTTATACTAATGGACATTACTGCAAGCAGTACCAAAAATGCAGTGCCTAAAGACAGTCTTATACCAAACAACAGGCGTGATAGAATACATCTCCCTAAATGATCTGTACCCAAAGGAAACTTGTTATCAGATGACGACAGCCTTTTGGCCAGGTCAATAGCAACCGGGTCATTAGGTGCCAGATAAGAAGCAAATACTCCGGCCGCAACAATTAAACCAATTATCACCAAACCAATCAGGGCCAGTCTGTCTTTACAGAGTCTTTTCTTCAGTCTTTTTCCCTCCCTGCCAATCTTATTCTTGGATCAAGGAAGGCATATGAAATGTCCACCAAAAGATTTACCGTCATAAAAGCTACAGCCATCATCAAAACATAAGCCTGCAACACTGGATAGTCCCGGTTAAAAATAGCCGCCACACAGAACTTGCCTAAACCGGGCCAGGCAAAGATAGTTTCAATTATTGCTGTTCCGCCAAGCAAATAACCCAGCGAAATCCCAAAAGCGGTTATAACCGGTAACAGAGCATGTCTTAAAGCATGCGCGCCGATAATCAGCTTTTCTGCAATTCCCCTGGCCCTTGCTGCTGTAATAAACTCCTGACCCATTACTTCCAAAAGGCTGGCACGCAATAAGCGTATATATGTCGCTGACATCCCAAACCCAAGGGTAACTGCGGGCATTATCAAGTGATATAGCCCGCCCCTGCCCATCACAGGCAATATGCCCAACTTAACAGAAAAAAAATATATCAGCAGAAGCCCGAGCCAATACCCCGGTAATGACGCTCCAGTGAGGGCCAATAACCTGCTAAAGTGGTCAAATATTGTATTTTGAAATACTGCTGACAAAATGCCTAATGGAATTGCTATCACTAACATGACCGTTATTGCGCCTAGAGCTAATTCCAATGTAGCAGGAAACCTTGAAGTTAGTTCCTCATATACCGGCAATCCTGTTTGATAGGATTGCCCCAAATCCAGACGGATAACACCCCATAACCATTTGGCAAACTGAATATGTAGCGGCTTATCCAATCCCATTTCCACCCTCAGGGCCTGAACAGCCTGTTCCGTAGGCTCCATACCGTTCTGCCTGATTAGCATTTCCGCAGGATCTCCCGGCACTAATTGCAGTAATCCAAAAGTAATTACGGAAATCCCGAGTAAGACTGGAACAAGCTGCAGTATTCGCCGCAACAGGTAATTTGCCATTTTCGGCCTCCATTTTTAGTTCGTAATCTCTACTTTTGCCAGGTTAGGCTTAAAACTGGCATCCAATTCGAAATTTTTAACTTTGATGTTACAGGCATATAAGGTTGTATCATGATATATGGGAGTTAACGGTCCCTGTTCGGCAGCAATTTTCTGCAGTTCCAGGTATAACTGACGACGTTTGCCTGCGTCTTTTTCTACAGCAGCCTGACTGATCAGTTTATCTGCTTCATTATTTTTATAGCCATAGCTTCTATTCTTGTTTAAATCCCCTGTTGACAGCATATGCGTACTAAAGAAGAAATTAGGTTCTCCTGTCATTAATGTAAACGGTGTTAATGATAGGTCATAATTTCCAGCTTTTAACTGTTTGTTCCATGCACCTGCATCCACCATCTCAATTTTCACCTGCAAATCGATTTGGGCCAATTGGTACTGAAGTATCTCAGCAATTGATTTGTAAGGCCAGCGATTTGATAATCCGGAATTCACCAGTAATGTAACGGGCGGTTTAGTATCCTTAAGAACGGTTTGCGCAAGACTTTTTGCTTCCTGCAAATTGTACCGAGGTGCTACTTCTTCGTTCAACCATTTGGTTGCCAGCGGTGTTATAACACTTTGTCCCGATTTCCCATAGCCTTCCAGAACTTTATCTACCAGTTCCTGCCGGTTAATGACTATACTTACTGCTCTGAATAAATCATTATTCTTAAACAGGTCCCTGTTTTTGTTCACAAAAAGGTAATGGGTTGTAGCTACCTCCTGGGTTTTGAGTGTAAGTTTTTTATTATTTTTTATGATAGCTGCCTGTTCCGGCATGACTGCCCCTACGTCAGACAATACATCCACTTCTCCGTTTTGCAGGGCGGCCAGCCTGGTGTTAGCATCAGGGATAAATTTAAATACTACTTCTTCCAGTAACGGTTTTTCACTCCAATAATCCTTATTTGCCGCTAAAATTACTGAATCATCCTTAACGTATTGTTTGAACACAAACGGTCCGGTCCCGATTGGTTCTTTTATATTACCCTGTTCATCAAATGATGCCGGACTCAACATAGCGCTGTTAAAATATGCAATCATACCGGGAAACTCAGGTGCCGGGGTGTTATGT
This sequence comes from Desulfosporosinus burensis, assembly GCF_054657535.1. Lineage (NCBI taxonomy): Bacteria > Bacillati > Bacillota > Clostridia > Eubacteriales > Desulfitobacteriaceae > Desulfosporosinus > Desulfosporosinus burensis. The sequence continues at coordinate 49,254 of NZ_BAAHYN010000023.1, forward strand.
TCAAATTGGATAGTATAATCATCAATCACCCTGACATCCTTTAAGTCACCATATATTTGTCTAGCATCAACTTTGGGGTGCTTTAACAGGCGTTTCATATTTAACACAGCAATCTCTGCATTAAAGGGCGAGCCGTCATGAAACTTGACATTTTTTCTTAAACGGAATGTCCATACTTTCCCATCAGGAGAGACTTCCCATGATTCGGCCAATTGCGGCTGTGGATTAAGTTTGTTATCTAAGTATGTCAGACTCTCCCATACATTTGTGCTGCCATGTACACAAGTAGGATCACTCGGCCCGTAATAAAAATCCCTACCCACACCAATAACTAGTTTTTGCTTTTCTGCTTTCTGAACGTCTGCCGCAGTTTTGACGTCTTTGTTACTACACCCCGTTAAAAATAGTGACGACAAGAAAAAAGTCAACATTAATGAAACAATGCCGTACCTATATAAGCGTTTCATTTTATTCCTCCCTCAATTTAATTTTCTTCAACGTTAATGAAAAACTGTGGGTTTGTTCGTTTTTAGAAAATTCCGACATGATTTTCTGCAGGTAGCATAAGCCAAAGCCTGCCGTATTTTTTGTCTTTAACAATATCATTTGGTGCTTTTCTGTTCATCCGTACAGCAAACACCATATAAATACCACCGGGAGATGATGCAGCTACCTGAAGATTGTTATTCTTTTTTATCTGTTCAAGCATTTCCCTGGGTATTTCCTTTATAACTTCCACTTCACCTGCCTCAAGCGTCATAATCGGGTTGAAAACTTGAATAGTAATTGAATGTTAAGCCTAGGGGTGTAAGTAAGACAACAATGATCAAGCCAGTAATGTAGCGCCCGTATGGGATGGGTTGAAGCACCTTCCTTTTGAATAAACAAAAAAACCACAAAGTCGACCCTAATGAGTCAAACCTCCATGGTTTTTGCAAACACCTTCACGGTTTTGCCTTGCAATATCATTTTTTCAATTAAATGTTAATATTCTACAATCCTTCGCGAATTCCTGCCAAATAGTTCCTCGTTATATAATAAATTATTTTCACCTTGGGATCACGACAGTCTGGTTTTGTAATCTTTCAACGCTTACCGGAACTCCATACGCCTGAGTGATATTTTCTGCCGTCATCACCTCCGGGCCGCCGGCCACGAAAACCTTCGTATCCTGTAGTAATACGAATTTGTCCGAGAAACGCAAGGCTAGGTTAAGATCGTGCATAACGGCAATCACTGCAATATTCTTCTCTTTAGCCGCGTTCTGGATAGTCCGCAAAACTTCAAGTTGATTTCTCAGATCCAAGTTACTGGTTGGTTCATCCAATAACAGAACCTCGGGTTCCTGGGCCAAGGCCCTAGCAATGACGACTTTCTGCAGTTCTCCTCCACTCAGTTCATCTAAGTAGCGCAGAGCAAATTCCTCCAGACCTGTTTTTACCAAGATCCCTTGCACCAACGCCAAATCCGACGCTGTCGCCTCCCACTTGATGTAGGGTTTGCGGCCCAAGAGCACAGCGTCAAAGACGGTCTGGCGATTGCTCTCGTAATGCTGTGAGACATACGCCATTTTAAGGGCTATAGCCAAGCGACTAAGCTTAGACACTTCCTGCCCCTCTAACAAGATACTTCCCTTTTTCGGTAACAAAATCTTGTTCAGGGTCTTGAGCAGCGTCGATTTTCCAGCGCCATTGTTCCCAAGGATTGATAGGAACTCCCCCCTCTGTACAGTAAAGCCTATTTTTTCTAATATTGTTCGGCTACCATATCTGAATTCGATCCCATTCACTGATAAGATCATCGTAATTTAGACCCCCTCACCAGAAGATAGAGAAAGAGAGGAGCCCCGAGAAAGGAAGTGACTGCCCCAACTGGCAAAACCACGGGCGCGATGATCCGCCTAGACAGGGTATCTGCTGCCAGAAGTAACAAGGCACCCATCACCCCAGAAGCTGGAATAAGGAAGCGATTGTCCCCACCAATCAAGCGCTTCACGAGGTGTGGAGCCACGAGACCAATGAAGGCGATGATTCCTAAAAAGGAAACGACGGTGGCTGTAATCAAAGAGGCAAAGAACATCCCCCACTGTCTCGTCTTTTCCACGTTGACACCTAGGCCCTTGGCTGTTTCTGCCCCACTGTCCAGGGCATTGTAATTCCAGCGGTTAAACAGGAAAAAGAGCAAGGCTCCTAGGACTACAAAAGACATAATCCCCAACTCAGCCCAAGATGCCCGCCCGATGTCGCCGAACGTCCAAAAGACGACGGCTGCTACATTAACATCATTGGTGAAATACTGCAAAAGCATCGTGGCTGCCGAAAAGAGAGATCCCAAAGCGACCCCGGCTAACACCATAGACTCGGGTGACACTCCCTTATATTGGGCCAGAAAGAGAATGATCATGGTCGTAAGCATGGCCGCTACGAAGGCTGAAATTGTGACAATATATGGGTTGTTAATCAGCAGCGCTCCTCCACCGGTACTTGGAGTACTACCTGCTCCCCAGCCGATGATGGCTAGCGCAGCCCCAAAGGCTGCGCCTTGAGCAATACCGAGGGTACTCGGAGAAGCTAAGGGATTTCTGAGGATATTTTGCATGACCGCACCCGCAACAGCCAAACCTATCCCAGCCACCATCGCTGCCAACACCCGGGGCAAGCGGATTGACCAAATGATAATCTGAGAATGTCCCTCAGTTTGACCAAGTAAAGTCAGTAACACTTGCCTAGGCGAAAGCTCGGCTGAACCAGCACTAATGGCATATAGGGCGAGCACTCCAGTCATAACCATCAGACCCAACAAGATTAATTTCTTCTTCCATGTATATCTCAAATAATGGGTTACCCCGCCATCGGGAACGATTTCCTCGTGAACCAACTCTAATCACCTCAAATCATTTTCCTAGCTCCAGCTTTTTAAAGCCACCGAAATCCCGTACACATATAGGATTTTTCCGGCGAAGCTTTTTTCTCAATCTCTTCAATCCCGACCAACATGGACACTCCTTCGGCATAGGTCACCAACCGCAACGCACCCGGTCCAATCGCCACGACCTTTTGGACTGGATGTTCATCTAACCTTTCACTCCCTAGTTTTAGTAAAATTAGACCATGAAGCTGACTTCTGCATTGAAGCCAGACCTCCATGGTCTAATTTTTTCTTTATTTTATTATACTGGTACTTCTACAAAAACTCAGGAATCCCTGCTTTCTCTAACATTTTTTAAAATTAGTTAGTTTTTCAGTTAGTTCACTAAAATCCTAAGGATTCGGAGTTAATTTATTCATTTTAGACATAAACTGAGCAGGAATTCATGAGATAGTTATAGAATACTAAGACTAATCATAACCTGCAGAACCACGAAGGTGTTTGCAAAGACCATGGAGGTCTGACTTTGATAGTCAGTTTTCTGCGGTCTTTTTTCGATTTCGTCTAAATGAAAGGGGATTATTTGATGTGTAGAGAAAAAACACCGTGGGAAAAATCGGTAGAATTTCACGGGCATGAATGCCCAGGGCTTGCGATTGGCTATAAAGCCTGTGAGGCCGCGATTCAAAAAATGGGCCTTCGATTTTCTGCCGATGAAGAAATCGTATGTGTGACTGAAAACGATGCCTGTGGAGTCGATGCAGTTCAGTTAATCACGGGCTGTACCTTTGGGAAAGGGAATCTTTTGTATAAAGGCACAGGAAAAATGGCCTTCAGCTTTTATAACAAGTCTAATGGCGAAAGCTTGAGAATGATCATAAAGCCTTTCAAAGGAGAAATGGACCGCCAGCAGCGTCAGAACTACCTACTGAACTCCCCTGTTGATCAACTCTTTAATTTCTCGAAGCCGACGTTTGAGCTGCCCGAAAAGGCACGAATATTTACGACAGTAGTATGTGAAATTTGCGGGGAAGGTGCTCCGGAGCATAAGCTTCGAATCAATGAAGGGAAAAAAGTATGCCTTGACTGCTTCAAAGACTATTCGAGAGGATGGTAAAGGAATGGATATCCCCTATTTTACCCGTCTTTGGAGCGAGGGAAAGACTGCCGAAGTATCCGGAAAGTCGTTTTGGGACAACAGGGCGGCTGAGTTTAACAAGTTAGTTTCTCAAGGCGGTCCTGATGAGCGCATTAAGAAAATCGTTGAATTTCTGTCCCATAATTGCCTTCTCAACAAGAATAGTAGCGTCCTAGACATTGCCTGCGGCCCAGGACGCTTTGCCGTTGAATTTGCCAAGCAATCAACAGACGTTACAGGCCTAGACATATCCAACAAAATGTTGGACTATGCAACGCTCTTCGAAACGGAAAATAACTCCAGTGATGAGAAAAACGATTTAATAAGGCGCTACCTTGAAGAGATTTCTGTCAATGGATTTGTCATGGAGAAAGTGCAGACGAAAACTGCTTGGATTTATTGGGAGGTTTAATCTCGGAAAATAATACAACTGACTCCTTAAATAAAACAGTTTTCCCTTTAAATCCGCGCTTTCAATGTAATGAGAGACATCAATGTCTTTGCTCGGGTAGGAAACAGCTTTGACGATGAATACCGGGAGTTTATAATAAGGTGCCTTTGAAAAAAGCAAAGCTGCGGCAAGGTTTAGTTCAACTTCACTTGCCAAACTCATGTTTTCCAAAAGTTGAGGCAGTGGAATTTTCTGATCCTCTATAGATTCACCATATTCTCTACTGAAAAATCTTTGAAAATATTCCAGATCGAGGTCTGCGGAAGTCAGACCGTTGATAGGCACCTCATCGCCATGGAGCACCATTTCTGCCGCTAAAGCGTTAGCATTGGTGATATCTGCTTTGAATTGATGTTTGCCGTCTTCATCCCTAGCTACGATTTTTAAGAGTTCTTCTCTATCCATAGGTTATAGCACTCCTCTCGAACAAAGGTTATCGATCTGGAAGGTGACTGCGAGATATGAAGTCATATAGTCACCAAATTTATCCAATGATGCATGTCCATCATAGCATGCCAAAGTGATATTCTCAAGCATATACGTCCAAAAGCACTGGTTAAACTCTTCTTTCTTCCCAAGATTATTGTTTTTGACTGGTCTAAGATATCCTGAAACTCTGGACCATGTAATTATAATATCTTGCGATGTCGAGTAAAAAGCTGCCGTATTATCATTTTGATAATACGGCAGCTTTCGACAAAATCAGGCGTATTACCACCCTCACTCATGTCATGCTCAACCTTTCCTCCCGGACAAGCAATAACGCTGATACACATCTTCAATAGTGATATTCTCGAAACCTGCCTCAGAAAAAATAGCGTGCATAACCTCCTCTTCCGGTAACAGACAGTTACTGACCGCACCGCCAAGGGATACATGCAGATCATTAATATACTCTCTGCTATGCGGATGCATTACAGTAACTCTTCCCCCACTTTTCAATACTCTAGCCATTTCTTGGGCCGCCCGCCTGAAATCGTCAAAGTGCGGAAAGGCTGAGTTACACACAACTTCATCGACTGCCTGATCTGCCAAGGGAATATCCTCAGCAGCTCCCTCTAAGAACTTTAAATTAGGCCACTGATACTTCTTTTGAGCTTCTACCAGCATCTGAGGAGCAAAATCTATTGCCACCACCATTCCGGATGAACCGACGGCCTTAATCAACATCGGAATGAGTACCCCAGTGCCAGTACCTAGATCAAGCACCTTACTGTCCCGAGACAAAGCAAGTTCTTCCACCATTTTTTTCAAGCGAATTATTACCTCATCTTGGATAAGGGTATCCCACTTCGCCGCCTTCTCGTCAAAATACGTTTTTTTAGGCACACCCTGCCACCTCACTCTCTAATAATGACCGCAGATCGCTTTCGCCCGCGATATACACCTCTTTACTCCCTACGGTAGCATTAAATCAAGCTTCTTAAAGCCCCCATAATCCTTAGCCATTTGTTCATAGACAGGTTTACCTAAGAGGAAATTGTAGATTTCATCACTCTTTTTGACCGGATCGATATCCTGGAATTTTTCTGGAAAAATCACTTTCCCGGCATAATATGCGTCTGCCAAGGCCGTATCAATGTTCGTGGTATAAAAATTATAGGGGATCTGACCGTAAACTTGCCCATTCTTGACGGCACGCAGAGACTGATAAAATGCTGGGTTCTTCTGAGCGTCGGCAACTACTTTAGTGTAGCCTCCTTCATCGATAAAGATAATGTCTGGATCCCAGCTCACAAGCTTCTCGCGTTCGATCATCAAACTACCACTTTTTCCGGTCTCATCGACGACATTTCGTGCCCCGATGTTCACAAACGGCGGATACTTAGCCTGAGTGCTTTCAATGCCCTGGGTTCCTTTCATCCCTAATGCTCCCACATAAACTTTAGGCTTCGCTGAGTCTGCAATGCCTTTTGTGCGCTCTGCCAAATCCACCTGACTCTTCTTAACATAGTTGATGACTTCTTCTGCCCTCTGTTGTGTTCCGATAACCTTGCCGAGCAGATCCAAAGAACGATAGACGTCATCATTAAACGTTGCCAACTGCCCATAACTCAAAACAACGACAGGAATCCCGATCTTGTCCTGCAGCTTATCTGCCTTCGCCTTGTCAACCAAGTAGGAGACAAAAATGACATCGGGTTTAACACTCAACAACGCTTCTTCATCGGGCATGGTATCTATTCCGCCCTGCCCAATCGTCGGAAGAGTCTTAAGTTCCGGATAAGCAAACATATAAGGCCTTCCCGTCGGCACTTTCTTTTCCATATCCTCTATGCCAACGACTCGGTCGGTTCCCTTGGCGTAAGCAACCAGCCTCAATGCACCCGGCCCGATGGCCACAATCCTTTGAGCGGGAAATTTCACTTTCACTTCTCGTCCCACTAGGTCTGTCACTACTTTTACTTCAGGATTTTCTGTTCCTGACGCACTTACTGCAACCTGACCTGTCTCCGACTTGTTGCCTTCCTTTCCAGTTTGAACAGCCGAACAACCCGTCAAAGCCAGTCCTACGAGCAGCAAACTAAGTACCCAAGCGCTTCCCTTCATAATCCGTCTACACATTTTCATTTCCACCTTTCCTCTTCCCATTATTTTTCTATCTGAAATTAAACCCGCCTAATTATACCTGAGAGATCTTGATCCACTACTCATCTTGTTGACCAACAAGGCGAAAACGGTGATATAGTATAGTTAACGGCTTGATGCCAGAAAGAAGTTCATCGCCCTTCTTAATAAATAACATAAAAAGACCACGAAGCTGACTCTAATGAGTCAAACCTCCATGGTCTTTGCAAACACCTTCATGGTCTTGCTTTGCAATATTATTTTTTATAGTATTCTACAACTCTTCGTGAATTCCTTCTAAGGATTTACGTATTATGAAAATTGTTCAAATTGGGATCACGTCTGGAGGTAATTTAATGAGAGATCAATATCCTTTGGGGATATTTTCGTGGTTTGGTTTTGTACTTCCTTTTCAAGAACGGCTCAGATTAATCAAAGAAGCTGGGTTTGCAGCGACCTCTATCTGGTGGGAAGACGAAGACACTCCATGGCGGATTAAGAAGGAGAGTATGCCTCAGTTGGTCAGAAATATGGGTTTAGTCTTAGAGAATTTACATGTCCCTTATAATGACGCTAGTGAGTTATGGTCAGAGCACGAGTCCGTGAGATCCGAATTTATCCAACGACATATCCGGTGGCTTAATGATTGTGCAAGCTATCATATACCGATGATGGTCATGCATTTGACAGAAGGCGTCAATCCTCCAGCGCCAAATGGTTATGGTACGAAAAGTTTGTTAGAACTCGTGAAGGTTGCCGAGGAGCTTGGGGTAACGATCGCCATCGAAAACACCCGTAGAAGTGATAATGTTCCCTATTTGCTCTCCAAAATTCAATCGAGCTATTTGGGTTTTTGTTATGATAGTTCTCATCACTTTCTATCGGACAAACAGGACTTCAACCTACTTGAAAATTTTGGAGAGCGGCTTGTAGCGACTCATTTGTCAGATAATGACGGACTAGCAGACCGGCATTGGCTACCTGGGCATGGCATTATTAATTGGGTTATGGTAGCCAAATACTTTCCAGCAGGTTATCAAGGGTGCTTGACGCTGGAAGCTTATCCGACGGCCGAGGAACGCGAGGAATCTCCTCAGATCTTTCTTAATAGGGCCTTTCAAAAAGTAAAAAATGTGCGCGATCTGG
>NZ_BAAHYN010000024.1:0-47204 GCF_054657535.1 Desulfosporosinus burensis
TAACTTGAAGAAGATGATTCGCTCATGATTTATTTTGAAACTCTCTCGAGTTTCTCTCATTGGCTGTCCTTGTTGTTTAGTTTTCAAAGACCATTAATTTTTCTCAGCCGTTTGCGGCCGGATTTACATCTTAGCATTTTCAACTCTCGTTGTCAATAACTAATTATGTCGGCCATTCATTTAACTTTACTAAGCAAGATTCGCTTTACCTCGTTAATTTTGCGGCACTTGGATATATTAACATTTGATAACTGCCTTGTCAACCGTTTTTTTGTATACTGTATCAAGAAATCGGGAATCCCTACGAAATTTGTTTTTTTGATTGCTAGCAACATTAGACAGGTACCTGAACGACTATCGACTATTTACTAGTTGTTTAAGGTACCTGTCTAATTTCTGCCTTGTAAAAAAGGTTTTACTGAACTTTAATCAGATAATAGTTTTTCTTTCCGCGGCGAGTGACAAGATATTTTCCATCTAAACGTTCCAGTTCGGAAACGCTTGTCTCTACATTTGTATGTCGAATATCATTGATATAGATGGCACCGTTCTCTATTGCCTCTCTAGCTTGACGTTTGGAAGACACTGCCCCCACTTGGACTAACATATCAACCAGGCTGGTTTGAGGATCTTCGATAGTTGTCGAAGGCACATCGCTAAAACCTTCTTCCACTTCAGCAGAAGTTAGCTTCCCTAAACCTCCTCCGAAAAGTGCACTTGAGATTTTTTCTGCCCGCTCAAGCGCTTCTTGTCCGTGAACCAACTTTGTCATATCGATAGCCAAAGCCCGTTGTGCGCTCCGCTTCTCAGGCTCTTTTTCTACGGCTTGTGCTAGTTCCTCAATTTCAGTCATTGTTAGGAAGGTAAAGTATTTCAAGAACTTAACAACGTCTTGGTCATCTGTGTTAAGCCAAAATTGATAGAACTTATAGGGAGACATCTTTTCGGGATCCAGCCAAACTGCTCCTGATTCCGTCTTGCCAAACTTAGTTCCATCACTTTTCGTGACGAGTGGTAAAGTTAGCCCGTAAGTCTCTTTTTCTTGATTAATTGCAGTCCGTCTAATTAGATCGATTCCAGCGGTGATATTACCCCATTGGTCACTTCCACCAATCTGCATCTCACATCCGTACATTTCGTTCAGTTTTAGGTAATCGTAGGATTGCAAAATCATATAACTGAATTCTGTGAAGGATATCCCTTTAGTCATGCGCGATTCTACCGCATCCTTGGCCAGCATGGCACCCAAGGGAAAGTTCTTGCCAATATCTCGCAGGAACTCAATGACTTGAAGCGACCCTAACCAATCATAGTTATTAGCAAGGATTGCTGGGTTTTCGCCAACTTCAAAGTCTAAAAAACGACCTAGTTGATTCTTGATCTTTTGAGCCCACTCTTCCACTATTTCTTTAGGGTTTAATGTGCGCTCAGCGGCCTTACCACTTGGATCCCCGATTAGACCCGTTCCTCCTCCCACCAAGGCAATCGATTTATGTCCTGCAAGTTGAAACCTCTTTAGGACTAAAATGGGCAGCAAGTGTCCAATATGCAAGCTGTCTGCAGTTGGGTCAAATCCACAGTATAATGTCATCGGGCCCGTTGCTAATCTTATGCGTAATGCTGTTTCGTCCGTGTGTTGATAAATTAGCCCCCGATCTTGTAGCTCCTTAAAAATATCCATACAAAATATCCCCCTTTGTTAATCTGAATCCACGTGATCGGTATTTTCAATTCCTCATTGCAGGGTTAGAAACGAGGAAAAGTCCCCCAACCCACCCAAGGTTGAGGGACGAAAATACTTCCGCGGTACCACCCACATTGAATCCGTATAAGAACGGATACCAGCTTCACCAGCGATAACGAGCTGATCCGAGAGTTTTTGACTCTAGTCCTGAGGTGTAACTCTTGGTTTCTGGGTCGATTTGCACCTTACACCGACTCTCTACTACCGTACGCCAAGTTCCTTCTCAATCATTCCATTATTTTAATGCACTTGTGTAATTGACTATATTATACAGTTTCTCCTGCAAACCCGCAACTATCTTGAACCTAAAGAGTCTTGATTTAACTCATACTTATTTAGAATTTCCTTGTCGCTATAAAAGTATGATATAATTTCATAGATTAGACAGTTACAGGGCCTCATTTTTTACTTTAGGAGGTTTCATTATGCCATCGTCTCAAAGACCAAAGGGTTCAAGGCGCCCTAAACACTCATCAAGGTTACGGGTTGCTTTCAAGTTATTGACAATCTTTATAGCTCTCTTCACACTTGGCTTAGCAATTTTCGTTGGTATCGCCGTAGCCGGTACTCCTAAATGGGACCCCGTCTTACTAGGTGACAAAAAACAAACATCTTATGTATATGACAAGGACGGCACCGAATTTGCCCTGTTGCATGGATATGAGAATCGTCAAACTGTTGAGTATTCTGAAATTCCTGATCTTGTTAAGAATACGTTCATTGCGGTGGAGGATAAGCGCTTTAACGAGCACATTGGTGTTGACCCGATTCGGATTATCGGCTCTGCTTTGAATGATATTCGTTCAAGAAGTGCTAAAGAAGGGGCTAGTACCATTACCATTCAACTTGCCAAAAATGCCTTTATCGAAGATCCTACAGCCAAAAAATTATCTCGAAAGATTCAAGAAGCAGTTCTTGCCATCCAACTGGAACGCGAATACACCAAAGAAGAAATCCTAACCTTTTATCTCAATAAAATCTTTCTTGGTGAATCGTCGTTTGGAATCCAAGCTGCTGCCAAAACTTATTTTGGCGCAGATCTTAAGGATCTAAAGCCTGCTGAAGTCGCTCTTTTGGCCGGGTTACCCCAGGCTCCCAGTCAATACAATCCTTATATTCATCCTGATTCTGCCAAAACCAGGCGTACCACTGTGCTCGGAGTAATGCGGGATGCTGGAATTATCTCCGCTGAAGAGTATAACACGGAGAAAGATGCCCCCTTCACCTACGTTGAGGAAATGAAGAAAAACCGCGGTGGGGCTCAAAAAGCTGCAGTAACCAATGCGAGCTACAAATTCCCCTATTTTGTTGATTATGTTATTGAAGAATTGGAAACCACTTACAGTTTAACTCCTGAACAAATCTTTAGTGGTGGTTTACGCATTTATACTACGGTTGATCCAAAAATCCAAGGGGCTGCTGAAGCGGCTTTTGCTAACCCAGCCAATTTCCCCAAAAGCATGGACAATACAAAAGTTGAAGGGTCCATCACAATCATAGAGCCTTCGACAGGTGCCATTCAGGCCATGGTCGGTGGGCGAGACTATACTCCCCGAGGACTGAACAGAGCTTGGCAATCCAAGCGCCAACCCGGATCAACGATTAAGCCCTTGGTTGTCTATGGACCAGCCCTCGAGAAAGGTGGATATTTCCCTGGTAGCGTTCTTGACGATATGCCAGTAACCTACAGTGGTGGCAATGGCAAGTCTTGGGCACCTACTAACTTTGATACTGAGTCTAAAGGTTGGAAAGGCCTTATTCCCATGCGTTATGCCGTTGAACAATCTGTGAACATCTATGCTGTCAAACTCCTGAACCTTATCGGGGTCGATTACGGTTGGTCGTTTGGTAAAAATAATCTTGGACTCCCGCTTGAACCGGAAGATCGAGTCTTGAGTCTAGCCTTAGGGACTACTCATGTAACCACGCTGGACATGGCAACCGCCTATGGGGTTTATGCTAATAACGGAGTGAAGGTGACTGATCACGCAGTCCTAAAAGTCTTAGATGCTAAAGGAAATACAGTGATCACGCCGAAAATTACAAAAAACCGAGTCATGAAGGAAACGACTGCCTATCTTGTCAATAGTATGTTACGAAGTGTTGTGACCAACGGAACAGGCGTCAGCGCTCAAATTGGGAACTGGGCTGTTGCAGGTAAAACTGGCACCACTTCTTTGGATCCTGCTAAATATGGCAATAAATCCGGTAATCCTGACGCGTGGTTTGCTGGATATACTCCGAACTACGCTGGGGTTGTTTGGATGGGCTACGATTCCGACCCAGATGGGCAGCATTATTTGCGCAGTGTCTATGGCGGGAGCTATCCTGCTCAGATCTGGAAGAGCGTTATGTCGGCAGCTCTTAAGGATCTCCCCGTTAAATCAAAGTTTGAACAGCCTTCAGGGATTATTAGTGGCACGTTTGATAAGAAGTCGGGACTCCTTCCCAGTAGTTTGACCCCCTCGGAATTCGTCGCTACGGAAATAGCAGCCCAAGGAGATTTTCCCACGCGGATTAGTGACGTCTGGTTTCAAAAAGATGTCGACGCTGATTTTCCGACTATGTTAGCAACCCCAAGTTCGAAGAATACTTTAACCAAGACATTCTTGAATTTACCCGATCGTGATGCCTCGTGGACATGGCCCTCTAATGAGATCCCCTACAAACCGCCTACAGAGATAGCACCTGAGCCAGTTACCGATTCAATCCTTGATCCTGATCCTTTAGCACCTCCACAAGATACGATACCCCAGGAGACATTGCTTCCTGCGCCCGTACTTGGACAAGTAAGTTACGATCCCAAGACCTCAAAGGTGACCATCCCTATCATTAACTGGTCAGGAAATGAGGTATATTCTACAATTGTCTATATTCAACGTCCTGGTCAACCTGTCGGAAGCATTCCAATTAAGATTTCAAAGGGATCCCTTTCCTTTTCACTAGCGATAAACGATGAAGCTCCTAGTCCAGGTTCTTACTTCTTCCGTGCCTCCTTTAAAAAGTCAAAAGAATCAGAGGCTGGACCGTCTTCGAATAGCGTGAAATTAATACTCACTTAATATTAAGGCCTTAACACGTGGCTATAACAAAACAACACTGTATCTCCAAAAGATACAGTGTTGTTTTTGTGTTTAATTAAATATTAATTTAGGGTTTATTACTTCAACTCAACAACTGTGACTCCTGAGTCCCCTTCTCCATATTCCCCGATCCTGAAACTGCGAACATGCGGGTGCCCTCTCAAGAAATCCTGAATCCCCGCGCGCATAGCCCCTGTACCCTTGCCGTGAATGACGTAAATTAGACCGATGCCTCCGAGAACGGCGTCATCAAGATACTTGTCTAAGGCTTCTGTACCCTCCTCAACAAGCATTCCTCTTAGATCAATTTCACTACGGATGTCCTCCGCCTTTCGAAGTCCAATCCCCATTTTTCTTGAATATTTGGGTGTGGTCTTCTTCTCCTCCTGAGCTAATTTCAATTCTGACAGTGGCACCATTACTTTCATGATCCCCGCTTGAACTAAGACATCGCCATTGGCATTAGGGAGTTTAATAACTTGCCCTTTCTGCCTAAGCTTCGTGAGCTGCACGGTCTGCCCAAGCATGATCTGATCAGCTGTCAATTCGCTTCCTGAGCGTTTCACTGGCCGGCCTTGATCCAGTTTCGCTGAAGCCCGGCGGAATCCTTGACGGGCCTTTTCAATATCCTGTTGCTGTTTAGTCTCTTTCTTTAGAGCCGCTTTTAACTCTTCGATTAAAGCCTCTGCTTCACGTTTCGCCCCCCGAATGATTTCGCTGGCTTCATCCTTAGCCAAGGCTAACAAGAGTTCGTATTCTTCATCTAAACGGATCGTCTTTTCTTCTAAAGCCTTACTTTGGTTTTCGACCGCTTGCCGACCCGTAGCAGCTTTTTGCTTTTCTAACTCAATTTCTCGGTGGGTTTCTCCTAAATTTTCAATGAGATCGGCCACCTGCATTTCCCGCTCCGTCACAAAAGTGTTAGCTTTTTCGAGGACTTGCTCTCTCAAACCCAGCCTTCCAGCAATCGTAAACGCATTGCTTTTACCGGGTATCCCGATTAATAGCTTATACGTGGGACGTAAAGTCTCCGTATCAAACTCCACTGAAGCATTCTTAACCCGTGGGGTTTCGTAAGCAAACGTCTTTAATGCCCCATAGTGAGTCGTCGATACCGTTCGGCAACCTCGTTCATGCAGTTCCGCCAAAATTCCCATCGCCAAGGCTGCCCCTTCTGTTGGGTCGGTCCCAGCCCCCACTTCATCGAGCAAGACCAAGGAACGTCCGTCTGAGCAGTTAATTATTTCGACGATATTCTTCATGTGCCCTGAGAAAGTGCTTAAAGATTGCTCGACACTTTGTTCGTCCCCAATGTCCGCAAAGATCTGGGTAAATACCCCCATGCGAGAGTCACTTTCCGCGGGAATGTGGAGACCAGATTGATTCATGGCCGCCATAAGGCCGACTACTTTTAGGGCCACCGTTTTTCCCCCAGTGTTTGGCCCGGTAATCACTAACGTATCGAAATCAAGCCCCAATTCCAAGGAAAGCGGAACAACTTTTCCACCGATTAACGGATGTCTTGCCTGAACTAATTTCATTTGTTGCCCTGAGAGCAATTCTGGAGCGCCAGCGTTCATCGCCACACTTAAATGCGCTTTGGCAACCACTAAATCTAGTTGAGACAAAACTTCGTGAATATCCGCAACCGCATCCGCCCGTACCTCAATTTGAGCAGAAAGCATTTGGAGAATTCGCTGGACTTCGCGTTGCTCTTTTAGGATGACTTCACGAAGCTCATTACCCAACTGAACGACAGGCATAGGTTCGATAAACAACGTTGCTCCGCTCGCCGATTGATCGTGGACAATACCGGGAAACGCCGTGCGGTATTCCTGCTTGACCGGTACAACGTAACGATCCGAACGTTGTGTAATAATAGGGTCTTGGAGCATCTTCTGATAGCTTGAGTTGCGTAAAGTCCCTTCCAAACTTTCTCGAATGCGGTGCTGCAGGCGGTTTACCGCTCGCCTAAAGTCCGCTAGTTCCGAGGAAGCATTATCCGCAACCTTGCCATCTTCCGAGATGCAACGGGAGATCTCATCCTCAAGATCCTTTTGTGGTTCGATCGGTAAGGTAATATCCCATAATCTAGGGAATTGCTCTCTGGATTCCATAAGGAGTTGTTTTATTTTCCGTCCTACTCCTAATGTATCACGAATCTCAAGTAGTTCTTCTCCATGTATTACTCCACCGCGTAGACAGCGCTCGATATAGGGACGGATTTCTTTGGCTCCTCGAACTGAAAAAAGAGGATTTCCGCGCAAGAGATCCTTTCCCTCGTCCGTTTCTTGTAACCCCAAGCGAACCAATTCCAAATCAACAAAGGGTTTTAAACCAATAGCCAGTTCTTTGGCCCTTGGTAAGATACAATAATCCGCCAAACGTGACAATACTTTTGGAAAATCCAGTTTACTTAGAACTTTATCTTCAATTCCCATAGCTCCTCCTCTATTCATTCAAACCCCATAATAAATATAGAAAACTCGTATTAATCAATTATTCAGGTGCAGACGATCCAACGAATGCTCAGGCCATCTTAGCGCTATGAACCTATAACACTCCCCGGAAGAAATGCCCTTTTGTGAAACCTTCTGGGAAAAGAGCACCTAACTCATTCATCCCTTCATCTGACGTCACTGCGCCCCTTTTGCCTCCCTGTAAGATATCCCAAGCCTCACTAAATAGACGTACAATCTGTCGAACTTGGCTGGGGGATTGCCGAGTCAATTGAAGACGGACGGTCGAAACCCCCATACGCCGAATCTGAGCAAGTTCTTCATAAAGATTAAGAATCTTAACATTGAAAAGATGCATCCGACACTCCTGGTCTGTCTCCACGGGGAAATCATAACGCATACGATCGCGTAGGTAATGCGGTTCTTTCACGCACGTTCCAGCACAGTGTTCTCCTTTTTTTCCACCTAGCGTAGCCCCTACCGGACAGTATTCGCTCACCATCATTTCGAGATCTCCGAACGAGATCACTTCCACCCCTGGCCATTTAGCTAAAGGAGCAAGTTGTTCGTGGTGCAGTTCTGGGGAAAGCGTCACCTTTTTTGCACCGAGACGCAAAAAATGAGCTAAGCTGGCTTCGTTGAATACATTTAAAGAGTAATCTACTTCAAATTCCCAATCCGGATCTATCCCCTTCAGGATCTCCAGTTCTCCTAGGTTGGCAACCATCACTTTCGGTTTTTCCGCCCATTCCTTCGCTTTTTTTAGAGCTGCTAAAAGATGTTTACTCTGATCCTGATTTAAGATGCGGGGTAACCGCCATACACAATCAATTCCCTGCTTACGGCACCTCTCAAAACTATTACGAATTTCTTCCAGCGTAAACCCTCGCCGAGAACGCCAATGCTCTCCACCAATGAGAACTCGTTTGGCTCCTGCTTGAATGGCAGCTTGCAGTGTTTCCTGATCGCTCACAGCCACCGAAACTTGGGGAACGACACTCTCGCTAGTTTGTAAGCCTGCCCTTTCCTCTGCTTGACGATGTTTCCAGCGTTCTACCCTTTGACGATAGGTTTGTCGATCAAGCATTTGCCTAGGGCTGTCCTGTAATAATTCTTCAACCACCAAGCGACGCATTTCATTTAAGTCACTGACTGGAAGCATGATGCCCTCATCGATTTCTAACTCCAGCTTATCGAGCCAAAAGGGAGTTGTCCCCAATCGCCCTAACTGTTGGAAAGCGTAGTCCCACGTTAGTGGTCTTTTCAAGGCCTTTTGAGCAGGGTTCGTCGAATAAACGGTAACGTTATGCTCGCTGTCTATAACCTCTAAACGCAATTTTTCCCCAATATTCCCCGAAAGACGCAGGTTCAACGGGTTTTTGCGTTGCTCTCGCCCCTCTTGAAAGCTTAGCCGAGCCTTTTCCATGAGTAAGGCGTCATTGGTCTTGAAAACTCGGTCCCCTGGCTGTGCAACTCCCGAAAATTCTATCTGGACAGTTTCCCCCGGTAATCCTTCAATGACCTCTGTTTGATCCTTCCAGATCAGGCCAACGGTTACCCCTTCTCGCCCACGCCCTGTCCAGAATTCGATTCCATCCCCAGGGTGCAAAGCAGCCTCTAGTTTGAGCGATAATCGCCCGGCATCTAAGCGTGCCACTCGGCCGAGACGTGTCCCCCGGTTGTTCGGACGGCTATAGCTCATAAGTTCTGCGCCGAGGTTTTGCCTAAAATACCCGCTTGTAAACTCTCGATTAAACACCTGCAATAATTCCTGATGCTCACCTGGGGTTAGCAAGGGAGTCACTGCGCTACCTTCTCGCTGGTCTCCGATCCGATCTATTGCTTGCCGGTAGAGACGAATGACAGTCGCTACATACTCTGGTCGTTTCATTCTACCCTCAACTTTAAGAGAATGAACTCCGACTTGCTTTAACTCTGCCAATTCCTCAGCCAAATTCAAATCCCGAGGGCTTAATAAGTGTTCTCCGGTGTTTTTCTGGACTAAAAGGTTCTCTTTTCCTTCATTTAAGAGCTGATACGTCATCCTGCAGGGTTGAGCACACGTGCCGCGGTTTCCGCTCCGCCCTCCAATAAAGCTCGACATCAGACATTGTCCTGAATAGCCGATACAAAGTGCGCCATGCACAAACACTTCAAGATCTAGTGGCGTCTTTCCAGCAATCTCTTGCATTTCAGTCGCCGAGGTCTCCCTTGCCAAGACTACTCGGCTAAAGCCAAGCGACTCGAGATGTTGAACTCCCCAGCTTGTATTCACCGTCATTTGTGTGCTAGCATGGGTTTCCATTTCCGGAAGAATCGTATGAATTAATTCCGCGACCCCAACATCTTGCAAGATCACGGCATCGACACCTATTTCATGTAAGGCGTAAAGATAGTTCAACAGTTCCTGAAACTCCTGGTCTGCAATAAGGATATTTACTGTGACATACACCTTAACTTGCCGTTCATGAGCATAACGAACGGCCTTTTGCAGCTCTTCTATCTCAAAATTTGCAGCACTTGCCCTAGCACTAAAGCTTTTCCCTCCGAGATAAACCGCATCTGCGCCGTTTTCTACTGCCGCCTTAAAGGCTTCGTAACTACCTGCAGGAGCCAAAAGCTCTAGCGGTCGGGATTGTTCTTTTATTATTTCATCCATGTCATTACTTCCTCTGTTTCTACATTGTGAACATATTTAAATAACCATCTGCCAAAGGCTGGACAACAACTTCATTATAATTGTTTAATTTTGATTTGTACAATTGGTCTTTCTGTAGCTCAGAGTGACTTTAAGACATCGCGTTGTGGCCAATTTCCGCAATAATGTTGGCGTTACGCCACGTGAGTTTAGAAACACACCATTTTAATCACAACACCATGATTTGGGAGCAGTTGCTACCTGAAGCATCTTAATCCTAGCGATGAGAATGATCTCTTTGCTTTTTATATATGCAAAGGGATCATTCTCACCTATTAGGTAAGAATCCCTTGTATTCTAGAGTTTTTTTGCGTTTTTCTATCTATTATTGAAAGGCCAAACTTCCCTATCAACATATGCCCAATTTAAGACAGCTTCCAAACGGGTGCTTACCCCAAATTTATGTAGAATATTACTAACGTGAAAATCCACAGTTCGTACATTAATACCTAAAGCCAAGGCAATTTCTTTGTTATGTAAGCCTCTTGAAACTAATTCTATTATTTCTATTTCTCTTTTGGTCAGTAGTTTACGTAGCGTTTCTACAGGCTTCACTGGGAAATGTAAGTTATTATTCTTATTTACCGGTTGAAGGAAAGCCTCTAACCCTTGCGAAAAATTGACTCCACCTTGATAAACATTTAATATTCCCTGAATCATCTCCTTGACTGAACAGTCTTTCAGTAGAAACCCATTGGCGCCCTTACTTATCGACTTAGTAACATAGCCTTGTGGATTTTGTCCGGTCAGCATAAGAATCTTTACTTTGAATTGAAGCTTTTTCATTTTATCTATTAAATCAGTCCCACAGGTATCTGAACTCGTTCTCTAAAACCTTGCTTTCCTTCAAATAAAGCAAGGTTTTTTAATAGCATACTTATTATAACTCGCATAAAGTAAATGCAAGCCATGAACAGCATGGTTAAAGATAGCGAAACAAGATATACCTCTAGATTTAAGGTCTTTACTAATTTGAAAAAGTAAAATACATACGAGAGAATAAAACTAATAACTACTCCTGAAATAAAAAATGAAATTATTGTCTCAAATAGCCGACGACTATCCGGTAAATATCGATTGACTATGACATAATACCAAGCGACTGGCACAACGGAGAGAAATAAAGAACTGAAATCGAAGTACCTCATCGGGTGAAAACCAAATAAAAGAGGAACTGCCGTCAAAATGACAAACGGAAAGAAGCCTATTACCATGCCCAAAAAAAGTATACCCGCCTGGTTCTTTTCCGGGTTATCTTTGGGCAGCATTATTAGCGAACCAAGATTTCCGAGTACTAAAAGTAGGGCTATCATATCAGTCAATAATATTATTTTCATCAATAAACTACTTGCATTGTTGATGATCCCAATGGATTGTAAAACAGTCAAAGTCATTAGGACAATAGCTGTTATGGCAAACGTATGAATGCTTAACCTGTTTGCCCTGTTTCTATTCTCTTTTGGAAAAACCGAGATCAGATTAATAAGAAATACAGGGACTAAAGACATGCTTATATAGCATAACTCCTTGGCAAAAAACAAACAGCGACCTGAAGCAGAAGAAAAAACTATTACCAAGCCGATAATCCAGTTCAACCAAAATATAGCACGTGCTTGAGCCAAAAAAGGGCGTTTAAGCCATGTCATAAATCCCAACAGCCAGAAAACAAAACCTAAAATATGTAGAGGAATTTCTTTTAATTTATTTTGCCAATTTGAACGTGTGGGCAATTTAATATAGTAATCTATTGGCTGATTAAATCTGCGGACTTCTATAGACGAAGCCCCTTCCGCTACCCTCCATTTTTTAAATAAAGGGTAATTGCTTGGAACATCCTCATTGATTTTTATGACTATGTCCCCGACTCTTACCCCTGCTTGGTACCCCTCGCCCTCAGGATCACTAACCGTCACAAGCCATTGTCCTTTATCATTCTCAAAGTCAAGACCAATGCAAGGTTGATTGATAGTAATAATAAAATATACAAATCCTATTACTATGAAAACGACGCTCGCAATATAATATGCCTGCCGTCTAAACACTTTCTTCCACAAGTTTAATCATCTTCTCCTTGCCTTTTTCCAGAACTGGTATCGCTAAAATTATCTCCATAGCCTTTTGCCGAAATATTTCGTACATAACTTTGCAGTAATGGGCAACCCCTTCATCGATGGCTATTTGTTTTAGATAGTCTCGTTCTTCGTTTCCGAACCTGTGTAACCCTTGGCCTTGCATCTGAGTTAGTTCCTTGAACCGCTCGGGCTGCCCTTTTAGAATACTTAAAAGATAGACATAAGGCAGGGTTTTCGTTCTATTAAGGAAATCCTTTTTCTTTTCGAAATCTAAGAAATCGTTTAAATCGTTTCTGATTTGGCTCATTACCCCAAAGTTTATTCCAAACTGGTCTAATTGGAAGATTAGCGCTTTCGACCCACCGCCTAAGGTTGCCCCAATTTTACAGGCACAGGCCATTAAACTTCCCGATTTTCGCTTAACTAACTCAAAATATTGCTCTAGAGAAATTTGCTCCCGACTATTATACTGGAACTCCTGGAATTGACCCTCTATAGCACTTATTCCCGTACGATTTAAGATTGAGCTAACTCCTCTAAAGAGTCTATCATCTTGAATATTTGCTACTGCCTCATTGCTCAGCATAAGTAGACAAATGGCTAAGTTGATAGCGTTAGCATTGGAGAGTTTACGCCAGGGCAAATAGCTCCATTGCTATTGCCCCTGGCAGCGCAACTTTAGGTACCCTGCTTACACATTCACAACTCAATAAAGTTAAGTTTGCCCACGGAAATAATTCACCAGTCTTGCCTTCAGCGTTAAGCGTGGACTTGATCAGGTGTAACATTTCTGCATTCAGGTGAGCTCTAATAAGAATTTCATTTATTTCTGTGGAAATAGTTTGATCAAGCTGAAGGCTCATCTCCTTTTACCACGTAAACAAAGGTTGTATACCAATCGTTAGCGTATCCCCAGATACCTCGTACTTGGAAAATACGTTTTGAATGATCGTGAATTCATGAGTCTTAAGTTCTGTTGAAGGTAGCCCGTTTTCTAACGACAACAAACTTTTCGGGTTCTTGACTAGGCCGTTGACCAGTTCCGCAATACTATCATAGCTCATTTTTCATAACACCCTTTCTTATTCTGTTAACTAACAACATTTACTCATTTTCCTAATTTTTTAAGGTTAAAGGATTTTAGATATTTCAATTATTTCTTCTTTAACTATCTCTAATGGCAGTGCAACATCCCTTACTAAAGAGTGAACCTCAGATATGGCGTATTTATCATTCGATAGGCACCCCTCCTTCGGTTTCTTCGTTTTCTCCATTATTATTCATTTATCCTTATAACTTCCTTTTCCTGCTGTGAAATTTAACTTATACTGTCGTACCATGACAAAAGAATGCTTTATTGAAGAAAATCGACTGTGAGGGCTCCTTTCTTCTTCCCCTATCACCAGTAAGGTACAGATTTGCATTAGAAATCTCCTTAAAAGTTGCCGAAATTCCAAATCTCGATCCAAAGTCCATAAGCTCTTTGTCGATGCAAAAATCTATTTGACCCCTAAATTCTGCTCCCAATTCTCTCAGTAATTGTATTTTCGGTTAAAAACCAAACCCCTCAGATGCCTTCTTTTCGCTCTGAGGGGTTGTCATATGTGCCATTTATTTTATTGTACACTGCCTTCTTTATTACTTCATAGGTTTTCAATTTGCCAGTCTATGGGGTTTTTTTCCATAGAAATTAAATAATTGTTGGTTTTAGAAAAGGGTTTACTCCCCAGAAAACCGCGAGACGCCGAGAGCGGACTAGGGTGGGGGGATTTTATGATAGTGTGGCTCGGGTTAGTTATTATGCCTGACTTGGAAAGAGCATTGTTTCCCCATAATATAAAGACGATCGGATCCTGACGTTCGTTTAACAAGGTAATCACTTTGTCTGTAAATAACTCCCATCCCATATTCCGATGCGAGTTTGCCTGTCCAGCAATCACGGTCAGTGCTGTGTTTAATAATAGTACTCCTTGATCTGCCCACTTTTTTAAATAGCCATTATTCGGAATAAAGCAATTCAAATCACTCTTAAGTTCTTTGAAAATATTTAGCAAGGATGGCGGCGGAGCTATTCCTGGTTTTACCGAAAAACTTAGTCCATGAGCCTGATTAGGTCCATGATAGGGGTCTTGTCCTAAAATAACTACCTTAATATCTTTATAAGCGGTGTAATGAAGGGCATTAAATATATCATGCATATCCGGGTAAATTGTCTTGGTCTTGTATTCCGTTATCAAAAACTGCCTTAATTTTTGATAGTATTCTTTGCTGAACTCATCATATAATAGGCTTTGCCAGTCATTATTAAAAATAATCATCTTATCACCCAGATAAATTATATCATATTTAGGTAAAGGAACTAGCCCCCAGTCTCAATTCTTCTATTCAATCATTACTTCGCTAAATCAATGGCTTGAAATACTGAGTACTTCTTCAAGGGTATCCCATCTCCTCTTTAGTTGAACGAGTTGACTTAACCTCTCAACCTACTCTCCGATGTTTTCCTCGCATTTGTAGAAAAATCTTTGAAGAGAACATTTTCCTTAGATCTCCCGATAGCATATAATCAGTAACTATACCCGCAATTAATCCCCAAAAAGGTGATCCGACTCCGGCAATTGAAATGCCCGATAAAGTAACCAGAAAAGTAATCAACGCAGCTTCCTTTTTTTCGTCTTCTTGCATCGCTGAGGTAAGACTTGAACCTATCGACCCAAATAGCGCTAATCCCGTTATTACAATAATCAATTCGCTAGGGAAGATTGCAAAAACAGAAACAATAGTTGCACCAAAAATGCCAAATATAAGATAAAAAAGACCCGCAGAAATTCCAGCAATATATCGTCTATTTGGATCAAGATGGGCCTCCTTCCCGGTACAGATCGCAGCTATTAAGGCTGACAAATTGATACCATGGGCTCCAAACGGAGCGAAGAGGATTGATGCAGCCCCGGTAGTAATAATGAGTGGATTTGCTGGAGTATTGTATCCATCAGCCCTTAGCACCCCAAGGCCCGTTGCATTTTGCGAGGCCATCGTTACAATACAGAGTGGTATTCCTAACCCTATTAGCGAACTAAGTGAAAATGTAGGCTTAGTAAAGATGGGTTGGACAAGAAAAACGCTGACCCCTCCTAAGTTTACTATGCCTAGACTATAGGAAATCAGGAGACCTAGGAGTAAACTTGTAACGACCGCATAGCGTGGAAACCAGCGCTTGGATACCAGATAACCCAATATCATGGGTATCGCTAACATAGGCAACTGTTTTAAGGAAACAAAGACATCTACCCCAAATTTAAGTAGAATCCCGGCGAGCATTGCAGTAATGATTGCGTAAGGGATCCGTTTCATAAAGGAAGAAAAAAGACCTGTAAATCCAAGTATCGTAATAAGTATCCCGGAAAAAATGAATGCGCCAATTGAGTCTGAATAGGCATAAGCACTCCAACCTGAGATTAACATTACAGCCCCTGGTGTTGACCAGGCAGTAATCACAGGTGCCTTGAATCGAATACTTAAAATAATGGATGTCAGTCCACTAGCAATAGAAATCGCCCATATCCACGATGATAGCTGTAAATTGCTTAAGTCTGCGACCTTTGCCGCTTGGAAAATCAGCAGTACAGGTCCAGCAAAGCCAACAGTAACAGCAATTAGCCCCGCGACAACGGCGGAGATCGAAGAATCTGATTTTATTTTTTTTAGAAATACTATAAAAGAACTCATTCTTGAACATACCTTTCTAATAGTTGTATCATTGAGCGTTATAACGCACATTTGTGTAAAGTATACCACGTATGCGTTATAACGCTCAATAGTTTAGAAACAAAATCTTGCAATCTTTTTATTAAGGAAACGATCAAAGATTTTGACCGGCGGCAAGTCGATTATACTTTTTCCCATGAAAATAGCGTTTTTTCATTGATCAGTGCCACTTTTAGAGGCAGGGGGGTCTGACTAGTGCATAAAAAACACGACTTAACAGGTTGTTAGTCGTGTTTTAATCCATATCTACAGCCAAATTTTTTAGGAAAAATAGTAAATTAAATGCTGAAAACTGGTGAGTTGATCGGAAAGATTGCGGTAAATATGTTCTTTATTGGCCAGATAACGGATAGCATCCCCTTTATTTAACACATAAACATTATCTCCGATATCTATTTGTAGGACTCCTTCGATAAGGCAAATATATTCTTCAACCCCCTCGTCATGCGGGGGTGATCTATGGGTACAGCCTGGTTCAAGGTCAATGATAAACACTTCAAAGCCTCTATTGCTATCGAACATGAATTGTGGATAGATTCTCATTTGCCCATTTTCTTCAATAATTGGTTTAATATCTGAATGATGTATAAAAAGAGTCTCTTTACCTTCCACCCCATTTGCTAATAGCGAGGAAAATGAGACTTTCAGACCTGTCGCGATTTTCCAAAGAGTGTTAATTGTAGGAGTAGATTCTCCTCTTTCGATCTGCCCTAACATTGCTTTGCTGACACTTGTTAACTCGGCGACTTTGTCTAAACTCAGTCGCCGTTTTTTCCTAACACTATTTAAGTTTTTTCCAATAGTAAATCTCATTTTCGGTACTCCATGCTACTCAGTTTTTTCTCCAAGTAGCTGCATTAAGGTCTCTTGTTCCTCTTTCAGTTTTGCAAGGTCATCGGCTAGATTCAGGGCAGTCAAAATTGCAACCTGGTGTGCACTTAAGCGAGGTAGCCTTTGCGCAATCAGACGCATCTTGTTATCGACATCATGCGCTAACCCTAGGATATATGATGCTGTCCCATCACCGCGGACCACATGCTTTTCCCCAAAAATCTCAACGCTGATTTTGACTGATTCATGTGCCACAAATTCCCCTCGCTCTCTTTTTGTCCAACTAGTCAGAAAGCATAACTTTCTGGAAAGTATCTTCTCGGTCATCACGGCACCTTGCCATCCATGGCGGTGCTCTAATCTCAACCATCCTTGGTTGAGTCTTGGCTACAGGGACACTCGGCCGTCCATGGCCAGCGGTCCCTTCTCGCCATCCTTGGCTACAGGGACACTCGGCCGTCCATGGCCAGCGGTCCCTTCTCGCCATCCTTGGCTACAGGGACACTCGGCCGTCCATGGCCAGCGCATCTATTTCTTTATTTTCGCCACTCCGCGCCAAACTCCTGCTGAATCCCTTCTAAGATGCGCGAATTCAGTAGGTTTACTTCCTCATCCGTTAGAGTCCGTTCTAAGGATTGGTAACGTAATGAGAACGCTAAGCTTTTGTGATCGTCAGGGATAGGCTTTCCAGTATAGACATCAAAGATCTTGACTTGTTGCAATAATTCCCCACCGAGCTTGCGTATCTTAGCCATTACCGCTTCAGCTGAAATTTCCATAGACACGACTACAGCCAAATCTCTTTGTATCGCTGGGAAACGCGGGATGGAGTAAGCACGAACGGTTTGCCTCATCTGCTCGATCATTGGAGTCAACTCTAATTCAAAGACGACCACCCGCTCAAGCCCCCACTCCTTTTCCAGAGATGGATGCAGTTCACCAAGGAATCCTAGGCATTGATTCTTCAAATAGATATCGGCTGAGCGCCCAGGGTGCAGCAAATTTTTACTTTTTGCTAAACGATACTCCAATTTAAGTCCGAATCCCAAGGCCATTTCTTCTACGATACCCTTGAGATAGTAAAAATCCTTATTGACTGACTGATTAAGCCAATGCCTTCCGCTCTTACCCACCGCAACTCCGGCCACACGCAATTCTTCTCGTGGAAGCTCCCGCAAGGGTTGTTCTTCTCCCCAATACGTATTCCCTATCTCAAAAATACTTACTTCCATGTTGCGGCGTGCTACATTGCGAGCTGCTACATCAAGGAGTCCCGGTACTAAAGAGGTGCGCATGACACTGAGTTCATCCCGCAAGGGATTAAGCAATGGAATTGAATGTTGGGCACTTCCCCATTGTGCATCCGATTCTGCGCGAGTAAAGGTATAAGTCAGTACCTCATCCATTCCAGATTGAACTAGGGTTCTTCGCAAGCGGCGGCGGAATTCCTGCTCTGGGGTTCTACTGCCTTGAGTCAGATCTCCTTGAGGAAGGGTCGTTGGGATTTTGTCATAACCGATTAAGCGGGCCACTTCTTCCATAAGATCTTCTTCGATCTCAATGTCCGAGCGGTAAGCTGGAATCTCGACCTGGAATAATCCTTTTTGTTGCTTATACTCAAAGTTCAAATCCTCCAGGACTTGACGTATCTCATCTGTCTTAAGTATCACACCTAGCACGGTTGAAGCATGCTCTGCTGAGAGGCTAACTTGACGGCTAGAGGGAAGCTTCTTCACTTCATCGACGAAGGCAACAGGACGTCCAGCCCCTAATTCAAGGAGTAAATCACAAACTCGGCCGAGTGTAGCCACCATTCCGTGCGCATTAAGACCCTTTTCAAAGCGATTAGAGGCCTCCGACCTAAGTCCTAGTCGACGACTGGTGCGGCGAATGCTGACCTGAGAAAAATGAGCCGCTTCGATCATCAGCCGCTTTGTATCCTTCGTCACCTCACTATCTAAGCCACCCATGACGCCAGCCAAGCCCAAAGGAACATGGTCGTCTGCAATAAGCAAGGTGTCTGTTTGAAGGTTCCGCTCCACTCCATCTAAGGTGACGATTTTTTCCCCCGGATACGCACATCGGACGTGAACATCCCCCTGTATCTTATCTCGGTCGAAAGCATGCAGTGGTTGTCCCATTTCCATCATGCAGTAATTCGTAATATCGACAATATTATTAATGGGACGAACTCCAGCAGCCTTCAACCGTCTCTGCATCCATTCTGGAGAAGGTTCTATATGAACATCTTCAACCACTAGACCTGCATATCGCCAGCATAACTCTTCATCTTCGATGATAATCCGTAGATCCGTAGCCGTTGGCAAGGACAGTTCTTGATGATGGTCCGCCCATTTCGGCAAATGGGGCTTTTTCCTGGTAAGAGAAGCGACTTCACGAGCAACATTGATCATAGCTAAACAATCTGGTCGGTTGGGATATAGTTCCAAGTCCAAGACACTATCTTCACGTCCTAAATAACTGCCAAAGTTCTCTCCGACGGGCGCCTCAGGTGACAAAATAAGAATCCCGTCCACACTGCGCTCTAATCCTACTGTCTTATCCAGCAAAAGCTCTTCACGGGA
The DNA here is from genome assembly GCF_054657535.1 of Desulfosporosinus burensis. Taxonomy (NCBI): domain Bacteria; kingdom Bacillati; phylum Bacillota; class Clostridia; order Eubacteriales; family Desulfitobacteriaceae; genus Desulfosporosinus; species Desulfosporosinus burensis. Next base: position 19,241 of record NZ_BAAHYN010000024.1, read on the forward strand.
ACATAGCATACCCAGGGAGACAACCCCTCTAAGTTTTGACTTCCGAATAGTAAGCTCATTGGGAAGGGTTGCTCCCACCATAGCAACAGGAATCCGATCTCCTACTAATAAATTCTGCGCTCCAGTGACGATCGTCACCGATTCTTGACCCACATTAACGTCACATACTAAAAGTCGATCGGCATCCGGATGCTTCGTAAGACTGACTAGTTCTCCGATCACCACTTTTTCGAAACCTTTATTTAGATTCTCGACACCCTCTACTTCAATCCCACCACGGGTTAGGGTTTCCGCTAATTGTTCGGCACTCTGATCGACATCCACCAGCTCACGCAACCACTCCATACTGACTTTCATGACATTTCCCCCTTAAAACTGCTGCAAAAAGCGCAAATCATTATCAAATAAGAGTCTCATATCTTCAATCCCAAACTTCAGCATGGCAATACGCTCAACTCCCATACCAAAGGCAAAACCCGTCACTTCTTTTGGATCGTATCCGCCTGCTTCTAAAACCTTTGGATGAACCATTCCCGACCCCAAGACTTCAATCCAGCCGGTCCCTTTACAGAGACGGCATCCTACTCCCGCGCAAAGCATACAGGAAACATCCACTTCTGCACTGGGCTCTGTAAACGGGAAAAAGCTGGGTCTTAAACGAATCTCTCTAGATTCTCCAAACATTTGGCGAGAGAAATTTAAGAGAATCCCCTTAAGGTCTGACATGCGAATCCCATGATCCACTACAAGTCCTTCTACCTGGTGGAACATCGGAGAATGGGTTGCATCATCATCATTTCGATAGACTTTTCCCGGAGCAATGATTTTCACTGGAAGATGAGGAAAGAGCTTCTCCATCGTTCGAACCTGAACTGGAGAGGTTTGAGTGCGAAGCAAAATTTCTTCGGTAATATAGAAGGAATCCTGCATTTCACGAGCTGGATGTTCCTTCGGTAGATTAAGGGCTTCAAAGTTATAATAGTCCGACTCAATTTCGGGTCCTTCAGCAATTTGGAATCCCATACCTAAAAAGATATCTTCAATTTCTTCCATTACTTGGGTCAGAGGGTGATGATGTCCACGCGGAATACGCATTCCCGGTAATGTTATGTCGATGCGCTCCGAAGTCAACCTTTTCTCTAAGACCAAGGCTTCGAGCTCCGCACTACGCTCCTCCCAAGCTTGTTCTAAACGACTACGTACTTCATTAACCACTTGCCCCATAATCGGCCGTTCCTCAGGACTTAAGCTCCCCATTTGACGCAACATTGCAGTTAAAGTACCCTTTTTCCCGAGAATTTTCACTTTGAGCTCTTGGAGCGCTTCCGAACTCTCCAGCTCCTTCAGTACCCGTAACGTTTCCTCTCCAATGCGCTGTATTTCCTTTTTCAAGTTTAACCACCCTTTCCATTCAGACGCATTCCAACCCGATACATTCGGTGTCGTCGCCTTCGTTATATTGTTATTTTTAAAAAAGTCTTTAGATTTAGCTAAATAAAAAACACCCGCCCCTGCGAAAGGGACGAGAGTTCATTCTCGCGGTACCACCCTAGTTTGACCAAACCGGCCACACTTAAGTTCCTGTTAACGGAGGAGACCGGGTCTACCTACAAATCAGCAGACCACTCCCAGGTGAATTTTAACCTCTTCACATGATGAAGGAGGTGGATATCTTCTTAGCTGGCTCACAGTCTAGGCCACGCCTCCCTGAAAAGAAAAGACTCCATTTTAACCTGATCATCGTATTGTTATATGTAAATTTACGAAGAGAACGTTCACAGAAAATTATAGCATTCTCTACAGAGTTTTACAAGAAATCCCTTTGGCGTACAATTTCGTAGAGTAAGATACCCGTAGCCATGGCTACATTAAGGGACTCCACATTTTGAGCCATCGGTATCGTAACACGCTGAACATCCTCCGTTTTAAAGGATCGCGAAGGACCCTTGCCCTCATTCCCAACAATCAGCGCCAGTGGACCCTCTGATAAGGTGGTGCGGTAAACCGCTTCTCCCTGGATATCCCCCATGAAGACACTCAAACCGTGTTGATGACAAAATTCTAAGATATCTCCCGGTTGGCTTGAAGGCAGGATAATTAGCGAAAAAATAGCCCCCATCGTGCTGCGCAATACTTTAGAATTATAGACATCTACCGTCCCTGGGGTCATACAGACATAACGGACTCCTGCCGCCAACGCTGTACGCAAAATTGTGCCCAGATTTCCCGGATCCTGAATACCATCAATAATTAGCAAGACTGTTTGCTGGTCAATGGTTACCTCTGACCACGAGTGATTGGTTTGGCGTACAACCGCTAAAATCCCTTGCGGTTCTTCTGTCGCACTCATCTTGCGCAGAACCCGCTCATCCACTTCCTCAAAAGGGATACTTCGATCCCGTAACCCTTTTAGCAGAGACTGCCCGTCTAGTGGCTCACGGTCTAAACAAACATAGACCTTTTTGATCAGAGCATTTCTAGAAACTGCCTCCTCGACAAAGCGCCATCCTTCGACCACGAACAACTGAGCTTCTTCGCGAGCTTTACGTCGCTGTAAGGAGACAACATATTTTACCTGTTCATTCTGTAAAGACTCAATCATCCATGCACCTCCAGGAGCGAGTCAAGAAAGTTATACTTTCTGCCTAGTCCAAAAAGAGGATGCCTTCGCACCCTCTCTGTTTTAAGCCTTGATTTGTACCTTAGCGACATTGACAATTTCCGTAAACGCTGCAGCATCGCTGATTGCGAGTTCCGCCAGCATCTTGCGATTGACTGTAACTCCGGCTTTCTTCAAGCCGTCCATCATGCGACTATAGGATAAACCATTTATGCGGGCAGCTGCGTTGATTCTGGCGATCCAGAGCTTACGGAAGTTACCTTTGTTATCTTTTCTATGAGCATAGGAATAAGCTAAGGATTTTAGGACTTGTTCATTAGCTGGGCGGTAGAGTTTACTTTTTGCTCCACGGTATCCTTTAGCTAATTTTAATATTTTCTTGTGGCGAGCATGTTTGGTCATGCCTTTTTTTACACGGGCCATGTCAAAGACCTCCTTTTAACTCCAGTTTTTATAGATAAGCAATTAAATTTGCAATTCGTTTGGCATCAGATTTATGCATCACCGTAGATTTGCGCAAATTGCGTTTTGCCTTCGGCGACTTCTTCTCTAACATGTGGCTAGTGTATCCATGCATACGGATAATTTTGCCGGTTCCTGTTTTCTTAAAGCGCTTTGCTGCGCCTCGGTGGGTTTTCATTTTTGGCATTTCGTAATCCCCCTTTTGCTATTAATCGTGTTTGATTGAAGCTAAAATCATGATCATGTTTCGACCCTCAAGTTTTGCTTCGCGCTCAACCGTAGACTCGGCCTTACAAAACTCGGCGAGTCTCACGCATAAGGCTTTTCCAAGTTCCGGGTGGGTAACTTCCCTTCCACGGAACATGATCGTTACCTTTACTTTATCCCCCTCCAACAAAAAGCGTTGGGCGTTGCGGGCTTTGGTTTCGAAGTCGTGGTCCTCAATATTGGGACGCAACTTGACTTCTTTGATTTCCATGCTTTTTTGTTTTTTACGAGCTTCTTTGTCCCGTTTGGCTTGCTCGTATTTGTACTTGCCATAGTCCATTAGTTTGCAGACTGGGGGTTTGGCCGTCGGTGCAATCTCAACAAGATCTAACGATTTCTCGATTGCGAGGGTCAAGGCATCTCTAGTCGCCATGATCCCCAGTTGTTCCCCTTCTTCTCCGACGAGACGAACATCCCGAACCCGGATTTCGTCATTGAGTCTTAAGTCCTTGCTAATAAGAAACCACCTCCAAAATATTTATCAGCTCAAAACAAAAAAGACGGATGAATTACCACCCGTCTTCTATACAATCACGAGCAAAAATTAAGCTCAGGACCAGAAGATACCTTAACGACGAACGTCGTAAGGTGAGAAGCGGATGGCTTCTACTTGACTTAAACATCTTACATCAAAAGCTCTCTCCTGTCAATATAGTTATCTTTGGCATTTATTTACAAGTTACATCCAGATCTATTATCTTGACATCGGTTAATGATGCATGACCACACAATGGACATGCATCATCCTGCCATGTAATCCCTCAAATGCTTTTTTCTTAGGATTAGCCTTTTACAAGAAGTTTCTTACTCTTAATTTCTTCCAGGATTAACGTACTAAAGGCCTCAACCGCCATTTTTTCTCCGGCATCCCCCTGACCGTATCTGCGCACGGCCACCATATCAGAGTCAGCTTCCTGGTCCCCGACGACTAACGTATACGGAATCTTTTCAGTTTGAGCCTCTCGAATCTTATAGCTGATCTTTTCTTTGCGATCATCCGTTTCCACCCGAATATCCAGTTCATTGAGACGCGAAGCTAGGGATTTGGCATACTCATGGTGCCGCTCACTGATCGGCAGAATTCGAACCTGAGTTGGTGCCAGCCAGACAGGAAAGGCCCCTGCATAGTGCTCTGTCAGAAGTGCAATGAAGCGTTCGATACTTCCATACACAACCCGGTGAATCATGACTGGGCGATGCTTTTGACCGTCTTCACCGATATAGGATAAGTCAAACTTCTCAGGCATTTGAAAATCAAGTTGAATCGTTCCACACTGCCAGGTCCGATCGAGGCAATCCTTGACATGAAAATCGATTTTAGGTCCATAGAACGCTCCATCACCCGGATTAATCTTGTATTCGATTCCCTTATCTTCTAAGGCATCTTGAAGCGCCTTGGTGGCGGTTTCCCAATCCTCATCTGAACCCATGGAATCTTCAGGCCGGGTCGACAATTCCACTTTATACTCAAAACCAAACACTTTATAGAAATAGTCAACTAGTTCTATAACCCCAATGAGTTCTTCATTGATTTGAGAAGGAAGCATGAAAATATGCGCATCATCCTGAGTAAAGTTTCGAACACGTAGTAAGCCGTGGAGTGCACCCGAAAGTTCATGGCGATGTACAAGGCCCAGTTCCCCGACACGAAGCGGGAGGTCACGATAACTGCGCATTTTTGTCTTATACATGATCATGCCACCTGGACAGTTCATGGGTTTTACGCAAAAGTCCTGGTCATCAATTTCTGTGAAATACATGTTTTCCTTATAATGATTCCAGTGACCGGATTGTTCCCACATCGAACGATTCAGAATAATTGGGGTCTTAATCTCCTGGTACCCGCGTCGACGGTGTTCCTGTCGCCAAAAATCCTCCAGCGCATTGCGTAAGATCATGCCTTTAGGATGGAAAAATGGAAAACCGGGGCCCTCTTCGTGTAGGCTAAAGAGATCAAGCTCTAGACCGAGCTTACGATGGTCACGTCGCTTGGCTTCTTCCAACTTGAACAAGTGGTCTTCCAGATCTGCTGGTTTAGCAAATACGGTTCCATAGATGCGTTGAAGCATTTTATTCTTTTCACTCCCGCGCCAATAAGCACCCGCTAAGCTCATCAGCTTAAAGGCCTTAATATTAGCCGTGGAGGGAAGATGTGGCCCTGCACAAAGGTCTGTGAAGTTCCCTTGAGTGTACATTGAAATCGTAGCATCCTCAGGAAGGCCCTCAATGAGTTCAACCTTATATTTCTCTCCCAATGCACCAAAGTGAGAAAGTGCCTCAGCTCGGGTGACTTCTCTCCGTTGGAAAGAATGCTTTTCCTTGATAAGACGGTTCATTTCCTTCTCTATACTTACCAGATCCTCAGGAGTAAACACATGTTCAGAGTCAAAGTCATAGTAATACCCCTTGGCAATCGCAGGTCCAATTCCAAATTTTGTCCCTGGAAAAAGATTCCCTACGGCCTCGGCCATTAAATGGGCTGTGGAATGCCTTAAAACGTCTAACCCTTCGTCACTATCTATGGTTATGATCTCCACCGCCGCATCTTCCGTAAGTGGATAGGAAAGGTCCTTCGTCTTATCATTGACTTTCCCGGCTACCGCAACTTTCGCCAGTCCCCGAGAGATAGAAGATGCGAGTTCTACTATTGTCGTTCCTGGTTCAACCTCGCGAATTGAGCCGTCTTTTAAGGTGACCTTAAGCATTGATTTCACTCCTTAGTAAATTATTAAAAATAAAAAACTCTCGTCCCTGACAGGGACGAGAGTTCTACTCCCGTGGTTCCACCCAATTGAAAGGTTTAATATCGCACCTCTCACTCGATTTCCCTTAACGCGGGGTACGGCAGAGCTTACTAAAGTTCAGCCCAACACTCAAGGGTGGTTTTCTCCTGTGCGTCCGTGAGGAAAGCTTACAGCCTAGGCATTCCATCTCTTCCACGGTAGTTTCAGGATACTCTCCCTTTCAACGATTTTGACTAGATTTAACGAACTGACTTATTATAACAAGCCAATCTCATTTTTGTCAAAACTTTTCACATAGGGAACAACCTTGACAATCACAGACTCGATCTCCAAAAACACTCCGGATTGTTTGCAAGGTATCTTTGTAACCATCATAACGTATGTGCAGCGTAATTTGACGAGGTGCAACGGCTATTAAGGCACTGACCAATAGATCTTCATACCCTAGCTCATGAATATTGTCAAGCTGATAGTCTTCAAGGAACTGATGGGTTACTTGAACTCCTTCATTGTTATAGAGATGAAACTTACCTTTTGGTGTCATTCCGACATGTAAAAATTCCAGACGAGGTCTTTGACTCTCTACGAAGTGCTTTAACAGTTGGATAAATTCTAAATACTCTTTTTCAATAACGTACTCATCAATAGCATACTCCACTGCTTTGGATACTTCGTTTTTATACTCTTGTGCACGAAACCGTAAAAAACCCTCTATGTCAAAAACTGCGCTCTGATCTAAGCAACTTAAAATCTGGGTAACTAGGATTGTTTTACGGTTAACGCGATAACCACGAACTTGCCCTAGTCCTTGATTCAAATAGTCCACAGCCTTGTTGAGTATTATTTGCCAATTGGTTTCTTTTAAGTATTGCTTTTTTTTAAGTATTTGAACGATGTGGTCTCTTTCCCAATGCTGCAAAATCGTTTCTGCCAAGGCATTCGCTAAATAATAACGATGGATTTTTTGTACCATTCGCTCATTTTCAGTTTCATCCAACGAATTCTCTTGGAACTGACACTTAATGATCCAGCGTTTTCCCTGCTTATGTTCCACGATTTGAAAGGGGAGTTTTTCACGGTCGCGCAGTTCGAGTAAACGTGCACAGATGCTCTCCCGGTAGTATTGCGTTCCTAATTGCACGGAATGTTCCACTGGCACCCCTCCATAGTAAAGTATATGACCTTTTCTAAGGCATATTTCGGTTCGGCCAATCTATCAGCACTTTTTATTTTCGAAATACTTGGCACATTCCTTAATATTTCCAGAAACGCAATGTTTCATTCTTTTGCTATATGTACTGAATAATAAGCAAAGGGGTGCCTTCCGGCACCCCTTTGCTTATACTTTCTCAACTTAGCACAAAAGCCTCCCTGTTAAGGGAGACTTTCAGCTAATATATTATTTATTATTTACACTCTACATTTAGAACCATAGACGGTCACCAAGCCTTTTCACGACAATACCTATACCTCTTTTAAAAATGACGCTAACCTCTGGATAAGTTCAACTAGATTTCAGCAGGAGTAGAACTCCGCCTGAAGTAAGTTTCTATTTCTATTATTCCCCTGCATTTACCAGTAAATCTAGTACGTAGTTAGGCAGAGCAAAGCTTCCTCTATGAATCTCAGTGTTATAGTACTTTGTTTTCAATCCGAGACTGTTCCAAGCCTGGTCGTCAAGATCTGTCAGTGGATCATAAGTTTTAGAGGCAAAACCAAACAGCCAGTGACCTGAAGGATAAGTTGGAATGTGTGCTTGATAAACCCTACAAACCGGGAAATAGTCCTGAATACGCTTATGAGCTCTTTGCATGGACTTAGCATACTCATTATAATAGGGGCTTTCATGCTGGTTAACCAGGATGCCATCCTCTTTTAAAGCCTTAGAGCAGTTGCCATAAAATTCTTTAGTAAACAGCCCTTCCCCTGGTCCGAAGGGATCGGTCGAATCAACGATAATTAAATCATACTCGTTTGCTTTGGAGCGAACAAATTTTAGTCCGTCTTCAAAATACAGGTTTACTCTTGGGTCATCCAACTTGCAGGCGGTCTGGGGCAAATATTCTCTACACACATCCACAACCATTTTATCTATTTCCACCATGTCAATATTTTCAATGGTACTATAGCGCGTCAGTTCTCTTACCGTTCCGCCATCGCCTGCGCCGATCACCAAGACATTCTTAATCTTTGGGTTAGTGGCCATAGGCACATGAACAATCATATCATGATAAATAAATTCGTCCTTTTCAGTAACCATCATTAAGCCGTCCAGGGTAAAAAAGGTACCGAATTCTTTAGAGATAAAGACGTCGATTCTCTGGAACTCGCTCTGACCTGTATAAAGGGGCTTATCCACTTTAATGGAAAAGCGAACGTTGTCTGTGTGCGGTTCGGTATACCATAATTCCATTGTTTATTCCTCCACTACTCTGATGTTTTCAATGGTCATATCTTCTGTTCCTGTCAGGAAACAGCCTTTGGCCTTAGCATAGGCGATATAGTCAATGATTTCCTCAGTTATCTGCTCTCCTGGGGCTAAAATAGGAATACCTGGCGGATAAGCCATAACAAACTCTCCACTTATACACCCTGTGCTGGCTTCGATAGCCACTGAACGCTGATCGGTATAGAAGGCTCGCTGGGGGGCCATCACTACCTCTGGATTAATATATTCATGATCAAGCATTCCCGTTTTGTCCCTGATATATATTCTTTTTATTTCAGACAAAGAAGATACAAGACGTTCCAAGGCCAAGGCACGATCCCCAACTGAAATGATGGCTAAAATATTACCGATATCTCCAAATTCGATTTGAATTCCGTAATCATCACGAAGAATGTCATAAACCTCAATTCCTGCCAAGCCAATTTCTCTGGTATGGACAGAAAGTTTAGTTTGATCAAAATCAAACACCGAATTTCCATTAATAAGTTCTGTAGAAAAAGCATAGTATCCACCAATTTTATTGATCTCTTCTCGTGCATAGTTGGCAAGAGAAGAGGCTTTTGCGAAAATGCTTTTACCATCTAGTGCTAGGTTGCGTCTAGAAATATCTAGCGAAGAAAGCAGCAGATATGAGCCGCTAGTAGTTTGGGTCAGGTTAATCGTTTGCCGCACATGACCTGTGCTAAGGCGAGCATTTTTTAACAAAAATGAGCTTTGAGTCAACGACCCACCTGTTTTATGCATGCTGACTGCAGACATATCGGCTCCTGCTGCCATTGCGCTGATTGGCATATCCGCTCCGAAGTAGAAATGGGTTCCATGCGCCTCATCAGCCAGAACAAACATATTATGTCGATGAGCAAGCTCAGTAATGGCCTTTAAGTCGGAGCAAATACCGTAATAGGTAGGATTATTGACAAAGATTGCTTTGGCATCTGGATTTCTATCGATGGCACTTTTCACCTCGTCAATATACATGCCTAATGGTATCCCCAACTTATTATTGACACCGGGATTCACATAAACGGGAATTGCCCCACTGATGATAAGGGCATTAATGGCACTTCTGTGAACATTACGTGGCATAATAATTTTGTCGCCCTGTTTGCATACACTCATAATCATCGCCTGAACGGCTGATGTGGTGCCGTTGACCATAAAAAAGGCGTGATGTGCGCCAAAAGCATCTGCGGCCAGTTCCTCGGCTTCTTTTATTACAGAGACGGGATGTGCGAGATTATCTAGCGGCTTCATAGAATTAACATCAACCGAAAGGCATTTCTCACCTAAAAATTCTGTGAGCTCGGGGTTTCCTCTACCTTGCTTATGTCCCGGCACGTCAAACGGTACCACCCGCATAGATTTGTATTTTAGCAATGCTTCATAAATTGGTGCCTTGCCTTGCCAAAGTAAATGCATAAAAACCACCACCTTCCATTCCATAATCAGAGCCATTCATTCCACTATATATTTCGATCGTCTCCTTGCAGAGATCATTCATTAGTAGCACGTCTCGCTAAAAACAACCCTAATCAGTATATTAGACAATCGCAAAAATATCAACGAAATAGGCTTTAACCAACTTGTAACATAAAACTGCTAAGTGTTAAAGGAATTTTTGCTTCTTTCCAAGAATCTGATACTTTAGAGAGGGGGGAACTCTAGTGTATGTGCCTTTATGGTGGGGAAAACCATTAAACGTTTGGCTTGGGATTCTTCTTATGGTGTTGCTGACCTTGCAAGTCCTTTCTGGAAAGCGTTTAATAAAGCTTCCCTTTAGTTTTCACAGACGTAATGCCATTTTAATCGTTTTGGTTGCTGCTGCTCATGCCTTTTTCGGATTAGGTATTTGGTTTTTCAACTTACCCATAAAATAAATTTGAGGAGTTATTGTTATGAACACGACTCAATCTACAACTCCTTCCCCAGACAACTACCAACGAAATAGTCCAATTAAATGAAATACTCTCCTACGCCTAATCAGCGCAGGAGAGTATTTAAATGCTTTTCGCATCTACTAAAAAATGGCTCTTATCCTTGTTAATAGATCTATTTTAATTTTTAATAGATACAAATAAATTTTATAAAACTTGGGAAAATAGATTCTAACAATCTTTTCTAAAAAAGGAGCATTTCAAAGTGAATAAACAAATAATTGAGCAATTAAAACGAATATATAAATTAGAAAAATTCCAAATAAATTATTACATATCTCAAATATCTTCGACACAAGATAGTTTACTCGATAAGGCCTTATCCAAAATTATCGGAACTGACAAAGAGCATACTGATTTTTTTGTTAATATATTTACAGAAGCAAATATTGAAATACCGAAAATCGCAAGTACTATAGCGGATATTGCAGGTAGTATCGTCGGAGAATCTATGGAATTAACCGGTCAGGCTAATACGTTCAAAATAGGGGTTGTACTAGAAGAAAAAGTTTTAAGTGCTTATTATGAACTGATAAAAGAAAATGATTTAGAGTCAAAGCTTCAAGATAAATTAATCGACTTCAAGCTTGATAAAGAATTTCATATGTTATGGTTGCAACACTATGCCCAGCATTTAAAACATAGATCATCTCAAAATTATTTATTAACCGAAGGTATCGAAGAACACCCTACCGTTAATATTAACATGCGGTGGATTTAATTAGTAGGCCAAATTCTTCAAGGGAAAGATTTGAAAACGGCATCAAGTCGGGCATTATGTACATTGAACGACGATTTGGCTACAATCTGTAAAAATGCCCATTCCCTAATCCAAAAAACCCCGCAATCGTCTGCGGGGTCTAAGTTTTTGAGCTTGTGACGGATACATCTGAGTTCTCGACACTACTCAAACGATTGCTTGATAATGAAACGCCGCGTGGACCAAAATTTATCAGGTATCCTGTTCCCATGAGGTTAATGCTGGCACGAAAAATAGGTTGGTTTTTACATTAAAACTAATCCTCCTTTATTTTTAATCTAAGGCCTGTAGACGGGTGGTCTAATTAAATAATTCTTGATTTTACCGTATTCGAGATACTTATCAAATATCTTCATTTCTTCACCCATAAAAGACATGAACAAATCCCTGAGTTTCGGTGAAGTACTGTGAATAAAGGCCATGGTATGAACCGGTAAAAAGGCCTGAATGCCTCTTAGTATCCGTCTGTAAATCTGCCTGTCCGATATCAGCTCGGAATTTACCGTCTTTTGGGTTTGTTTTGGTGGCCTGAGAGGTAAAGGAATGCCATAGTTCAAAAGCACTTTTTCTAATAACTTGGTATGCTTAGTAAGAGTCTTGTTGCCAGAATTAAGGACTAACTTTAAATCATCATCTTTAACGAAGCTGTTTAAAAGATTGGTAACATATATGACGTTATATCTCTGCATCAAATGATTCCAGAGATGGTAAACCTCGCTAACATCATATGTTCAAAAATCTGTATGGTTTCTAAGGCATCCAACTTGGTGACTAAACATCCCAAATATAAAAAACTTCTACTACATTAATAATTCTTTGTTTTTCCCTGATTGACACGGCGTATTAAAATAGGTTGATTTTCCCATAAACAATTTACCTCCTCTGTTAATGTTCTATCCTACTTTAGCCTTTGATAACCATTTTATACTTATCATTTTTTCTACCCGTGGTAAAAATTTGTACATTAAGTTGCTTCCTATGTCTGGGCGGCAATGATCTTGCCAGGTCTTTCCCGTTCTAATATCTATTTAATAAACGCGTTGCCAAACTTGCCCGTTACTCACATATATTTGTATGTCGAGAAAACAATACGGCACCTAATCTGTTCCCGCTTGTTCTTCGTCTCGAGAATTAAAGGTAAATCGTTTTCCATGAAAAATAATCCCTAAAATAAATTAAAGCCATTGACCTAAATCAATGGCTTTAATCAATATTTCGTTACTGACTTTGACTGAATTTTTGACTAAATACTAGCGGAAACTTAGAGTTTCTTACGGGTTCTTATGAAAATTTTGCTCAACCCCCGAAATCCATAAGGCCCTGAATCCAGCTCGTAGGTTCGCTTGTACCAAGCCTTTCAGGACTTTATATACTTTCATAATTAGTGTTCATATGGTGGGTTTGAGAGGACTCGAACCTCCGACCCCCGCGATGTCAACGCGGTACTCTAACCAGCTGAGCTACAAACCCATATTGGTGCCGATGACCGGAATCGAACCGGTACGGATGTTACTCCGCGGGATTTTAAGTCCCGTGCGTCTGCCAGTTACGCCACATCGGCAAATTGATTGGAGGCGGCACTCAGATTTGAACTGAGGAATAGAGGTTTTGCAGACCTCTGCCTTACCACTTGGCTATGCCGCCAGAAGAATAATGGAGCGGGTGACGAGATTCGGACTCGCGACTTTCACCTTGGCAAGGTGACACTCTACCACTGAGTTACACCCGCATGGTGCCTCAGGACGGAATCGAACCGCCGACACGAGGATTTTCAGTCCTCTGCTCTACCGACTGAGCTACCGAGGCAAATATTATGGCGACCCCGATCGGACTTGAACCGACGATCTCCTGCGTGACAGGCAGGCATGTTAACCACTACACCACGGGGCCATGATTGAGGTTTGATACACGATGTTCGAAGTACGACACCGTTCTCTTACCTTTATAGTCCAAGCTTTAGCTCCACGGTTCTTTCGAACCTTGAATCTCAAACTTCGAACATCGAGTTTGGTGGGCGATGACGGGCTCGAACCGCCGACATCCTGCTTGTAAGGCAGGCGCTCTACCAACTGAGCTAATCACCCGAGACTGACGATTATCAGTATACACAAAAACTGACGTTGTGTCAAAGACTTTTTTATAGTTTATACCTGTTAAATAATGACACTCTAATTTTAGAGACATTAAAAAGCTTAGCATATTAATAAGATTATCATTCTCGTGAATGGCTCGCCGCTCATCGCTTAGGGCAGGTATGTGTTAACTCAACTGGCAATCACATTAAGGAAGAGAAACAGGTTAAACCATTAAGACGACGATACTTTTTTTTGTTTGTCAACAACTTCATCTATACTTATTGAGCGAGTGTGTTTAGTGTGAGACCATTGTTTGTCTTTACGATTGACAAATCCTAAAAAGACGATGGGTATCCAACTATAAATAAAGACTGGGTATAGAATGAGTCCTACATAGGCACGCCATGGTAAACGATCAAGCGCCAACGCTGCAATTGGGTATAAGTATTGGAAAGCGGATAAAATCTGCCATCCCGTCCAAGGCATTACTAAAGTAAATACTTGAGTATACTGATTTTGAAATACGGATATAAGATTTGTAAGCATAAAGAAAGTTGCTATCATAACTAGTGCCGGTTGAAAAAGGTGAATAGCGGCATCAATATACATGAATTCCCTTTCCCTTACACCCTTGATAATTAGAGGGAAGAAATAACGTCCCGCTACATCAACTTGACCTTGTGCCCATCGTTTCCTTTGATACCAAGATTGCATAAACGTTAATGGTTTCTCATCATAAACCACTGCATCATGCGCCCAAGTCGTCCTAATTCCGTGGGATAGCGCTTTCATGCTAAATTCTAAATCTTCCGTTAAGGAAGTCGCTCCCCACCCGAATTCCTTAAGAACACCCATCGAAATACACATACCTGTTCCTCCCAAAACGTTCGAGAGACGACCTGTATTGTACCTGGCAAGCTGGAGCAAACGATTGGTTACCCAGAATGCAATAGAGAATGTATTGGTCACCCATGTATCAAATGGGTTTTTTGAATCTAGGTAGCATTGGACAATTTTATGGCCTTGGCAAAGCTTGCTATTCATCTCAAAAAGGAAATTTTCCTTAACAAGATTATCTGCATCGAAAATGACTATTGCATCGTATTGACGCTCTATTCTAAATAAACGATGGAACATCCATTCTAGTGCATAACCCTTACCGCGTTTCTCCGTATTAAATCGCCGATGGACAATTGCTCCAGAATTCCTAGCAATTAAGGCCGTTTTATCCGTACAGTTATCAGCTACCACAAAGATATCATATAGTTTTCTTGGATAATCAAGTTGAAGTAAATTCTCCACTAAGGGTCCAATGACAGCTTCCTCGTTATGTGCAGCAACAACTATAGCAAAGCTCTTCTCTGGCTTAAGTATCTTCTCCTCTTGTTTCCGGTACAAACCAAACATAGAAAGGATAAAGTAATAGAAGGTTAAAAAAATGATAATAACTTGTATCGGAACCATAATGACATTAAATACTTGCGTACCTGTAATGCCAGACAAAAAATCCACAAACTCAGCCCCTTTCTAACGCATTAAATTCTAACATAGGTATCGATCCTATGCAAGAATTTTAAAGCGACATTATATACAGTTTGTCCACCTATTTACATTTATTTGCTCTTTATCTATCTTAGAACTAAAATTACCATTTTAGCCAAAGAAGTTTAGAGATAAGCCCTTAATCTGTGGTGATAATGACCAATGTCGAGTTTATGTTTCTATATCATAATCATAATCATAATCTTAAGATTATGATTATGATTAACTCTCTAATGCTGATTACAGCACGTTCAATTAGATCTGACTATGCTATCAAGGATCTGTATATGTACTAGTGTCGTTCGGAAAACTTATGGAGAAAAAAGACAATGAGCGAAGCGCTAAAAATAATAAATAGAAAACTGGCTTTTATTCCAAAGCTAATTGAGTACCAATAGATCTCTCCGACTCTTGATCCGGTAACCCATGGAACTAATGACCGAAAGATACGAGCAATCCCACTTCCTATTACAATAAACAATAATAGAGCTGATATTATTACTAGCATGCCCATAACACCTGTTGGAGTATCCAGTTTCCAACGACGCACAAGGTTTCGTTTCATCCACTGAAACTCCACAAATAAACTTCTGGTCCACTTATTCCACATCTTCCTCACCTCATACCCATATTATGAAAAAGTTGATAAAGAGACACACCTATCAAGAAAAAAGTATAAAAACCATTATACTTGGTTAAAATCGTGTGCAAGGGGGTGGTATATTTATGCCAATACAGGCACCTGATGGAAAGTTTGTGCATTGTTCTTATTGTAACCAGAAGTTTCGCTTCGAATATGACGCCAGTAAACATGAAAAAGAAAACCATGCTAATCAATAGTAATTAGATGAGAGGACAGGTTCTTGTGTCTAAATCTATAAATAATCGATAATCAAGTCCACGATGCTAACTATCCTAATATTTTTCAGCATTCGTTCGTGAGGACGGGATTTAAAAGCTAGGGGGTAGCCCAAGGGACGCCCTGTTTGCCTTCAAAACAATAAGTTTACTACACAAAGAGACTACCTTAATCATGGTAGTCTCTTTGCTTCTTACCTGGCGATACGATAGTCACGATAGTCTCCGGTGGAGATTATCGCCGAGCCACCTACCCAAAAGAAACACTTCGTGGCGAAGGAAAGACTATCGCCACATGGCGACTCATAACGGCATTCGGTATCGCCTCAGCTTTTTTCAGACGGATTCATCTATCACTGCGCAGACTTTTAGATTGTTTTGCTAACGTCGTATAAACCCATAGCACTATTTACTACTTCAGCCATAGCTGATTCTATGTCATGTGTTATCTGCGCCTGGTTCTGAGTAGTCGCAACATTTTGGCTGATCTGATTCTCTACATTATTGATGCTCTTCTGGCTACTTAGTATTGCCTGCCTAATGTTCTTCACTGCATCAACACTTTTCTGAGATAGCTTTTTCACTTCTTCAGCCACCACTGCGAACCCGCGCCCATGTTCACCAGCCCTGGCCGCCTCTATCGCTGCATTAAGCGCTAACAAATTGGTCTGTGAAGCAATGTTTTTAACAAGCTCGTTCATTTCTTCGATGATTTTTAGTCCATCTATTAATGCTTTAATAGCACTCTCTAAATCTGACATGGATTCCACACTCTTGTCCGCGTACACTGTCATTTCTTGCAAGGATGCAGCAATTTCCTCCGAACTGGCGGAGAGATTGTCCGCAATTTCGATGATCAATTCCGGCTTCTCTCTGCTTCTCGCTACCGCAATACAGCCAATAACTTTGCCATCTTCAATAGCAGGGAGAGCAATCGTTCGAAATGTAAACCCATACACCTCTTTCGGAACGAGTTTATCCACCGGTTTGCCTGTCACCACACATTGCTTACCACCGCTGCCCTCCACCAGTCTGTCACCTATTTTTGCCTTGTAGGTCACAAAACTTTTTGGGGTATACATCGAATCAAAGTTTTGCGTATTTGTCGTAAACAATACGGCATCTTCTCCTAAAAGGTAAGGAATGACTTCCTCCAAGGTTTTAAATGCTTCCAGTTGCGCTCTGGTGACATAATACATCAAGATTACGTCGCCTCCCTAAAGTAATAATGGTCTCGGCATTCGCCGAGTCAGATGGCACAAAGCTTTGCTTGAACTATCGATATTGATGTCCTCCCACCTTTTTGCTATAAGGATTTCATTTTTTTGTCTCCAATAGGAAATTGACGAACAAAATATTCTTGCGGAACATGTCTTAAACACTTGACTTTTGCAAAATATGCCTAAAATTGCAACGGTAAGGATTTATTTTCCTTCAATACGAATTGGAGTGATTTGCTTGACACCTGTTTATAAAGTACCGCACGCAACGTATCAGAATTCTGTTTTCAACATCTCAGACAAAACTATTCTGACGGAATCTTCGTCATCGTCAACGATGACTGCCCCTGGTTGCGAAACTTTGGATGACCGATCTGTCTACAATCACGACACTTCCTTCCATGCACTTAAATCATTCTTTAATAAGATAAAATTTATTATCTTCTATATTGTAAAAGAGTGGTGCAACTAAAATTTTCGGATATCTTAATCTTAATCGTGCCGCCTCACTTAAAACAAAATCTATTTCATTGCCAATTTCATACATTGGAGCAAAATTCATATAATGCTCCTCTGCATATTTCTTGTTCCATCCTGCATTTTCAACTAACCCTTCAATAAATTTTTCTTTTTTAGAATAAAGATTTACCATACCACAATTATTATGGCCTAGCAGAGCTATCGCTTTTACACCACCAATAGCAATAGCATACGATACTTTAAACTCGCTGTAACGTAAATTCCCCCCGCCACTGCGAATTATATACGCAAAATTATCTGGAATGCGAAGATGTTTTCGATTATCCATACACATTCCTATTAATAGCTGTGCTTTGGAATATGAATCAAATGAACGATGAAGATTATGATATTCTAAAAGAAATCCAACCGGAGTTTCTCTATATTCTGGAGAAATATCTTCTTTAGTTGATACGTCAATTAATTTATCCATTATCATTATTCCTTTCCAAACGAATCCGAGTTCCACTCCAAATTAGTTTCCCACTAGATGTGCTTTACCATAAACGAACCATACTTGCTAGCTATGATCCTTTTGTTCTAATTGTTGGTAAGCTGCGTATTTGATAATATCGTAAACTTCTTTAAGCGGTATCTGTTGCTCTTCTGCTAATTTACGGCAATCCTCATATTCTGGAGCCACATTACGCAGGCTATCCTGATAACGGGCAACTTTCACCTTAGCTTGACCTAGCCTGGTCTGCACCGTCTTTATTTCATAAGGCAGCATATACTTGGTCACAGGGTAAACCCTAACCCCGATGGACGTTGTCTCGGAAAATATTTGCTGGTAGAATGTTTCTAATTGATGGGTATGGATCAATAAACTTAATACTATAGCTGGGCGGTTTTTTTTCATCTGGATTTTTCGCAAGAAAACATCCATCGCCCCGGCTTTAAGGAATTTGTTAATCAGGTAATCATAAAACTCCGGGTTCATGTCATCTATATTGGCTTCCATCATCAGGGCTTCTCCTTGGTGGACATCACCCTTGCCGCCGTAACGAATATGCCCGTCGGAACCAACCTGATCCAGTTTCTCACCAATGGTTAAACGCAGCAAGTTTGGAATGACTAAATCATGCTCACCTGCCCCATAACCGATGTTATCAACCCGCATCGGCGGCATATTGCCAAAATTTTGACAATACGTTGTAATAATTGCCGCTCCAGTTGGAGTAACTAATTCTTTTTCTACATCCCGGGAGTAAATGGGAACCCCTTGCAATAGTTCCAGAGTCGCTGGTGCTGGAACTGGCATTATCCCGTGGGCACATTTAGTAAAGCCTGTTCCGGTATGCACTGGTGAGGCATATACTTCCTCAATCCCCAGCCGCCACAAACCAATAACAGAACCAACGATATCAATGATGGCATCCATCGCTCCGACTTCATGAAAATGAATCCGGTCAATAGATGTTTGATGTACTTTGGCTTCAGCTTCAGCCAAGCGAGCAAAAACCTGGATACTTTTTTCCTTAACAACTTCCGGCAGCGTACTATTACTAATTATTTCTTGAACATGCCGCAGATGCCGGTGTACATGGCCTTCTTCCGTTAAAACGTGTACCTTGGTCCCACTAATGCCTTGTTTAATCACTTTCTCCACTTGTAATTGATAACCAGTTAAAGGAAGCTTGGCTAAATCTGTTTGCAGTTGCTCCCAATCTAAACCGGCATCAACTAAAGCCCCTAAGGTCATATCCCCACTTATCCCTGCAAAACAATGGAAGTAAGCGATTTTCATGCTCCAGCCTCCCCTAATCTATTGATTAAACTAGCCTGATAACCTGCACCGAAACCATTATCGATATTAACCACACTGACACCACTGGCACAGCTGTTCAACATGGCCAGCAAAGCGGCTATCCCACCGAAACTAGCACCATAACCAACACTAGTGGGCACAGCAATCACTGGTTTGTCCACTAACCCTCCAACTACACTGGCGAGGGCTCCTTCCATTCCAGCAACAACGATTAAGACCCGTGCAGCAAAAAGCTTATCCTTTTGGCTTAATAAGCGATGAATACCGGCTACTCCGGTGTCATAAAGCCGTTCCACCCGATTGCCCATCACCTCAGCGGTAATAGCCGCTTCTTCAGCTACAGGTAAGTCTGAGGTTCCCGCACTCAGCACTAAGATATGTCCTCGTTTTTTCTGTTCACCCCTTCGTATCACAATTAAGCGAGCTAAATCATAATACTCAACGTTAGGAATCCGTGCGGCGACGGCTTCATAAACATCATAATTAGCCCTAGTGGCTAAAATGTTATTATCTGACCCTTCAGCTAGCTTTTCGGCGATGGTAACGATCTGTTCAGTAGTTTTGCCTGCACTATAGATAACTTCAGGAAATCCCTGCCTGAGCTGGCGATGATGGTCGATTTTGGCAAAACCTAAATCTTCAAAGGGCAAATCTTTCAATTTATCTAACCCAGCATCAACACTAATTTCGTTATGCTTGATTCCTATGAGCAAATCACGCAGGCTTTTTTCGTTCATACTTTTTTGTCCTCTTCCTTTAAAGTCTCATTCATACTCCCAGTCCGGTAACCTTGCAGGTCCATGGTAACATAAGTAAAACCACAAGCTTTTAGCTCTTCAACGACTTGGTCTACTTTTTCTACCATAAGCAAGAATTGATCTCGGGGGATCTCGATCCGGGCAATTTCACCATGGTGACGTAATCGAAACTGTTGAAAACCCAAGGAACGCAACAACATTTCTCCTCGATCTACTTGGTTCAACTTTTCTTTCGTTATTCTAGAGCTATACGGAAAACGGGAACTAAGGCAAGCAAAGGAAGGTTTGTTCCATGTCGATAAACCCATTTCTTTGGAAAAACAACGAATTTCCTCTTTAGTGATGCCTGCTTCTTTTAGTGGACTGCGTACGCCCAATTCCTTTGCTGCTTTCATTCCCGGTCTATGGTCATTTAAGTCATCGAAGTTAGAACCATCAAGAACGTAATTTATTCCCTCATCCTTGGCGACAATTAATAATTTGGAGAATAGTTCATTCTTACAGTAATAGCACCGGTTAGGCGGATTATCCGCAAACCCTTCAATATCCAATTCTTCCGAAACGATTAGTTTATGTCTAGCCCCTAATTCGCGAGCAAGTTTTTGAGCTTCCGCCTGCTCCTGAGCAGGATAAGTTGAGGAAGTAGCTGTAACTGCTAAGGCTTTTTCACCAAGTACTTCCAGCGCAACTTTAAGCAGAAAAGTACTGTCAACTCCACCTGAAAAAGCAATAACGACACTTTCCATATCTCTTAAATTTTTACGCAGTGTTTTCAACTTTTCCCTATTGACTAATTCCACAAGTTACCATCCTTTATTTCCACGATAAAAGTATTTGAAACTTAGATAACGCGTGATACCAAATAATAGATTTCTCAGAACCGCCCCAACTGCCATTTCCATTCCCGCCCAACAATGAACAGCATGTCCAGGTTGGTTAGCACCCCCGTTACTTTACCATTACTGTTACCCGCCGTTACCTTTACCTAACCCAATTGCTGTATATTCACGGCGCAAAACAACTCGCCTAATTTGACAAGTCGTAAGTCCAATTATGGTCTTGTTTAGGAAGTAGCGGGCGACAGTCGCCGCCCGCTAACATTTACCATAGATACTTTACTTAAAGGGACTGGAATACTGCCAGTCGCTCGACTCCAAGGCGTTCTAAAAAGGCGCCCTGTAATTACTTTTTATGTTAAGACGCCTTCCCAACGCTTGTACAGAGTGTGTTCTATGCCCAACTGATCTAGTACGCGCCCGACAACATGCCTTACTAAATCGTCAATACTTTGGGGATGATGATAGAAACCTGGGGATGCAGGCAAGATAATGCCCCCAGCCCGAGCAAGCCGTAACATGTTCTCCAAGTGAATGATATTATAAGGCATCTCGCGCGGGACAACTACCAGCGGTCGCCTCTCTTTTAACATCACTTGGGCAGCCCGAGCAAGCAGATTATCCCCTATACCGTTGGCTAGTAAACCTAAAGTATTCATTGAACATGGAATAACCACCATTCCATCATTACGAAATGAACCACTAGCTAACGATGAAAAGAGGTCGTCTATGGCGTGAACATGAATTCCTGAAGAAAAGGCCTTTATCTCCACCCCACATTCATATGCCAGTACTTTCTCGCCTATCTGGGTTAAAATGACCTCCACATCCCAACCCATTGCGGCCAATGTTTCTATGAGGGTGTAGGCATAGATAGAGCCGCTTGCACCTGTAATTCCTACAACTATACGTTTCGTCACACTCTACCCCTCCTAATGATTATTTCCCACCCAATCTACTATCCACAATCCTTTTGGCGAATTTCTTTAGGAACAATAATCTTCGAGCTTAATTTTGTCTTCCCCTGGAATACGAATTCGCTCAAAGCGTCCTACTGGAGCATCTGAAGGCACGGTCGCATCAATACCCATTTTATCGCTTATCCCATCATCAGAAGAAGGATCCAGTTTATTGCCTAATGCCCTTTCAACGATAAAGACATCACGTCCGGCCTGACAACGAGTAGCTACAGCCCACTCCACATCTTCAGGATTGAAAATATCCACATCTTTGTCCACCACTACTACATGCTTGATTTCCTGACTACTGCCAAAAGCAGCAAACATCGCATTTTTGGCCTCACCCTCATTTTGTTTGTCGATAGAAATAGCCAGATGATAGCGGCAAGTACCTCCAGGAGTAAGGTGAACACTTCTGGTATTCGGCACTGCGTTTCTAATTATTTGTATCAAGCCTCCTTCTCGAGGAACTGATCCCAGAAGCAAGTGTTCCTTGGTTGCCGGTACAATGGTCTGGAAGATAGGGTCCATTCGAGAAGTCATTGCCGTCAGTTCAATAACCGGTTTCGGCGAAGCTGGGCCATAATATTTGGGATATTCGCCAAAAGGACCTTCCATTTCTCGGACAGCGGGCAGGAGATGGCCTTCTAAAACTATTTCAGCCTGGGCAGGTACTTCAAGGTCAACAGTCTCCCCTTTCACTAACTCTAGGGGTTGTCCATATAGAGCACTGGCAATAGTATACTCATCATAACCAGGCGATGTCAAAGCCTGGGAAGCTAACAATAATATGGGGTCTAAACCAATAGCTATCGCAACTTCCAGGGGTTTTCCTTCTGCTTCAGCCATCCTGTGAAAATGGGAGAGATGCCGGGGCAAGATCAAGATTCCCAAGCGATTAGGACCTAAAACATGGAGCCTGTGGATCGAGAGATTACGTACGCCAGTCTTTGGATCCTTGGCGATTAGCACTCCAGCGGAAATATATGGCCCGCCGTCTTTTTCGTGATGGACGGGTATGGGTAATGTGCCCAGGTCAACATCATGGGTAACCCTTTCCTTTACTGGCGCAGCCCCGGCTTCCACTATGGTGCATTCCATTGGATTGGCTTGAGCCCAGGCAAAATGCTCAGCCACTCTATCGACAGATACTCCCATGGCCCGTGCCAGGAGTTCCCTGCTGCCACCTATACCTGTTACCACGGGTACTTTCGAATCACCCGGCTTATCAAACTGTACCGCAAAGCGTCCATCCGCTTTTTTACCCACAGCTGCCAGTTCGTAAGAAAGATTCACTTTTTTATCAACATGTTTTAACATACCATCAGTATTCAAAACCTGTAACCACTGTCTTAAAGATCTAGCTCTCATTTGTCACCATCCTATTTATTATTAAGCTTCCACTTTCTTACTGGTTATACTAGAAATGAATAAAGGGCAGCATCTCTATTTAGGACGTACTAATCCAATTCCTCTCTGCCGCAGCCATTTCGGCAATAAGATTTCATCGACTTTAGCGCTGACAGCGGGAGCTTTCTGCAACAGTTCCTCGGCCAAAGATTCGCTGACATTAATACCACCGACAGCCCCATCAAAAATAACGACCTTTCTCGTCCCTGTGGTCTTATAGGCAAATTCCATAGCCGACTCCGTGCTCTCAGCCACCATGGCATGGTCCATATAGGTAAGATTTTGCGGATCGCGATTAAAAAGTTCGGCTTGTTCCTGTCCGACAACAATCGTCGGAATGTGCTCACTAAAAAAAGCCGTCGGATAACCGGTCCAGGCATAATTTTGTACACACATTTTAATGGCCCGATTAACTGTGGGAATATCATCAAGCAAAGGACGACCCTGTTTACCGTAAAATGCCTCTGTATACCAGGTATAAGCTGGTAAAGGTAAGTCGAGATCATAAAGATCAGTGTTAGCGCCCACAACATTGGCATAGATGACGCCCGCTGAGAAAACGTAAACGACTGGGCAAGGAAAATCCAAAGCACAAATATAGTCCTCAAGTTCTCCGAATAAGGTCATTATTTTGCCGTAGTAACGTAAACCGGTTTGAGTGACCCTGTCATTAAGCGCATACAGATCACTATCAACATCCACCCCGATGATCCCGTTGGGCGCCACTGTAAGAAAAGAAGCAAAGGCAAATTTACTTTGCACGAAGGTTGAATCGAAAATAGCGCGGGCCGTAAAGTTCGCTGCTCTCGGTCCGAGGTTTTGGTGATACGTAGAACGAGTCTCGATTCGGGCATAAGACATGCCAAAAGGCTTTACAGCCCGATCAACTTGGCGATGGAAATGAACCTCACGGACATCGCTGTTATGAGCATGGATGATCCAGTCCGCATCATAAACTTTTTTAAGTCCGAATAAGGTTCCTACCTCCGTCTCGATAGGAATCCCTTGATCAATGGGAGCGACCCCAATAGCTTTGCCATCGAAATAAACGTCCAGGCCGTGGCGCTTGATATACTCCTCCGTCTCGCGGAAACGAAGTCCCACACCCGCCCGCAGGCGAACGTTGCGACAACCCGTGCGTGCCTCAACAACATCTTTAATAGCTTTGAGCATTTCCGCATAGGGTTCACCACCCATTAGGGTGAAACCGTGATGAGAAGCAAGGATATTCACAGAGTGTTCTGGTTTAATTTTGCTCATATCGACGTTTTGCAAAGCGGCTTCAGAAGCTTGGCGAATCACTGACACCCCCGCAGCACAGGGGAAAATCACTTCCGGAAGATCCGGGAAAAGATCGGTCAGCATGACCGAAGTCATTCCAGGCAGCTCACTGACACGGGTTTTAACTAAGTCTGGATCAATCCCATATTGGGATGAACGCGGCGGTACCGGCTTGATTGGAGGTCGCATTAAGATTCACTCCTTCCTTGCAGCGGGGCGGCAACTACTCGATCTAAAAGTTTGATGTCTTCATCGAAATAAAATCCCCGACTCGCATATTTTTGTTTTACTTCCTCTGAAATATCCCACACTGTCACTGTCTTACCATACCACTGCCATCCACCTTCTGGCGGTTGGGGTTTGACACCGGCTGCCTCGAGAAGACGTAACAAGGGTTGAATACATTCAACTTTACAGCCGGTACGAGCGCCCGTCAGTAAGGAAAGTTTTTCCGGGGAATCGGCTCCTAGTATAATCGCAGCCGCAATTTCTTCCGCCCGAGTCGCTGTACAATAGCAAATCAACTGTTCGGGATTAAATTTAGCCTTCCGGCAGAGATCTTCAATCAAAGCATAATCAACACTGCTGACATCAACCTTAACAACAAATGGTTGTTCACTTTTTACCATACTTATTGCATAAACTGGGCAACGTTGCTCACAAGCGTTACAACCACGGCACATTTCATTGTCAACAATTGCTAACCGGTCCTCTATTTTGATGGCTAGTACCGGACAAACTTTCACACACGTTTTACAGCCAATGCACTTTTCTTTGTCAATGACTGCCAGTAAATTAACGGTCTTCATAATACCTTACGCTCCTTTTTATTGGTTCGCCAACTGATACGCCACATCAACAATCATGTCTTCCTGACCGCCTACCATTCGCCTCCTTCCTAGTTCTGTCAAGATGTCCCGGGGGTCGAGGTTAAATCGTTCAGCCGCCCGGTAAGTGTGTAAGAGAAAACTTGAATACACACCGGCATAACCCAGCATAAATGGGGCGTTGCGCACTACCTGCGGCCGGTGCATCATGGGCTCAACCAAATCTTCAGCTACATCCATGATTTTGTATAAATCCACGCCCGTCTGATAACCGACTTTATTCAAAACCCCCACGAGCGCTTCAATTTGGGTATTTCCCGCCCCGGCCCCCAAGCCTCGGCAAGTCCCATCCAGGAAGGTTGCCCCAACTTCCAAGGCTGCGAGGGAATTAGCTGTGGCCAAGGTCAAATTGTTGTGGGCGTGAAACCCGACGGGTATCCCAACTGCTTGGACTACAGCACCAACCCGGGCTCTAACATCGTCCGGCAGCATGGCCCCGGCCGAATCGGCCACATAGATGAAATCTGCGCCATACGACTCAAACAGTTTGGCCTGCTCAACGACTTTTTCCGGTGGAGCCATGTGGCTCATCATCAAGAAACCAAATGCCTGCATTCCCAGGCTCTTAGCCATCCGTATATGTTGCTCAGCAGTATCCGCCTCTGTCACATGGGTAGCAACCCGTACCGCCTTAGCTCCGCAAGCCTCAGCCCGTTTCAGATCCTCAATAGTGCCGATCCCGGGAATCAATAAAACAGTTAAAATTCCATTTTTGATGACCTCTGCTGCCGCTTTGATCAATTCCTCCTCATCCGTGGCAGACCTGCCATAATTAAACGAAGAGCCCGCTAAGCCGTCCCCGTGAGACACCTCGATATATTCAATCCCAGCCGCATCAAGTCCGCCGGCAACTTCCGCCACTTGTTCCACGCTGTACTGATGGCTTACTGCGTGACTGCCGTCTCGCAATGTTGTGTCCACCAGATGAATCTTACCCATGCTCATGCGATCACGTCCTTTCTAATTAATTTTTGGGCAAGCTTTTCCGCGAAGGATACGGCTGCCGAAGTGATGATATCAAGGTTTCCTGAATATTTGGGCAGAAAATCGCCGGCCCCTTCTACCTGAATGATGATGGTGACTTTGTGACCATCAATGATGGGCGGAACACGAAGTCTATAACCTGGCACGTATTTTTGAATCTCGTTCACCATCATTTGAACAGCGGCTGTAATAGCTTTTTCGTCAGGATTCTCCACTTCTACATAAATAGTGTTCGCCATCATCACAGGGGGTTCAGCAGGATTTAACACGATGATCGCCTTCCCTCGCTTGGCCCCCCCAACTTTAACCAAGGCCTTAGAGGTAGTTTCCGTAAATTCATCAATATTTTGACGGGTTCCCGGACCAGCGCTTTTACTAGATAGACTGGCGACAATCTCGGCATAGGTGACGGAAGCTACCTTGTTAATGGCATAAACAATTGGAACCGTTGCCTGTCCGGCACACGTCACCATGTTAACATTAGGTTCCTCCAACAATTCTTCTAAATTAACACAGGGAACACAATAGGGACCGATCGAAGCAGGTGTCAAATCAATTGATATTTTACCCGCTTCCTTGAGTAGTGGAGCATGCATAAGGTGTGGCTTTGCCCCGGTTGCGTCAAAAACGATTTTAATATCCGGGTCTTGGAGAACCGCATTAACCCCTTCAATCGAAGTGTTAATTCCCATTTTCCGAGCCCTTTGAATCCCCTCAGATTCCACAATACCAGTCAGCACACCCATTTCCAGGTTCTTACTTTTAAGGATCTTAAACATCAAGTCGGTACCAATATTTCCTGGTCCAATTACAGCTACCTTAATTTTATCCACCAATTACATCTCCTCAAATGACATTCTTTAAATGAATTTTAAATTCAAACTGCCCAACCCGTCGAAAGACAGCGTAAAGACATCCCCCGACTCAGCCACTTCGGCCGCTGTCACTGCCCCCGATAAAATAATCTCTCCTGCTTCCAGTGCGATATCAAATTCAGCCAGCTTATTGGCCAGCCAGGCAACCGCAGCCGCGGGATGACCCCAAACCTCCGCACCGGCCCCACTGCTGACCATTTCTCCATTCTTCTCCAACACCATGCCGATTAGGCGCAAATCAAGATCTTGTACTGGAACTAAGCGGCTGCCTAAGACCAGGCGGGCACTGGAGCCATTGTCGGCGATAGTGTCCGCTAGTTTTATCTTCCAATCACGGATCCGGCTGTCAACTATCTCAAAGGCTGGCATGACTCCTTCTGTTGCACGGAATACGTCAGCTATGGTTACCCCAGGGCCCTTAAGGGTATCCTTTAAGACAAAAGCCAGTTCCCCTTCCACCTTGGGCAAGAGAAGTTCCTGACGCTGGCATGATTCTCCCTCTAAGAGCAACATATTGTCAAACAGGTGTCCATAGTCGGGCTCATTAACTCCTAACAGTTTCTGCATGCCCTTACTGGTTAAACCAATTTTCTTACCGATCACCTTTCGGCCCTGAGCTAGCTTCATAGTGATACCCTCTAGTTGAATACGATAGGCATCCTCTACCGTTAACCCTGGGTATGTCTCTGTCAGTGTGTCAATGGGCACCCTGACACTTTCAGCCTGTAGTAGTTTAGCGGCAATGTCCCTATTATT